>NZ_JAUCZG010000006.1 GCF_030373225.1 Hydrogenophaga sp. | reverse complement strand
AAGCGCGCACCACCGAGCGCAGCACCAGCGCGGAGAAGTTCAAGCAGAGCGGTATATCGCTGAGCCTGTCCAACCCAGTGATCGACGCACTGCAAGGCGTGGCCAACACCGCCGAAGCCTTGAGCAACACCCGCGATGGCAGAACGCAGGCGCTGGGTCTGGCGGTGGCGGCCCTGCAGGGCAAGCAGGTGGTCGACACAGTGAAGTCGATTGCAAACAACCCGGCTGCGGCGGCAAGCATCGGCATCAACATCAATCTCGGCTCCAGCAAGAGCCAGAGCAACAGCGAGGTCGTGCGCGTAGGCGCGCACGGCTCCAACGTGGTGGCTGGGGGCGATGTGACACTGACCGCAATCCCTTCCGCCGTTCGCCCTGAGCCTGTCGAAGGGCATCCCGACCCTGGCTCGATTCTCATCCAGGGCAGCTCGGTCGAAGCCGGCGACACCGCTCGGTTCAAGGCCGAAGGTGACATTCACCTGCTGGCTGCCACCAGCACCACACGTGAGACCAACAGCCACAGCAGCAAGAGCGGCAGCGTCGGCATGGGCTTCAACGTGGGCGGCGCACAGACAGGCTTCAGCATCAACGTCAACGCCAGCCGCAGCAAGGGCCAAGGCAAAGACGAAGAGATCACCCACAACAACACCCACGTTCGGGCCGGCCAGCGGGTCGAGCTCGAATCGGGCGCGGACACCACGCTGCGCGGCGCCGTGGTGACAGCTCCGAATGTTCAGGCAAGCATCGGCGGCGACTTGATCATCGAGAGCCTGCAGGACCGAGCCACCTACAGCGAGAAGAGCGAGAGCGCCAGCGCAGGCGTGAGCCTGTGCATCCCACCGTTGTGCTACGGCGCGTCCAGCGTCAGTGGTGGTGTCGGCAAGACCGGAATCGACAGCACCTACGCCAGCGTCAGGGAACAAAGCGCCATCCGCGCAGGCGACGGCGGCTTTGACGTGACCACCCGTGGCAAGACCACGTTGATCGGCGGCGCGATCACCAGCACGCAGGTGGCGGTGGAGGCCGGTGCCAACCGGTTCGACAGCCAGGGCGGGCTTGAGATCTCCGCTATTCACAACCAGTCTGCGTACCAGGCCGACGGTTACTCGGTGAACGCGTCCCTCAGCGGCAAGCTGGGGGATCAGAGCACGGCGAAGACCGCGGTGGAAAAGGCGTCGGCCGTTGCGCCCACCGGGCCGGTGGGCAGTGCTGGCATCGGCTCGGACAAGGGCGCCGCTACGTCGGTCACCGCCTCGGCAATCTCGGGTATCGCAGGTGAAACGCAGGCCAGAACAGGGGACGCCGAAAGCGGCATCGCGCCGATCTTCGACAGGGAGCGCGTCAAGGATGAGGTCAACGCGCAGATTGCCATCACCGCCGAGTTCGGCAAGCAAGCCAGCAAAGCTGTTGGCGACTACGCCACCACCCAGTTGAAACGGGCTGGCGATTTGCGCGAGCAGGCTAACGCCGAACCCGATCCGGACAGAAGGACCGACCTCCTCGCCCAGGCCCAACAAATGGAGTCGAACTGGGGCGACAACGGCACCCTTCGTTTGCTAGCTCACACCACCATCGGCGCGTTGACTGGCGGCGCGGCCGGTGCAGCGGGCGCAGCCGCTGGCACGCTCACTGCGCCCGTGGTGGCCAATGCACTGCAAGAAGCAGGCATTGAAGGCCTCTTGAGGGATGTGATCACGGCCGCAGCGAGCACCGCCTTGGGTGCCGGTGCTGGAGGCATCTCAGGCGCTACCGCAGCATTCAACGAGGTACAGAACAACTTTCTGACGCACGCTGAAGCCAGTAGACGTCTGAAATTGCATGGTGATCTGCGCGCATGCACAGACGCAGCCTGCCGTCAGAAAATACAGGCCGAGATCGATCATCTCAATCGGCTTGATGTCTGGCGCGACCAGCAAATCGATCAAGCGTGCCAAAGCCCCGCAAGCGCCGCCTGCCAGAGCTGGACTGCGGCAATCCAGTTCGCATCAAAGAGCTACACGGGCCAGTTCGGCAATCTGGTCGATACGGCAGAACGTGCAAGCGTTCAAAGCCAGGCATTCAAGTACCGGCAGGCGGTAGGCAACCCCTTCCTCCACGGAGTGGGCAAGGGTCTGCTCAAAATCTCGCCCCCAGGGATGCTGGCGGGTGCTGTTGTCGGCATTGCAATGACCGTGCAGGCGATTGCCGAAAACGGCATGCAGCAGACACTGATCGACAGCGCCAACGCCATCACGGGCCTGCCTGCAGATCTGAGCGCAAGGCTCAACAGCACAGACCCCAGTGTCAGGGGCGAGGCGTTGGTGGACCTGATCACGCTGGGCAGCGGCGTGACTGCGATAACAACCGGCGGGGCGAAGGTCACAGTCGATGCGGTCAAGCGTGCGCAGGTTGCCAAGGTAGTGGCCGAAGCTGAAGCGAAAGCCAAGAACCAAGCAAGGATTGACAACAACTTTTGGGCTGATGGATCCTCCAGTTCGCCAGTTGGTCTACAAACCTCTGCAGGAGTCATTCCGCCCAATCCGCATAAAACGACCACTGTTTTAGGGCGATTTGCGTCCGACATGAATAGTGCAATCAACGAGCAAATGCACGCACATGAATCGATCGATTTCGGTGCAAGGCCAGGCAGCTTTAACGTGCTGAATGTCAGCAAGGAAGTTGAAGAAGCTGCAGCCGGCCAATTCTTCGAAAAAATAAATCGGCCATTTTTAGATCAAGCCGTATTAAGACAAGATGATATTGCGCTGGCAACGATACCCATGGATAAATGGATGTATATCGATGCCAAGTCCGGCCGCCCTCTTGGGGTCTATGCGCAGGAGCTGCAATATCTTGCGAAGCTCGATTACAAACCAATCAATCTCAGCGGTACCCAGTGGATCGAAATCAAAGGATGGTTCAAATGATCACCAGCAAGAAAATCGTTCAAATAGCCAATATCGCATTCGTTCAAGAGTTTCTTAAGAAAAACGAAATGCGCGCCAAATTGTGCATGAAAAACGATCAATATAGCCTACTCCTGCATAGACACGGCCTGATCATTGAAGTAAAGGATGTGCTTCGAGAAAACTATCTCGAAGTTTCTTTAATAGACATTACAAGTAGTTTGATGATTTGGGGTGGGTCAGCTCTTGGAATTTGCCTTGACCTCAATCTGCTTGACATCGAATTATTGCGGCTACAAAGATTCGAAGATCACCCTGACCTAGATCTATTTACCTCTCACGCCGCCATCAAAATGGACAATTTGCACACCCATCTGCAGGCGTTCGACAAGCTTTTGCCAATAATCACTTTGCAAGGGCTTGCAGCGATACGGGATGGAACAACTCAAAGCAAACGCAGTTTTTTTAACTCCGTAATCTTGATGAAATCAACCGATAGAGATGGGTACGATCGCTGCCTAAACAATCAAGACAAAGAGCAATTGAAATAGCCACCGTCATCAATCAATCCACATCGCCGATTTTTGGCATATTCTGAATACCTTCGACGTTGTTTCTTGGGCCATTCGAAAGCACATTAACAGCCTCGCAAAGGATTCTCAATGATCACCAAGTCCACTCCTTGGTCCATTACTTGGACAGAAGATGAAACTCACACTAACACTTTCGTAGGCGAATGGATTTTGGAGGCGAAATTTTATCTGGTTTTGCCACTAAGGCCTTGCTGGGACGGATCAAATACGGCAATCAAGAGACGGCATCTAAAAGAACTTTTTGCTCGATTTGAAAGAGAGGCCGAAGAACGAAATTGGGTCATTGTGATTGAGCAAACCACAGGCGGCAAGCCACGTCAACAATAGGCTTCCGCTTGTGTACGGCGGACACAAAGGCAACATCTTTTGAATGGTAGGCGCTGGGCGCCGGGGATACCACCGAATTATGTAAACCCTCCAACATTTTCTAAAACCAAGGAAAAACATATGAACAAATATATCCAGACGCGTACGTTGAAAACCTCATTCGCTTCACTTGCACTTTTGCTTGCAAGCGCCTGCTCCACGCCCGAGGGCTATTTTGGATTCGAGGCGACCGATGCGCAGGGAAAGCCGATCAAAACCGGCATGGTCACGATTGCAGATGGGCGAAGTATTTACACCGTGCTCGCGGGCTTTTGCTCCGTACATCGCGGCGCCACGATCGTGATTCGCAATGTGAAGACGAAAGAGGAACTCAAGCCGCAGAGTCCGCACCGCTGCCGTTGATCAACACCAAAATCAAACAAATGAACTGCTCACTCAACATTTTTGAAGGAAGTAACCATGAGCGATTGGAACGATTCTCACATTCGACAAGCCGCAGACACTTTGGATCTTGTGATCAGAAAGCCTCTCATCGATGGCGGCAATGTGCATGCGGCCACCTATCTCGCGTGTTCAGCATGGATGGCAGGCACCATCCTGTACAGGTTGGAAGTGGACGGTCGTGTGGACGTCAAGCCTGGAACCGTCGTCTTGAGTGAGGAAGTGAACGCTCGTCTGCCCGAATGCTTCAACTTGATTGCGGTCATGGCTGCGCGAGGTGATTCCGGAGACGAAACGGTCGAGAGTCTTGAAGTCGGCTCCTGTGATGAGCGGCGCCTGACGATGCAGCAGGCGCGCGACACGTTCGAGCCCGTCTACTGGGCGTTTGCACAACGCCAGGGGCTGACACCGGCAGATTTGGTGCTGGCCGCAACCCTGTCCACCGCAGTGGCAGCGGCCAACTGCCGACCCGCCATGGGGCTGAAGGCGACGACACATCTGGCGCACTACTCGATGCTGGAGGCGAGCAAGACGGCACCCGGTCCCCGGCCGACGATTGCAGAGGGCAAGGCGCATCTCCACAAGCTTGCGACCATCCTTCCCCCGTTGACCTGGAGCAGACGATTCGCCTTGTGGTTGAAGCCATGAGGAACTCGCTTGGTCGCTTATTGCGCACCTAAATGTCACTGATGCTCGCCAAAGGCAGTCATTAATGCCTGAGAAAGTGTGGAATACAGTGCAGGGATGCAAAAACCCCGCGCAGTCCTCTTCGACGCCTACGGCACGCTCTTCGACGTGTACAGCGTGGGCCTGCTCGCCGAGCAGCTCTTCCCTGGGCAAGGCTCACGTCTGGCCACGCTGTGGCGCGACAAGCAGATCGAGTACACGCGGCTGGTGACCACCAGCGACAACGGCGCGCACTACCGGCCGTTCTGGGCGCTCACGCAGAGTGCCCTCGCCTACGCCATCAAGACCATTGCACCCGAGGCGCGCAGCAACTGGCCCGCGTTTGAAGAGCGCGCTGCGCGACTCATGAACCAGTACCGCCACCTCTCGGCCTTTCCGGAGAACCGCGCCGTGCTGCAGGCGCTGCGCGAGCGCGGCGTGGCCACCGGCATCCTGAGCAACGGCGACCCCGACATGCTGGGCATTGCGGTGCGCAGCGCGGGGTTGGAAGGTCTGCTCGATCACGTGATCAGCGTCGACCCGATCCGCAAGTACAAGACCCACCCCGAGGCCTACGCACTGGGCGAACAAGCCACCGGCCTGGCCTGCGGGCAGATCGTGTTCGTCAGCAGCAACGCCTGGGACGCACTGGCCGCCACCTGGTACGGCTACCGCACGCTGTGGGTGAACCGGCAAAATCTGCCGTTTGAAGAGCTCGGCACCCAGCCCCACCGCACCGGCAACCAGCTGGGCGATGTGCTCGCCTTTTTTGACTGATTTCCTTTTCTCACCCTCCCCACCCTCCCGTTCGGGCTGAGCCTGTCGAAGCCCTCACCAGTGAATCCACCATGACACAACGCACCCAGATCCACGGCCTTCAGGTCGCCACCGTGCTCGCCGATTTCATCAACCAGAAGGTGCTGCCCGGCACCGGCGTGAGCGAGTCCGCCTTCTGGGCGGGCTTTGACGCCATCGTGGCCGACCTCGCGCCCCAAAACGCCGCGCTGCTCGCCGAGCGCGACCGCCTGCAGACCGAGCTGGACACCTGGCACGCGGCCCACCCTGGCCCGATTGCCGACATGGCGGCGTACCGCTCTTTCCTTGAAGGCATTGGCTACCTGGTGCCGCAGCCCAAGAAGGTGCGCGCGACCACGAAGAATGTGGACGACGAGCTGGCGGTGCAGGCCGGACCGCAGCTGGTGGTGCCGATCCTGAATGCGCGCTATGCGCTGAACGCCGCCAATGCGCGCTGGGGTTCGCTGTACGACGCGCTGTACGGCACCGACGTGATCTCGGATGACAAGGGTTGCGAGAAGATCGGCAAGAAGGGTGGCTACAACCCCAAGCGCGGCGCCAAGGTCATTGCATACGCGCGCCATGTGCTCGACCGCACCGCGCCGCTGAAGAAGGGCTCGCATGTAGGCTCCACCAGTTACAAGATCAACAAGGACGGCGAGCTGGTGGTGGGCCTGGCCGAAGGCGGGTCAGCCAAGCTGGCCGACAAGGCGCAGCTGGTGGGCTACCAGGGTGAGACGAAGGCCCCCAGCTCGGTGCTGCTCAAGCACAACGGCCTGCACCTGGACATCCAGATCGACCGCAACACGCCGATTGGCAAGACCGACGCCGCCGGCGTGAGCGACCTGGTGCTGGAAGCCGCGCTCTCCACCATCCTCGACCTCGAAGACTCCATTGCCGCGGTGGACGCTGAAGACAAGGTGCTGGCCTACAGCAACTGGCTCGGCATCCTGCAGGCCACGCTGACCGAATCGGTGAGCAAGGGCGGCACCACCTTCACCCGCGGCCTCAACGCCGACCGCGAATACACCGCCGCCAGCGGCCAGGGCAAGGTCCGCCTGCATGGCCGATCGCTCATGTTCCTGCGCAACGTGGGCCACCTCATGACCAACCCGGCCATCCTGTGGGGCGCGGACGGCCAGGAAATTCCCGAAGGCATCATGGACGCGGTGGTCACCACCACCATCGCCCTGCACGACCTGAAGCGCACGAAGAAAGACGCCATCCGCAACTCGCGCAAGGGCTCGGTCTACATCGTCAAGCCCAAGATGCACGGCCCGGCCGAGGTGGCGTTTGCCGCCGAACTCTTTGCCCGCGTGGAGCAACTGCTCGGCCTGCCCGAGAGCACGGTCAAGCTCGGCATCATGGACGAAGAGCGCCGCACCTCGGTGAACCTCAAGGCCTGCATTGCCGCGGCTTCGAGCCGCGTGGCCTTCATCAACACCGGCTTCCTGGACCGCACCGGCGACGAGATGCACAGCGCCATGCTGGCCGGCCCCATGGTGCGCAAGGGCGACATGAAAACCAGCGCCTGGATCCAGAGCTACGAGCGCAACAACGTGCTGGTGGGCCTGAGCTGCGGCCTGCGCGGACGCGCACAGATCGGCAAGGGCATGTGGGCCATGCCCGACCTGATGGCCGAGATGCTCAAGCAGAAGATTGCACACCCCAAGGCCGGTGCCAACACCGCCTGGGTGCCCAGCCCCACCGGCGCCACGCTGCACAGCCTGCACTACCACCAGGTGCTGGTGAGTGACGTGCAGAAAGAGCTGGAGAAGATCGACGCGAACAAGGAGCGTGACGTGCTGCTCACCGGCCTGCTGACCGTGCCCGTGACGGCCACGCCGAACTGGAGCGAGGCCGAGAAACAGCAGGAGCTGGACAACAACGCGCAGGGCATCCTGGGCTATGTGGTGCGCTGGGTCGACCAGGGCGTGGGCTGCTCCAAGGTGCCCGACATCCACAACGTGGGCCTGATGGAAGACCGCGCCACGCTGCGCATTTCCAGCCAGCACATGGCCAACTGGCTGCACCACGGCGTGGTGACCGAAGCGCAAGTGACCCAAACCTTCGAGCGCATGGCCGCCGTGGTGGACGGCCAGAACGCCGGCGACCCGTTTTACAAGAAGATGGCCGGCAACTTCAAGACCAGCATGGCCTACCAGGCGGCGCTGGACCTGGTGTTCAAGGGCAAGGCACAGCCCAGCGGCTACACCGAGCCGCTGCTGCATGCCTGGCGCCTGAAAGTGAAGGCGGCTGCCTGATTCCGGCTTGAGTCATTCACAACGGCGCCCTCGGGCGCCGTTTTTCGTGGCGTCGGGCACAGACAATCGACGCATGCAGCTTCAATACCTCCTCTTCGACACCAGCGACGACGGCGAAGGCACCGGCACCTGGGACGCCATGGCCAGCGTGCGAGCCTCGCAGTTGCCCGAGGTGATGCAGGAAGTGCAGGCCGTGCTCGCCTGGGCCGAACAACACAGCCCCGGCCCGCGCGGCCCGCTCGACGAGGGCGGTGCGTGGGACGCCGACCAGCTGGTGCAAACCGAGGGTGACTGGACCACCGTGACGCTGACGCTCACCGGGCCGTGGGCCTGGGGTGAGGCGCTGGTGGCAAGGTTTTCGCGCTCAGAAACGTGAGGATTTATCCTTGCAAATCATGGAATGAAACTCCATAGTTGCAATGATGTTTGACCGCCAAGCCACCCCCCGTCTGCTCGACGAACTGGCCCACATGCCTGCCGTTCGTTGCCATGCTCGGGCCCAGGCAGGTGGGCAAGACCACGCTGGCGCTGGAAGTGGCACGGCAGCGGCCCAGCCTCTATCTGGACCTGGAGTCTGAACGCGACCGCGCGCGATTGGGTGAGCCTGAGCTGTACCTGTCGCAGCACCAGGACAAGCTGGTCATCGTTGACGAAGTGCACCGCACGCCTGCGCTGTTTCCCGTGCTGCGCGGTTTGATCGACCAGGCCCGCCGCGACGGGCGACGCCAGGGGCTGTACCTGCTTCTGGGCTCGGCCTCGCTGAACCTGCTGCAGCAATCGGGCGAAACACTGGCGGGTCGCATCGCCTACCTGGAACTCGGCCCACTGAACGCCCGCGAAACCGGCGAAGGCACGACCGACATGCTGTGGCTGCGCGGTGGTTTTCCCGACAGCTTCACCGCGCCCGACGACACACGCAGCCTGCGCTGGCGGCAGAACTTCATCCGCACCTACCTGGAACGGGACATCCCGCAACTGGGCCCGCGCATCGCCGCCGAGACCCTGCGGCGCTTCTGGACCATGCTGGCCCACCAGCAAGGCGGCCTGCTCAACCTTGCCCAGCTCGCGCGCAACCTCGGCGTGGACGCAAAAACCGCCCACAGCTACATCGACCTGCTCTGCGACCTGCTGCTGGTGCGCCGCCTGCAGCCCTGGCACGCCAACGTGGGCAAACGACTGGTCAAGTCACCCAAGGTCTATGTGCGCGACAGTGGGCTGGTGCATGCGCTGCTCGACATCGGCTCCATGGAAACGCTGCTGTCGCACCCGGTGGTGGGCGCCAGTTGGGAGGGCATGGTGGTGGAGAACCTGTTGACCAGCGCGCCCGCGGGGGTGCAGGGCCACTTCTACCGCACCAGCGGCGGCGCCGAGATCGACTTGCTTCTCAGCCAGCCCGACGGAACGCTCTGGGCCGTGGAAGTCAAACGCAGCCTGAGCCCGAAGGTCGAGCGCGGCTTTCACTCGGCCTGCGAAGACCTGCGGCCGCAGCACAAGGTGGTGGTGTATCCGGGCAGCGAGGTCTATCCGATGGGGCAGGGCATTGAAGCGATGCCGCTGGAAGAACTCTGCCAGCGTCTTGCGCAGGATTGACGAAGGCCCAACGACTGGAGCTGCAAGGGCCCCTGCCCCAGCGTGGCAAGAATGCGGTTCTTCAACCGCTCCTGGGTGTCTTGCAGTTTGTCGGGTGTCCAGAAAGTGCAGTTGTACTGGCGAACATCGAAATGCAAATCATCGCCCTCACGACACATGAAGATCACTGGCAACCCCAACCCGTGCGCGAAGCCGGCTTCGTAGTAAACGCCACCGCGATTGCCAGTGAAGTCTGAGACAACGAATCCCGCAGCACGGATAGACGCCATGATTTCGTCGTCGATTTTTCCGTTGTGCTGTTTCGAGTCGATGCGCAGCGGTTCATATCCAGAAGCACGAATGGCTGGTTCAATGACGTCACTCCATAGCGACTGAACTTCGGGGCTGAACCACATCGCACAGAAGCCAATCGCCGAAGCTTGGCTTCTACGGCCCTCCAGATAAAGGAGCCCCTTGGGACTCACCTGATAGCTCCGGTTGTCCTCACTGACGAGATGCTCCAGTTCATTGCACAGCACTTCCATCACCATGAACAGCATCTCTTCCACCGTTCTATTCCAGCCGATGGGGACGAGCGGGCTGGCGATCAATGAGCCCCCAAGCACTACCAAGCCAGGAGGACTGTCGTATATCTTCTACTTACCGAGTTCATCCAGAGAGAAGCTTGTACCGGGAGGGTATGCACCGACGATCCAGCGAAGCATGCGATCTGCGCGGTGCGTCAACGAAGGCGCAGCACTCTCCAATGCCCGCTCTAAGTCAGAAGACACGACAATCGACGGGGCGTACTCGCGAACCCATGCCGAAAGCTTCCAGCGGTTTTGGTCTGCCACAGAGCGCAGCGAGGCAACAGCACTTCTCGAAACAACAATGTCACCGCATTGGAAGCAGGCAACGGTCAACGCGTCTCGAGTTGGATGACTGCTCTCAGTTGACTCATCGCTCAGGCAGATCGGGCACCCCACAGTCACGCCGCCTTCAGCATGAAGTCCACATGCACCGCGTCATACGGAAACTCGATCTTGCCGTCATCGGTCTTGTCAAGCACGCCACAGGCCAGCAGCGCCTGCACATCGCTGTGCACGGCCTTCACATCCCGTTCGACGCGCCGCGCAGCTTCGCGGATGGTGACGGGGCCGGCGCCGCTCAGGGCCTGGATCAGATCGAACCGTTTTCCCCCGAGTGTTCGCATGAGCGCCTGTGGCGACGAAAAGCTGTACCGAGGTCCGACCGACTTGCCTGTCTGCATGGCACGCGCAGCGTCGGCCAGCGAATCGGTCAGCGAACGCACGTCAATCGTCAGCGTGGTCATGGTTGTACCTCTGGATGTCTTCAAAGAAATCGGCCATCAATTGCGTCGGGCTCGTGAAGCGGTAGCTGATCTCCTCGCGACCCCAGTGCCGGTGATCACCCTTGCCAGCCTCGTTGTCGTACCGCAGCACACATGCGCCAAGGACAACGTATGCAAGGCGGTACTTGAACTTGTGCTGGCTACCCAGCAGTGGTTGCGGCAGCTCCCACACGACCAGTTCGGCGAAAGCGCTCTCGCCAACTTCGACCCGCTGTCTGACCAGCAACTTGGCTCCCATGCGGGGAAGTTTGGCCTGCCAATCACTTGTTGTCAATATCTCCAACAGTCCGTGACGGCCATCGCCATCAAGGTTCAGAGAGCTTCTGCGGGATCAGGCCAGATCCCTGCGCTTTCACCGCATCCACCGCCGCCTGCGCCTTCTCCAGCCGCACACGCAGCTCCGGGTGCGTGGTGCCCATCAACAGGTTCAGGGCCGACGGGGTGGTGCCGTGGATCTTGGCCAGCACGCTCACCATGGCTTGTGGTTGACGGCCCACCGCGCGCAGCAGTTCGATGGCGCGCACATCGGCGGCGTGCTCCTGCGCGTGCAGTTGCTGCTGCGCCTGGCGGGCCAGGGTCGAGCGGGGGTTGAACATCTCGAGTGCCATGCGGTCGCGGGCCTCTTCAAAGCGCATGGCGGGCTGCCCCAGGCGCTGCAGGTTGGCGCAGGCTTCCACCAACGAGTCGCGCTCCTCGATGTGCGCGAGCTCGTGCGCCATGACCGCGGCCAGTTCGTCGTCCGACAGGGCTTCCCTGGCACTCCACATGGCGCTGGTGAGGATGATCATGCCGTGGTCGGCTGCGTAGGCGTTGAGCTCGGCGTCCTGGTAGGCCAGCAGGTGCACGGCCGGCCCCTGGCGCAGCCGGCTTGACGCTTCCACCAGGCTGGCGAGCATGTGGCGCAGCCGTTGCGGGGCCGCCACCACGTCAAAGCGCTCCATCAGCTCGGTGATCTGGATTTCATCGAGCACACGCAGCTCGTGGGCGCGGGCGGGATCCTGCACGCAGGCGGTGCGGGCCACCGCTGCGGAAGCGACCAGCAACCCCGCCAGGGCGAGGGAGGCCAGCTGAAAAAAACGAACCATACTGTTCATACCGTTTCCTCAGAGCGGTTGTACGCCTGTGTGCAGGTGATGAACAGGGCATGGGCGCAGTGGGGGCATGCAGGCGACGGACGGCAGGGCATGCCCGCAGACCACCGAAGCCACTGGCCCGCCAGTTGCTTGAGGCTGCGGCATGACCCAGAACCCACCCTCCCAGGCGGCCGACATCGCGCTCAGCAAGCTCGACACCGCCCTGCTCAACATCCTGGTGAAGGACGGCCGGGCCTCGTTTGCCGACATCGCACGCCAGCTCGGCATTTCGCGGGCGCATGCGCGCGCCAAGGTGCAGGGGCTGCAGGCCAGCGGCGTGATCGAGCTGTTCGCCGCCGTGATCAACCCCGAGAAGCTGGGGCAGGTGAACTCGACCTTTCTCGACATCGTGGTCGCGCCGGCGGCCATCGAGCGCATTGCGCAAGAGCTCGCCGACTGCGCCGAGGTGGTGAGCCTCTACATCATGAGCGACCTCAAAAGCCTGCACGTGCATGCGCTCACGCAGAGCCCCGAGAGCTTCGAGGCCTTCGTGCACCGCCACATCTTCAACCGGCCGGAGATCCTCTCAGTGGACTGCAAGACCCTGCTCACGCGCGTGAAGAACCGCCGCGGCGGCGCGCGCCTCTGACCGATCCGGCCCTCACGCCCGCTTTGGTGCGCGCGCACCAAAGCGGGCCTGGCTACCGTTTGTGCCCAGGGGACGCCTCCGGTTGCCGCCGTGGTTTCCATGCGCAGCCCCAGCCGGCAGATCGGATGACAAACGGCACCGAAACGCCAGGTCACTGAACAATCGGCACCGGGCACCGCTCATCCCCCTCGCCGCCACATGCACCATTTCGGAAGCATGCCAACCAAAACGGCGACGAGACCAATCAAATCAACGACTTGGAACCGAATTTCACATGGCATGGGCCTTGCGAAGTGGGAAGCACGCCGCCTTACAAACGGCAGCCTTTCCCTCCCCGCCCGACCCCTCAACCCCTCACAGGAGTGCCGCCATGTCCCTGATCCGCCGCCAGTTCCTCACCCGCGCCGCCGTTGCCGGCAGCGTGCTCGGTGCCCCCGTCATTGCCAACGCGCAGTCGGCCCGCTTCAACTGGAAGATGACCAGCGCCTACGGCAAGGGCTCGCCCTTCTACATGGACGGTCCGGGCAGCGCCACCGATCTGGCCAAACGCATCCGCGAGATGTCGGACGGCCGCCTGAACATCCAGGTGTTCGGCGCCGGTGAACTGATCCCCGCGTTCGAAGGCTTCGACGCCGTGCGCGCCGGCACGGTCGAGATGAACCACGCCAACGCCTACTTCTGGACCGGCAAGACCGCCGCTGCGCAGTACTTCACCGCCGTGCCTTTCGGCATGAACTTCCAGGGCATGAACGGCTGGCTGTACGACGGCGGCGGCATCGACCTGTGGAACGAGGTCTATGCGCCCTTCGGCATGGTCGCCCTGCCCTGCGGCAACACCGGCGTGCAGATGACCGGCTGGTTCAAGAAGGAGATCAAGACCGTGGCCGACTTGAAGGGCCTGAAGATGCGCATCCCCGGCCTGGCCGGCAAGGTCTACGCCAACCTCGGCGTGGACGTGAAGGTGCTGCCGGGCGGCGAAATCTTCCCCGCGCTGGAGCGCGGCGTGATCGACGCGGCCGAGTTCGTCGGCCCGTTCCAGGACCGTCGCCTGGGCCTGCAGAAGGCTGCCAAGTACTACTACACCACCGGCTGGCACGAGTCGTCCACGGTGTCGGAGCTGCTGATCAACAAGGCCGCCTGGGACAAGCTGCCCGCCGACCTCAAGGCCATCGTGACCAACGCCTCGGCCGCCTGCAACGTGATCAGCGAAGGCTGGTGCCAGAAGGCCAACTCCGAAGCCATGGACGACCTGGTGAAGAACCAGGGCGTGATCGCGCGTCCGCTGCCCGACGACGTCATCAAGGCGCTGAAGGTGGAGACCGACAAGGTGCTGGCCGAAGCCATCAAGGACCCGCTGACGAAAAAGGTGCACGACTCCTACTTCGCCTTCAAGGCCAAGTACGACCGCTGGACCGAGGTGAGCGAAGAGGCTTACCACCTCAAGGTTCGCGGCTGATCGGGGCACAGCGTCATGCTCAAGGCACTGCGGCCGCTGGCCGCTTTCATCGAGGGCGTCATCGACCGCATCGGCGGGCTCACCGCCTGGATCGCGCTGGTCATGATCGGCCTGGTCGCCACCAACGTGCTCCTGCGCTACGCATTCAGCCTCGGCTCGGTGTGGGCGCAGGAACTTGAATGGCACCTGCTGGCCGCCCTCATCCTCCTGGGCATGAGCCACGCGCTGCAGCGCGGCGAGAACGTGCGCGTCGATCTGTTCTACGCGCGCTACTCCCCGCTGGGCAAGCGGGTGGTCGACGTGGTCTCGGCGCTGCTGCTGATCACCGTGAGCCTGCTGTTCATCTGGTTGTCGCTGGGTTACGTGGAGCAGTCGCGATCGATCAGCGAGGCCTCGCCAGACCCCGGCGGCATTCCGTTGCGCTGGCTGGTCAAGTCGCTGATTCCGCTGGGCTACGGTCTGCTGGTGCTGCAGCAGCTCGCGCAGCTGCTGCGCCTGCTGGACGCGCCCCTGGCACCCCCGTCCTCCACCGGGGAGTCGGCCCGTGTTTGAAATGTCGACTTACGCCATCTTCATGCTGGTGGGCTTCTTCGCCATGCTGATGATCGGCATCCCGGTGGCCATCAGCCTGGCGGTCACCGGCTTCGTGTTCGGCTGGCTGGGTTTCGGCGAGGTGCTGTTCAACCTGCTGCCCGCGCGTTTCTACGGCATCGTCAGCGGCTACCAGTGGATGGCCATTCCGCTGTTTGTCTTCATGGGCGTGATGCTGGAGAAGTCGCGCCTGGCCGACGACCTGCTCGACGTCATGGGTCACATCGCGGGCAATGTGAAGGGCGGCATGGCCGTGGGCATCGTGCTGTTCGGCGTGCTGATGGGGGCCACCACCGGCATCGTGGGCGCGACCATCATCACGCTGGGCCTGCTCACCCTGCCCACCCTGATCCGGCGCGGCTATGACAAGAGCGTGGCCTGCGGCGTGATCTGTGCATCGGGCACGCTGGGCCAGATCATCCCGCCCAGCCTCATCCTGATCCTGCTGTCCGACATCATGCAGCTCTCGGTGGGCACGCTGTTCGCGGCCGCCGTGGGTCCGGGCATGCTGCTCGCCGGCGTGTACATCGCCTACCTGCTCGTCATGGGCTGGCTGCGACCCGGCTCCATGCCGCCGATTCCGGTGGCCGAGCGCGACGCGGTCTCGCGACGTCAGCTCTGGGTGCGGTTCTTCAAGGTGCTCGTGCCCCCGGTCATGCTGGTGGTGGCGGTGCTCGGCTCCATCGTCGGCGGCATCGCCGCCCCCACCGAAGCGGCCAGCATGGGCGCCGTGGGCGCGGTGATCATCACGGTGCTGTCGGGCCGCTTCAGCTGGGCCACGCTCAAGGCCACCGCGCTGGACACCAGCAAGATCACCGCCATCATGATGTTCATCCTCATGACCGCGCAGGTGTTCGCACTGTCGTTCCGCGGCCTGCAGGGCGAGGAGTTGATCGCCGGCATGTTCGAAGCCCTGCCGGGCGGGGTGAACACCGCGGTCTGGTTCATGATGCTCATCATTTTCGTGCTCGGCTTCTTCGTCGAGTGGATCGAGATCAGCTACATCGCGGTGCCGCTGTTCCTGCCCATCCTCATCAACCTCGGTGTGGACCCGGTCTGGCTGGCCATGCTCATCACCATGAACCTGCAGTCGAGCTTTCTCACCCCGCCCTTTGGCTGGGCGCTGTTCTACCTGAAGGGCGTGGCACCGCCCGAGGTGAACATCAAGGACATCTACAAGGGCGTGGTGCCCTTCATCGGGCTGCAGTTCATCGCACTGGTGCTGCTGTTCCTGTACCCGCAGATCGCGCTGTGGTTGCCCAAGGCGATCGGCTGGTAAGCGCCATGGAACTCTTCACGAATCACAGCACCGCCTGGCTGCTGGGGCTGGCGCTGGCCCTGCTCGCCACCGGCCTGGTGGCGGGCGTGCTGGCCGGCCTGCTGGGCGTGGGCGGCGGCATCGTCATCGTGCCGGTGCTCTACCACCTGTTCACACTGCTGGGCATCGACGAGTCGGTGCGGATGCATGTCACCGTGGGCACGTCGCTGGCGACCATCATCCCCACCTCCATCATGTCCAGCCGGGCCCACCGCAAACGCGGCAGCCTGGATGTGGCGCTGTTGAAGAAGCTCATGCCCGGCGTGGTGGTGGGCGTGATCGCCGGTTCGATCGCCAGCGGCTTCCTCAGCGGCCAGGTGCTCACCGCTGTGTTTGCCAGTGTGGCGCTGGTGGTCGCGCTGAACATGGCGTTCAAGCGCGACGGCTTTGCGCTGGCCGACGGCCTGCCGGGCCCCCTGGGCAGCACCCTGCTCGGCAGCGGCATCGGAGGCGTGTCCACGCTCATGGGCATTGGCGGCGGCACGCTCAGCGTGCCCATCCTCAATGCCTTGCGTGTGCCCATGCACACGGCTGTGGGCACCGGCGCCATGCTGGGCACCGTGATCAGCATTCCCGGCGCGATCGCCTTCGTCCTCAACGGGCTGGACGTGCCGCTGCGCCCCCCCTTGAGCGTGGGCTACGTGAACCTGCTGGGTTTTGCACTGATCGTGCCGGCCACGCTCGCCACCACCGGCTGGGGTGCGAAACTCGCACACTCGATCGACGCCCGGCGGCTGCGACAGGTGTTCGCGGTGTTTCTCACACTGACGGCCGCGCGCATGTTCTACGGATTGCTGACCTGACCTCACAACACACAGGAGACCCCGGATGATTCACACCCTCACCGCCCTGGGCGGCATGTTTGTCGCGCCGCACCACCTGGCCGCGCAGGCCGGGCGCGATGTGCTGCGCGATGGCGGCAATGCGGTCGAGGCCATGGTGGCCGCGGCCGCCGCCATTGCCGTGGTCTACCCGCACATGAACGCCATCGGCGGCGACGGTTTCTGGCTCATCCACGAACCGGGCAAGGAGCCGGTGGCCATCAGCGCCTGTGGCCCGGCCGCCGCGCTGGCCGACCTGGACTTCTACGCCGGGCACGAGGCCATTCCCGCGCGCGGCCCCAAGGCTGCGCTCACCGTGGCCGGCACCATCGGCGGCTGGTCCAGGGCGCTCGAAGTGGCCGCCGCGTGGGGGCCCGCCCTGCCCTTGCCGCGCCTGCTGGCCGACGGCATTCGCCATGCCCGCAACGGCATTGCCGTGACCGAAAGCCAGGCCGCGCTCACCCGCGAAAAGTTCGAGGGCCTGAAAGACGCGCCCGGTTTCGCCCAGACGCACCTGGTCGACGGGCAGCCGCCGGCCGTGGGCCACATCCTCAAGCAGCCCACGCTGGGCCGCACGCTTGAACAGCTGGCCGAACGCGGGCTGGACGATTTCTACCGCGGAGAACTGGCCGCCCGCATCGGTGCCGAACTGGAGCGGGTGGGCAGCCCGCTGCGCACCGGCGACCTCGCGGCCTACCAGGCGCAGTTCGTCGAGCCGCTCTCGGTGCGCCTGAACGACAGCACCGTGTACAACCTGCCGCCGCCCACGCAGGGCCTCTCGGCGCTGATGATCCTGGGCCTGTTCGAGCGCCTGGGCGTGACCGAGGGTGAAGGTTTCGCCCACGTGCACGGCCTGGTGGAAGCGACCAAACGCGCCTTTCGCGTGCGCGAGCGCGTGGTGACCGATCCGCAGCGCCTGCCGGCCGACCCGAAGTCCTTCCTGAAGCCCGCTGCGCTGAGCGAACTGGCCGCCGACATCGACCGCGACAAGGCGCTGCCCTGGCCCGACCTGGCCGCGCCCGGCGACACCATCTGGATGGGTTGCATCGACGCGCAGGGCCGCGCGGTGAGCTTCATCCAGAGCGTCTACTGGGAATTCGGCTCGGGCGTGGTGCTGCAGGACACCGGCATCGTCTGGCAGAACCGGGGCACGAGTTTTTCGCTCGATCCGAAGGCACTCAACGTGCTCAAGCCGGGCCACCGACCCTTTCACACCCTCAACCCGGCATTGGCCCTGTTCGACGACGGCCGCGTGATGCCCTACGGCACCATGGGCGGCGAGGGTCAGCCACAGACGCAGGCGGCGGTCTTCAC
Source organism: Hydrogenophaga sp. (assembly GCF_030373225.1). GTDB lineage: Bacteria > Pseudomonadota > Gammaproteobacteria > Burkholderiales > Burkholderiaceae_C > Hydrogenophaga. The sequence goes on along the minus strand of NZ_JAUCZG010000006.1, from coordinate 133,027 downwards.
GCGCTACGCCCGCTTTGGTCAGGGCCTTCAGCAGGCCGTGACCGCGCCGCGCTGGCTGCTCGGGCGCACCTGGGGCGGCGTGACCACCTCGCTCAAACTGGAGAGCCGCTTCGAGCCGGCACTGATCGACGCGCTCAAGGCCGCCGGCCACGAGGTGGAGGTGTTCGACGCCGCCTTCAGCGACACCATGGGCCACGCCGGCGCCCTGGTGCGCCACCCGAACGGGGTGATCGAGGGAGCGGCCGACCCGCGCAGCGACGGCGTGGTGGCGGGCGTCTGACCCCGGGGCGCAGCCCCGATCAGGGCCGCGGCGGGCCGGCTTCTCCGTCGGTTTTCCGTCTTCACCGCGCCCGGGCCTGCTCGAGGACGTCGGCCCAGCCGCTTTGGGCCAGCAACTCGTCGCGCCACAGCCGGTAGCCCGCGTCGCTGGGGTGCAGCCCGTCCACCGCGTGCAGCCCCGGCGTTTGCACGAACGGGTCTTCGGACCGTTCCTTGAAGAGGTTCACCACCACGGCACCATGGCGCTCGGCCGACTCGCGCACGAAGCCGTGCAGGCGGCGCGAGCGGCTCGTCATGAACTGCGAGGCCGGCGCGAAGAAAAACGGCGCATTGCCGACATTGCCTGCAGGCATGAGCACCACGCGGTCGGATCTCTCGCGCGCCAGCTCGGTGACACGGTGAATGTCGGCGCGCACGTCTTCGTCGCTGCGCAGGCGGATCACATCGTTGCCGCCCGCCTGCACCAGCACCAGGTCGTGGCGCTGCGCGCCCTCGAACTGGCGCACGACGTCGGCAAAGGTCGCGCCGTCGCGCGCACGGTTGTCGATGCGCAGGCGCGGATAGGCGCGACCCAGCAGACCCGCCAGACTGGCCTCGGGGGAGCTCGCCCCGGTGCCCACGCCGGTGCTGTCGCCCACGATCAGCAGGCTCAGGGTCGCGTTCACCGGGCTTTGCCGGTAAGGCGTGCTCTGGCGTGCCAGTTCGGCCGCCTGGCCGATGCGCCAGGCGGCGCAGCCGGTGGCGAACAGCATGGCCACCGCGGCGACGGTGGCCAGCACGGGCAGAACGGTCCAGTGGCGAGGAGTCATCGCCGCAGTCTAGGGGCTGCCCCCGAGGCCTGCAGGGCCCGGCCCCAAAGCCCACCCGGGCGCAGCGGGTCAGCGTGCGAGCTGCTGGCCCCAACCCTGCAACGGCCCCAGGGGCTTGCGCTGAACGTCGACCTCGCGGATGGTGGGCTGGCCACCCATGAGCTTGTAGACCAGGGTGTCGTCGACGAACACCAGCAGCACCTCGACGCTCCAGCCGGTGGTGACGGTTTCGCGGCGGAAGTCGAGCGAATCGACCCAGAAGTTGCCGACCCGCTGGCGCGCCAGTTTTTTCACCGAGATGGCGTAGCCGCTGCAGCGCTGGCCCGCCTGCAGGCAGGCGTTCACGCCGGCATCCACATGGTCCGGACGGCTCTGCACCACCGCCGTGAAACGCTGCAGCACATCGGCGAAATGCAGCACCGTGATGCCGGGACCCCGGCGCGGATCGAGGCCCTGGCGGTGCACCTCGTCGCGGCGGGCCTCGAAGGGCTTGAGCGTGTCCAGCGCGCGCTCGGCATCGTCGTAGCTGGTCCAGCCCGACGTGACGTCGGTTCGGGAGGTGGGCAACAGCGAAGTGCAGCCGCCCAGCAGGCCCAGCGCGGCACCGAGCAACAGGGCGGTGACACGGCGCGGCAGGAACGGGCGGGGTGATGGCATGTCGGTGGGTGGCGTCGCCCGCCGCGGGTGCGGCAGGCCCGCCCACTGTAGCGGCGGCGAGGCCGCCCGCCAATGATCCTGGTCAAGGACCACGGCCTCAACGCATGCGCTGCACCGCCAGACCGGACACGGCGCCCGCGCGGTTGCCCCAGGACTGGCGCAGGTAGGTGGCCACCGCAGCCACCTCCTCGTCGTTGAGCAGCGTGCGGTAGGGCGGCATGCCATAGGGCCGCGGGTGGGCCGCGGTGGCGGGTGCGAAACCACCGCCGAGGATCGCCTGCACGACGTTGTGGGGCGTGTCCTGCGTGACGGCGCGGTTGCCGGCCAGCCGCGGGTAGACACCGGCGCTGCCTTCGCCGCTGTCGCCGTGGCATTGCGCGCACTGCTGGGCATACAGCTGCTCGCCGCGCACGATCTGCTGCGGGTCGGCCGCCTCCACCGTCGCCGGCGGCGTCTCGTGCGGCGGCAGCGCCTGGAGAAACACCGCCATGGCACGCAGGTCGGCATCGCTCAGGTGCTGGGTACCGTGCAGCACCACCTCGGCCATCGGCCCCATCACCGACGCGCCGTCGGCCACGCCGGCCTTGAGCAGGGCGACCACCTGCGACGTGTCCCAGTGGGCCACGCCGCCTTCGCGGGCCGACCGCAGCGAGGGTGCGACCCAGTCCTGCGCGGGCATCAGGCCACCGCGAAAGGCCTGCGCCGGGCTGCTGCCGCCCAGCGGGTCGCGCTCGGCGTGGCAGGCGGCGCAATGCGCCAGACCCCGCGTGAGGTAGGCACCCCGGTTCCACTCGGCGCTTTGTTCGGGCGCCGGCTCGAAGGAGGCCGGCTCGAAATACAGCGCACGCCACACCGCCAGCGCGACTGGCGTGTTGTAGGGAAACCGCAGCCCGTGTGGCCGGTTGGGCTGCTCCACCGCCGGCTGGCTCTGCAGGAAGGCGTACAGCGCGTCGCTGTCCTCGCGCGTGACGAGCGTGGTGCTGGTGTAGGGAAAGGCGGGGTAGAGCAGCCGGCCGTCTTTCGACTGCCCGTGGTGCATGGCGCGCCAGAAATCGGCCGCGCTCCATTGCCCGATGCCGGTGGCTTTGTGCGGCGTGAGGTTGGTCGAGAGCACCGCACCGAACGGGGTGGGCACGGCGCGTCCGCCCGCATACGCCGCACCGCCACGGTCGGTGTGGCAGGCCATGCAGTTGCCGGCACGGGCCAGGTAGGCCCCGCGCTCCACCAGCCCCGGGGTGATGGCCAGCGGGACACCCGCGCCTTCGAGCGGTGCGCCGCGCAGTTGCAGCAGCACCACCAGCGCCAGCGCGCCCAGGCCGGCCAGCAACACCAGCAGGCTCAGGCGCAGGGGAGTGAGGCGACGGGCCATGCTCAACCCTCGCTGCCGCAGCGCAGCGGCAGCGGCACGGCGGTGGCTGGCGCGGGGCGGGTGTTCACCGGCAGGGGCTGCACGGCCAGCCAGCCCGCCACCGCGCTCACGTCGCCACCACTCAGGCGCCGGGCCACGTGGGCCATGCAGTCGGGCGCACTGGCACGGCGCAACCCGGTCTGCCAGCCCCCCAGCTGGGCAATGAGGTAGTCGCGCGGCAGGCCGAGCAGGCCCGGGATCGCCGGGTTGACGCCGGTCAGCGCCTGGCCATGGCAGGTCACGCAGGCGGGCAGATCGCGCGCAGGGTCGCCGCGCAAGGCCAGGGTCTCGCCGCGCTGGAGAACGGTCGCTGGCGCGTCACTGGCCGGCGGCGCCGGATACGGCAGGTCCAGGCTGGCAAAGTGCGCCGCGATCTCGCGCAGGTAATCGTCGCTGAGCGAATCCAGCAACGACGACATGCCCTCGTTGTGACGGCGCCCGGCGCGAAAGTGCACCAGCTGGTTGTAGAGGTAACCGGCGGGTTTGCCCGCGATGCGCGGAAAGTAGCCCGAGCGGGTGGCACGACCCTGCTCGCCGTGGCAGACGGTGCAGGCCAGCATGCGCTGGGCCATGGTGTCGGGCACGCCGGGGCCGGCAGGGCCGGCGGCCACAGCAGCCCAGGCGGGCAGGAGCAGCGCCATCAGGAGGGCGGTGCGGCGGAAAAGCGCGGACTTGGGCATGGGGAAGTGGTGCGATCGGCGCCCTCGCGCCGGACTGCCGGGACCATGGCAGACACCATGACGAACGGGAAGGCATTGAAACTACCATAGCCTTCAGCCACCGCCCTTGCGGCGCGCCAGTACCCCCAACGCCCATGACCGCCTCCACCCCCGAGACCGACCCCTCGCGCTGCCCGCTGTGCGGCGAGCCCAACCGCTGCGCGATGGAGATCGAGCGCGAGACCGGCCAGCCGCAGGGCCCCTGCTGGTGTGTGGGCGCCACCTTCAGCGCCGAACTGCTGGGCAGCGTGCCCGCCGCGTCCGCCGGCCTGGCCTGCATCTGCGCACGCTGTGCGGCCGCCGCAGCGGGCCCGCATGGCTGAGCCGGACGACCACACACTGCCGGCGCTGCGCGCGCGTTACGGCGAACGCTACCGCTGGCTGCTGTTGCTCTCGGTCATGGTGGGCACCATGGCCTCGATCATGTCGTCCACCATCATCAACGTGGCCATTCCCGACCTGAGCCAGCATTTCGTGCTCGGCCAGGAGCGCGCCCAGTGGGCCACCTCGGGTTTCATGGCGGCGATGACGGTCTCGATGCTGACCACGCCCTGGCTGCTCGCGCGCTACGGCTACCGCAGCACCTACGCGGGCTGCATGTGGCTGTTGCTGGTGGGCGGCGTGGCCGGTGGTCTTGCCGACTCGTTCGCGCTCGTGCTCGCTGCTCGCGTGGCCGAGGGCCTGGCCGCCGGGGTGGTGCAGCCGATCCCGGCCATCATCATCCTGCGCGCCTTCGAGCCGCACGAGCAGGGACGCGCCAGCGGCATCTTCGGCATGGGCGTGGTGCTCGCGCCGGCGCTGGGCCCGAGCATCGGCGGCCTGCTGGTGGACGGTTTCGGCTGGCGCTCGATCTTCTTCATGGTGGTGCCGTTCTGCCTGGCCTCGCTGTGGCTGGCACGGCGCTATGTGCCCACGACCTCACCCGGTGGTCTCGCGGCCAACCGCCAGGGCGCCGGCCTGGACTGGCGCGGGCTCTTGCTGGCCGCGGCAGGAACGCTGTGCCTGCTCAACGGGCTGGTGCAGCTGCAGGGCGGCACCGTGCTGGGCGCGGGCCTGCTGCTCGGTGGGGCGGCGCTGCTGCTGGTGGCCTTTGTGGTGCTGCAGCGGCGCACGCTCAAGCGCCGCCTGCGCCACCCCGGGCAGGGCGTGGACCCGCTGATGAACCTCTCCTTGTTCAAGGACCGGCGCTTCGCCATGGGCAGCATCGTGGCCTTCATCTACGGCATTGCGCTGTTCGGCTCCACCTACCTGCTGCCGGTCTACATGCAGATGGGCCTGGGCCTGTCGGCGTCGTCCGTGGGCACCATCCTGCTGCCGGCCGGCCTGGTGCTGGCGGTGAGCATCGCCGTGGTCGGGCGGCTGGCCGACCGGCAGCCCACGCACCGGCTGGTGAGCATCGGCCTGGTGCTGCTGGCCGCCTCGTTCGCACTCATGGTCACCATCGACCTGAGCCGCCCGGCGCAGATCATTCCCCTGCTGATCACCTGGGCCATCCTGGGCCGCATCGGCCTGGGCTTCATCCTGCCTTCGCTCAACATCGGCGCCATGCGCGGACTCGATCGCAGCCACATACCGCAAGGCGCCAGCGTCATCAACTTCCTGCGCATGCTCGGCGGCGCGGCCGGCGTGAGCCTGTGCGGCATCGTGCTGGAGTGGCGCGTGGCCGCGCACGGCGCCCTGCTCGACACCGGCACCACCAGCCCGGCCCGCATGGCGGCGTTTGACGAAACGTTTCTGATGCTGGCGGCGATCTGTGCAGTGGCTGTGGTGGCGGCGCTCAAGCTGCGCGAGCGCTGAGACGCCCATCAGCAAAACACGATTCGCCGCCGGGCCGCCCCAAGGCGAATCAGCCCCCCCGGGGGGCAGCGACCCGCGCAGCGGCGGAGCGTGGGGGCAAAATACCTCGATGTGTCAGCTTCTCGGCCTCAACTGCGCCACCCCCACCGACGCGTCTTTCAGTTTCACCGGCTTCTGCCAGCGCGGTGGCAACACCGACCACCACGCCGACGGCTGGGGCATCGCGTTCTTTGAAGGCAAGGGCCTGCGCCTGTTCGTCGACCATGCAAGTGCGGCGCAGTCGCCCATGGCGAGCTTCCTGCAGGGCTACCCGCTCAAGAGCCGCAACATCATTGCCCACGTGCGCAAGGCCACCATCGGCGAGGTGTCGCTGGAGAACGCCCATCCGTTTGTGCGCGAGCTCTGGGGCCGGCAATGGGTGTTCGCACACAACGGCGACCTCAAGGACTACTTTCCGAACCTGCACAGCCACTTCCGTCCGGTGGGCACCACCGACAGCGAGCGCGCGTTCTGCTGGCTGATGCAGGAGCTCGCCAAATCGCACGCGGGCCTGCCCAGCGTGGAAGAGCTCACCCTCACGCTGCGCGAACTGTTGCCCGGGGTGCGACGCTTCGGCAGCTTCAACTTCCTGCTCTCCAACGGCGAGGCGCTGTGGGCGCACTGCAGCACCCGGCTGCACTGGCTGGTGCGCCAGCATCCGTTCGCCCAGGCCACGCTGATGGACCAGGACTGGACGGTGAACTTCGCCGACCTCAACCAGCCCGGCGACCGCGCCGCGGTGGTGGTGACCACGCCGCTGACCAGCAACGAGCAGTGGACATCCTTCGCCCCCGACGAGCTCAAGGTGTTCGTGGACGGCCTGCCACTGCCGTGATTCCACGGATGGCGCCGGGTACTCCCCCGGGCTAACATGCACCGGCACGGGCACCTTGCGCAGCCCGTTGTTCACCCCCTCAATGAAGGAGACAAACCCATGCAAAGAAGACACCTCGTGGCCGGCGGCATCGTCGCGGCTGTGCTGCCCCCGTTCGCGGTCGCCCAGTCGATCGAAAAGCCCAAGGTCACGATCGCGGTGGGCGGCAAGAACCTGCTGTACTACCTGCCGCTGACCATCGCCGAGCAGCTCGGTTACTTCAAGGACGAGGGGCTGGATGTGACCATCGCCGACTTCGCCGGCGGCTCGCGCGCACTGGCCGCGGTGGTGGGTGGCAGTGCCGACGTCGTCTCGGGCGCCTTCGAGCACACGGTCAACATGCAGTTCAAGGGCCAGCCGATGCGCGCCTTCGTGCTGCAGGGCCTGGCGCCGCAGATCGTGCTGGGCATCAACCCCAAGACCATGGCCGGCTACAAAACGATCGCCGACCTCAAGGGCAAGAAGATCGGCGTGACCGCGCCGGGCAGTTCGACCAACGTGATGGTCAATTTCGTGCTGGCCAAGGCGGGTCTCAAGCCCGGCGACGTGAGCATCGTCGGCGTTGGCGCGGGCAATGGTGCGGTGGCGGCCATGCGCTCGGGTCAGATCGACGCGATGAGCAACCTCGACCCCGTGGTCACGCTGTTGCAGCGCTCGGGCGACATGAAGATCATCTCGGACACGCGCATCGTCGCCGAGTCGGAAAAGGTGTTCGGTGGCCCCATGCCGGCGGGCTGCCTGTACGCGCCCCAACCCTTCCTGGACAAAAACCCCAACACCGTGCAAGCCCTGACCAACGCCATGGTGCGCGCGAACAAATGGATTCAGAGCGCTGGCGCGGCCGACATCATCAAGACGGTGCCCGAGGGTTTTCTGCTGGGTGATCGCGCGGTCTACATCGACGCCTTCATGGCTGCCAAGGGCGCGCTCTCGCCCGACGGCAGCTTTCCGGTCAAGGGCGCGGACACGGCCTTCCGCGCGCTGGCCAGCGTGGACGAGAAGCTGGCTGCGGCCAGGCTCGACCTGAACGCGGTCTACACCAACGCCTTCGTCCAGAAAGCGAACGCCAAATACCCGAAAGGTTGAAGTGACCAGTCCAGCGATCGATCTGCAGGATGTCTCCTGCACGTTCATCAGCAAGGACGACCCCGGTCAGCGCTACACCGCCGTGCGCGATGTGACACTGACCGTGGGCGCTGGTGAATTCGTCAGCGTGGTGGGGCCGACCGGCTGCGGCAAGAGCACACTGCTCAACGTCGCAGCGGGCCTGCTTTCCCCGAGCACCGGCACGGTGAGCGTGTTCGGCCAGCCGCTGACCGGCATCAACACGCGAGCGGGCTACATGTTCCAGACCGAAAGCCTGATGCCCTGGCGCACGGCGCTGGGCAATGTGATGGCGGGCCTGTCGTTCCGTGGCGCGTCCGAGGCGGACGCCCGCGCGCAGGCCGAAGACTGGCTGCGCCGCGTGGGCCTGGGCGGCTTCGGCGATCGCTACCCGCACCAGATGAGCGGCGGCATGCGCAAGCGCGCGAGCCTCGCGCAGACGCTGGTTCTCGACCCCGACATCATCCTGATGGACGAACCGTTCTCCGCGCTCGACATCCAGACACGGCAACTGATGGAGAACGAGGTGCTGGACCTCTGGGCCGCCGGCAGCGGGCGCCGGGCCGCCCCAAGCCCGGTGCACTCCCCCTCGGGGGGACAGCGCGAAGCGCAAGGGGGCAACGGCCGCAAGGCCGTCTTGTTCATCACGCACGACCTGGACGAGGCCATCGCGATGAGTGACCGGGTCGTGGTGCTCAGCGCCGGCCCGGCCAGCCACCCCATCGGTGAGTTCGTGATCGACATTCCCCGCCCCCGCGATGTGGCCGAAATCAAGACCACGGCCCGCTTCATCGAACTGCACGCGGCCATCTGGGCCGTGATGCGCGAAGAGGTGCTCAAGGGCTACCAGCAACAACTCAAGGTGGCCTGAGCCATGTGGAATTTCATCAAACCGCGTCCCGGGAACTTGCGCGTGTGGCAGGTCGGTCTGCTGGTGGCGCTCATTGTGTTCTGGTACGCCATGACCACGCCCGGCCTGTTGCCGAACTTCATGTTCGAGAACGATCGCCAGGCCTCTTTCTTCTTCGGTGAACCGCTGCGCGTGGCCGAGCGCATCTGGGTCTGGTTCGTCACCGACGCCGACATCTACAGGCACCTGGGCGTCACCCTCACCGAAACCGTGCTGGCCTTTGCCATTGGCGCGCTCGGTGGTCTGGGCGGCGGCCTGTGGCTGGCACTCTCGCCCATGGCCTCGGCCATCCTGGAGCCCTACATCAAGGCCATGAACTCGATGCCGCGCATCATCCTGGCGCCCATCTTCGCGGTGTGGTTCGGGCTGGGCATCGCGAGCAAGGTGGCGCTGGGTGTCACGCTGGTGTTCTTCATCGTGTTCTTCAACGTCTACCAGGGCGTGAAGGAAGTGAGCCCGGTCATCCTCGCCAACGCGCGCATGCTGGGCGCGAGCCAGAAGCAGCTGCTGCGCCATGTGTACCTGCCCAGCGCCACCAGCTGGGTGTTCAGCTCGCTGCACACCTCGGTGGGCCTGGCCTTCGTGGGTGCGGTGGTGGGCGAGTACCTCGGTTCGAGCCAGGGTGTGGGCTACCTGATTCTGCAGGCCGAGGGCAGCTTCGACATCAACACCGTCATGGCCGGCATCGTGGTGCTCACCGGTTTTGCGCTGACGCTCGATGCGATGGTGGGCAAGATCGAGAAACGGCTGATGAAGTGGCAACCGAAGTCGGGCGAGACGGAAAAGTTGTGACGCAGCGCGCGGCGTGACGTTCATGCCTGGTGCCATCTGAAGGCGGGGAACGGGTGCGCGGTCCCCGGTCCGGGCGACTGTTCACAGGCGGCATGGGCCGCCCTTTCACTGCCCGAGAAACGCCTGCACCGCCGCCACGGTGCGAGCGGGGTCCTCCTCGTGGGGAACATGGCCCAGGCCTTCGAACACCTGCACCTGGCTGCCCTGGATGTCGCGGGCAAAGTGCTGCGCCTGCGACGGCGGGATCAGACGGTCTTGCGCGCCCCACAGCACCAGCGTGGGTTGCCTGATTTGCGCGATCTGCGCGGTGAACGCTTCGTTGCCGGCCTGCAGACGGGCGCGCAGCGCCTCGCGGTTGCCTTCACGCAAGCTCAGTTCAAGGTAGCGGTCGATCAGCGCCGGCGTGACCTTGTCGGGGTCGGCATACACATTGCGCACGCTCGATGCGACCAGCCCCCGGGGCAGCACGTTGCGCAGCAGGGGCGCGAGTGCCGGCATGCTCGCCAGCCGAAAACCCAGGGGAATGGACTGCGCCGCCATCGGGTAGCCGGCCGCATCCACCAGCACCAGCTTGCCGACGCGGGCCGGGTGGTCCACGGCGGTTTTCCAGGCCACCGCCCCACCCAGGGAGTTGCCTGCCAGCACGGCCTGCTGCACGCCCAGTTGGTCCATCACCTGCACGATGAAGCGCGCATAAGCGGGCAGGCTGTAGTCTCCGTCGGGTGATGGCCCGGTGAGTCCGAACCCAGGCAGGTCGACGCGGATCACGCGATGCTGCCCTGCGAGGGCCTCGACCCAGCCGTCCCAGGTGTGCAGGCTGGCGGAGGTGCCGTGCACCAGCACGATGGGCAGCGGGTCGTCACGCGGACCCTCATCGCGAAGGTGCACGTCCATGCCCGCGATCGGAACGAACTGCGAGGGCGCGGGAGCCCAGCGGGCCTTGAGCGACGCCACCGGGCGATCGGGCGCCCAGTTCGTCGCCACCCAGACACCCGCCAGGCCCAGCAGTGCCAGCACCGCCAGGCCGAAAAACTTCCGTATCCGCATCGGTTTCCTCCTGCCCACCGAGGGCGCGTCCGGGCATTCTGCCCACTCAGGCGTTGGCAGCGGACAGACAACCGATGCCTTGCTGTGGCAGAGTCTGCCTTCTTCAGACAACTTTGAACCCCAGGGGAGACCACCGATTGAACGCCTGGATGATGCTGGGACTGGCCATCGTGGCCGAGGTGATCGGCACCACCGCCTTGAAGGCGAGCGAGGGCTTCACGCGACTCGTGCCGTCACTGATCGTCGTGGTGGGCTATGGCGTGGCGTTCTACTGCCTGTCGGTGGTGCTCAAAAGCGTGCCGGTGGGTGTTGCCTACGCGGTCTGGTCGGGCCTGGGCATCGTGCTGATCACCGCCGTGGCCTGGCTGCTCTACGGGCAGCGCATCGACGCCGCTGGCCTGCTCGGCATGGGCCTGATCATTGCCGGCGTGGTGGTGCTCAACGTGTTTTCCAGGGCCACGGTGCACTGAGCACCGCCGGCCGCAGTGCCCTTCAGCCCCGGCCGGCGCGGCGCTCTTCGCGCAGCATGAAGAGGTACAGCCCCTCGACCTTTTCGCGGGCCCACGGTGTCTTGCGCAGAAACCGCAGGCTCGAACCCACGCTGGGGTCCAGGTTGAAACAGCGCACCGGAATGCGCCGGCCGAGTTCTTCCCAGCCGTAGTGGTCGGCCAGCGCGGTGACGATGGCCTCCAGCGTCAGGCCGTGCAGCGGGTTGCGAGGCTGACCATCAGAGCCCCCACGCTGCGCCGCTTCGCGGGTCGCTGCCCCCAGAGGGGGCTCGCCTTGCCTGGGGCGGCCCGGCGCTGCGGCTTCCTCGTCTTCTTCGCTCATGCCATCGCCGCTTCCAGCGCATCGACGAACATCGCCGGCACATCGAAGCCGGTCTGCTGCAGGATTTCCTGGAAACAGGTCGGGCTGGTCACGTTGATCTCGGTCACCTTGTCGCCGATCATGTCCAGCCCCACCAGCAGCAGGCCGCGCGCAGCGAGGATGGGCGCGACCACTTCGGCGATCGCGCGGTCGGTATCGCTCAGCGGCTGGGCCACGCCCTTGCCACCGACCGCGAGATTGCCGCGCAGCTCGGTGCCTTGAGGAATGCGCGCGAGCACGAAGGGTGCGACCTTGCCGCCGATGAGCAGCAGGCGTTTGTCGCCTTCCACGATGGCTGGCAGGTAGGCCTGCACCATCACGCTGGTGGCGCCGCCCTGGTTGAGCGTTTCGGTGATGGAGCCCAGGTTCATGCCGTCGGGACCGACGCGAAAGATGCCCATGCCCCCCATGCCGTCCAGCGGCTTGAGGATGATGTCCTTGTGTTCGGCGTGGAAGTGGCGGATCGCTTCGGGCGAGCGCGTGACCAGGGTCGGCGGCGCGAACCGGGCGAACTCCATGAGCGCGAGCTTTTCCGGGTGGTCGCGCAGCGCCCGCGGGCTGTTGAACACCCTGGCGCCCTCGCGCTCGGCCTGCTCCAGCAGGTGCGTGGCATAAAAGAACTCGCTGTCGAACGGTGGGTCCTTGCGCATGAGCACCGCGTCGAACGTGTGCAAAGCCTCGCGGCCCTGGTGCAGCACGCGGTACCAGTCATCGGCAGCGCCGGTGAGCTCGATGCGGCGCACCAGCGCGCTCACGGGCTGGCCGGTCTGCCATTGCAGATGCTGCGGCTCGCAGGCGGCCAGGCTGTGGCCACGTTTCTGCAGCTCGCGCATCATGGCGAAGGTGGTGTCTTTGTAGGTCTTGAAGGTGACCAGCGGGTCGGCGACAACGAGGATGTTCATGGCTTGCTTTTCTGACGAAGGCCGTACTGTTGCACAAACAGCGCCAGGGCGCCGGCCACCACGCCCCAGAAGGCCGAACCGATGCCGGCAATCACCACACCACTGAGCGTGACCAGAAACGTGATCAGCGCGGCTTCGCGGTGGGTGTCGTCCTTCAGAGCCACATTCAGGCCGCCACCGATGCTGCCCAGCAAGGCGATGCCGGCGATGGCCAGCACCAGCTCGCGCGGGAACGCGATCAACAGCCCGGTGACGGCCGCACCGAACAGGCCGATGAGCACATAGATGGCGCCGCAGGTGACGGCGGCGGTGTATCGCTTCTTCGGGTCGGGGTGGGCTTCTTCTCCCATGCAGATGGCCGCCGTGATGGCACTGAGGTTGAGCGCGAACGCGCCGAAGGGCGCGAGCAGCAGCGTGACCACGCCGGTGAGCGTGATGATTTTCGAGATCGGCATGCTGTAGCCCGCTGCGCGGATGGCCGCCACACCCGGCAGGTTCTGCGAGGCCATGGTGACCACGAACAAGGGCAGCGCCAGGCTGGTGAGGGCGGCCAGCGTGAACACCGGCGCGGTGAAGACCGGCATGGCCAGCGCCAGCGTGAGCGAACCGGCGTTGAACTGGCCGCGCAGCACCACGAAGGCCACGGACACCACCAGCGTGATCACCACCGCATAGCGCGGCGCCAGTCGCCGCCCGAGCAGGTAGGCCAGCAGCATCAGCACCACCAGCACCAGTGCGGTTTGCGCAGCAGCAAAGGCCTGCAGGCCAAAGCGCGCCAGCACGCCGGCCAGCAAGGCGGCGGCCATCGCCATCGGGATCCGGTTCATCACGCGCTCGAACCAGCCGGTGACGCCCACCAGCGTGATGAGTGCGCCGCAGACCATGAAGGCGCCGATGGCTTCGGCCATGGAGAAGCCCCCGGCGATGCCCGCCGTGGCCAGCACCGCCGCACCCGGTGTGCTCCAGGCGACCATGACGGGCTGCTTGAGGATGAGCGAGGGAATGGCCGAGGCCAGACCCATGCCCAGCCCGAGCGCCCACATCCACGAGGTGATCTGCGCCGGCGTGGCGCCAAACGCCTGCGCCGCCTGGAACACGATGGCCACCGAACTGGTGAAGCCCACCAGCACCGCGACGAAGCCGGCGGTGGCTGCAGAGAGTTTCACATCACGGAGAAAGGCCATGGAGCGATTGTCCATGCCGCTCGGAACGACAACCCCCTCCCGTTCGCCCTGAACCTGTCGAGGGGCATGCCGGGGTGTTGGCGAGGGCTTCGACAGGCTCAGCCAGAACGGAGGGTGGGCGTGGGGGTAGCCACCCGCCCAAGCGGCGCAGCGCGCAGGCCGGTCTGTCTAGATTTCGATTTTCGAGCCCAGCTCGATGACCGCGTTGTTCGGCAGGTGCAGGAACTGCGCGGCCGCGCTGGCGTTGTGGTGCATCTGGGCGAACAGCTTTTCGCGCCATGGCGCCATGCCGCCGCCCAGCGTGGGTGTGACGACATCGCGGGACAAGAAGTAGCTGGTGGTCATGGGTTCGAGTTCACAGCCGTGTCCCCGCATGAGCTGCAAGGCCTTGGGCACGTCGGGCTCGTCCTTGAAGCCGTAGTTCAGCGTCACGGCCCAGCAGTCGTGCGCCAGCGCCTGCATCTGCAGGCGCTGGCCGGCGGCGATCCAGGGCACTTCGTGGCTGCGCACGGTCACGAACAGGTTCTGCTCGTGCAGCACCTTGTTGTGCTTGAGGTTGTGCAGCATGGCGTTGGGCACGGTGCCCGGCTCGGCGGTGAGGAACACGGCGGTGCCGGCGACCCGCACCGGCGGGCTCACGAAAACGGCTTCCAGAAAACTCGGCAGGTCCAGTGCATCGGCTTGCTGGGCCTGGGCCATGAGGCTGCGGCCGCGCTTCCAGGTCATCATGAGCGTGAACACCACGCCGCCGATGAGCAGCGGGAACCAGCCGCCGGCGAACAGCTTGAGCAGGTTGGAGGTGAAGAACGCGAGATCCACCACGAAGAAAAAGCCGGTGGCCGCCAGACACAGCCACAGCGGGTACTTCCAGCTGTAGCGGATCACGTAGAAGGTGAGCACGGTGGTGATCAACATGTCCAGCGTGACCGCGATGCCGTAGGCCGCAGCCAGGTTGGTCGACGACCGGAACATCACCACCGCCAGCACGATCGCAGCGAACAGCGCCCAGTTGACGAAGGGCATGTAGATCTGGCCGGTGTCGTGCTCGCTGGTGTGCTGCACCTGCAGCCGCGGCAGATAGCCCAGCTGCATGGCCTGCTTGGTCACGCTGAAGGCCCCGGTGATGAGCGCCTGCGAGGCGATCACCGTGGCCATGGTGGCCAGCAGCACCAGGGGCAGCAGCAGCCAGTCGGGCGCCATGTTGAAGAAGGGGTTGACCACGGCTTGCGGCCGGGCCAGCAACAGGGCGCCCTGGCCGAAGTAGTTCAGCGTGAGGCAGGGCATGACCACCAGGAACCAGGCCAGCCGGATCGGCTTCTTGCCGAAGTGGCCGAGGTCGGCATAGAGCGCTTCGGCACCGGTGACGCAGAGCACCACCGCGCCCAGGATGATGAAGGTGGTGCCGGGCTGCTGCCACATGAAGCGCAGCGCATGGTGCGGACTGAGCGCGGCCAGGATCTCCGGGTGGTCCACGATCTGCACCACGCCGAGCACCGCGATGGTGATGAACCACACCACCGTGATCGGGCCGAAAAACCGGCCGATGCCGCCGGTGCCGCGTTTTTGCACCGCGAACAGCGCGAACAGCACCACCAGCGTGATCGGCACCACGTACTGGCGAAAGGCCGGCGAGATCACCTCCAGGCCCTCGACCGCCGAGAGCACCGAGATGGCCGGCGTGATGACGCCGTCGCCATAGAAGAGCGCCGTGCCGAAGATGCCGATGGCCAGCAGGGCCTGGCGCAGCCCGGGCCGGTCTTTCACCGCGGTGGAGGCCAGCGCCAGCATCGCGATCAGGCCGCCCTCACCGCCGTTGTCCGCCCGCAGCACCAGCAGCACGTACTTCAGCGAGACGATGACGGTGAGCGTCCAGAACAGGATGGACAGGACGCCGTAGACATTGGCGTGGGTGAACTCGACGTGGCCGGATCCGAAGACCTCCTTGACGGCGTACAGCACGCTGGTGCCGATGTCGCCATAGACCACGCCGATGGCGCCCAGGGTGAGCGCGGCAAGAGACGATTTGGAAGCTGACACGAAAAAACCCGGCCTTTTGGGCCTGGGTTCGTTGTCCGGGGATCGCGATTCTGCGCCTGTGCCGGCCGGCGTGTCGGTGGGCTGGGCGCCCCAAAACGCGGCTTCTGGGTTTATGTTGCGCCGCAGCAACTCATTCGTAGACCTCGGCGTCGGGGTCGGTCGCTTCCAGCTCGTAACTGGCCGCGAGCATGGCCAGACGGCCGATCACCCCGTACATGTAGAAGCGGTTGGGCACGCTGGCACCCGGCTTCACACCGGGCTGCGGCAGCTGGGCGCTCTGCTCGAAAGCCAGCGGCACGTAGCTGGAGCCGGGGGCGTTGAGGTTTTCGTCCACACCGCGGTCGGCATGCACGCGGTAGAAGCCGCCGACCACATAGCGGTCCATCATGTAGACCACCGGTTCGGCCACGGCGCTGTTGATGCGCTCGTTGGTCAGCACCCCTTCCTGGATGATCACCTCGTGCACCGCCTGCCCGGCCTGCGTCACGGCCATGTGGGCCCGGGTCTTGTCCGGGAGGTTGTCGATCTCGCGGGCGTCCCGCACCGTGAGGATGCCCATGCCGCCGGTGCCGTTGTCGGCTTTCACGACCACAAACGGCTTCTCGTTGATGCCGTATTCCTTGTACTTGCGGCGGATCTTGCCCAGCAAGGCGTCGGTGTTGCTGCGCAGGCACTCGAGCCCCGCGTCGGTGTTGAAGTCGACCTCGCCACACTGGTTGAACATCGGGTTGATCAGCCAGTGGTCCATGCCCAGCAGCTTGCCGAAGCGCTTGGACACCTCCTCGTAGGCCTTGAAGTGGTGGCTCTTGCGCCGCGTCGGCCAGCCTCCGTGCAACGGCGGCAGCAGGTACTGTTCGTGCAGGTCTTCCACGATGCCGGGCACGCCGGCGCTCAGGTCGTTGTTGAGCAGGATGGTGCAAGGGTCGAAATTCTTCAGGCCCAGGCGCCGCTTGGTGCGGATCAAAGGCTCCAGCACCACCTTCTCGCCGCCGGGCAATTCGATCGTGGTGGGCACCTTGATGTCGTTGGACATGGAGCCCAGCCGCACATTGAGACCGGCCATGTAGAAGATGCGCTGCAGCTGGGCCAGGTTGCTCAGGTAGAAGGAGTCGCGGGAGTTCTCGGGAATCAGCAGCAGGTTTTTCGCCTCCGGGCAGATCTTTTCGATCGCGGCCATGGCCGCCTGCACCGCCAGCGGAATCATCTCGGGGGTGAGGTGGTTCCAGCCGCCGGGAAAGAGGTTGGTGTCCACAGGAGCGAGCTTGAAGCCGGCGTTGCGCACGTCCACCGAGCTGTAGAACGGCGGCGTGTGTTCCATCCACTCCAGCCGGAACCACCGCTCGATCACCGGTGTGGACTCGAGGATGCGCTGCTCAAGCTCGTTGATGGGGCCGGTCAGGGCAGTGACGAGGTGGGGGACCATAGGAGAGGGCCTTGGGCGGCAACGGGTGGGGGTAGTCAGTGTAATGGGGCCGTGTGACACCCTTTCAAGGCGACGGCGGCTCGCCCCCCCCGATCAGCCCCGCACCTCGCCCTCGCCCAGCACCACGTACTTCAGCGAGGTCAGGCCCTCGACACCGACCGGCCCGCGCGCGTGGAACTTGTCGGTCGAAATGCCGATTTCAGCGCCCAGGCCGAACTCGAACCCATCTGCGAAGCGGGTGCTCGCATTCACCATGACGCTTGCCGAATCAACCTCACGCAAAAACCGCTGCGCATGCCGGTGGTCGGTGGTGAGGATGGCGTCGGTGTGGTGGCTGCTGTAGCGGTTGATGTGGGCGATGGCCTCGTCCACACCCTCGACCAGCTTGATGCTGATGACAGGAGCCAGGTACTCCTCGGACCAGTCGGCCTCGGTCGCCTCCTTGAGGTTCGCACCCGGCACGGTCGCGAGCATCGCCCGGCTTTCGGGGCAGCAGCGCATTTCCACGCCCTTGGCCGCAAAGATGGCGCCGATCTTCGGCAGGAAGCCGGCCGCCACGCCACGCGCCACGAGCAGGCTTTCGGTGGCGTTGCAGGGGCTGTATTTCTGGGTCTTGGCGTTGTCGGCCACGGTCACCGCCATGGACAGGTCGCAGGGGTCGTCCACGTAGGTGTGGCAGTTGCCATCGAGGTGTTTGATGACCGGCACCCTGGCTTCGGCGCTGATGCGCTCGATCAACCCCTTGCCGCCGCGCGGAATGATCACGTCCACGTACTGCGGCATGGTGATGAGCTGGCCCACGGCAGCGCGGTCGGTGGTGGGCACGAGCTGAACGCCGTCGGCGGGCAGGCCGGCATCGACCATGGCGCGTTGCACCAGTGCGGCCAGGGTCCGGTTGGACTCGATCGCCTCGGAGCCGCCGCGCAGGATGGCCGCGTTGCCGCTCTTGATGGACAACGAGGCGGCCTCGATGGTCACGTTGGGGCGGCTCTCGTAGATCATGCCGAACACGCCGAGGGGCACCCGCATCTGTCCGACCCGGATGCCGCTGGGCATCTGCTTCATGCCGGTGATCTCGCCAATGATCTCGGGCATGGCCGCGAGCTGTTCGCAACCCTGGGCGCAGGTCTCGATCACCTTCGGCGTGAGCTTCAGACGATCCACCATCGGCTCGGCCAGGCCGGCGGCACGGGCACGGTCGAGGTCCCGGGCATTGTCCTGTTGCAGGGCGTCAACGTTGGCGCGCAGCAGGGAAGCCAGACCCAGCAAGGCGCGCTGCTTGGTGGCCGCACTGGCCTGGGCCATGAGCGCCGAGGCCGCTTTGGCCTGCTGGCCCAGGGTGTGCATGAGTTCGGTGGTGTTGGTCGCGTTCATCGCGCGATTTTCGCAGAGCCGTCGCCCCGCTGCACCCGGCACGAACCAGGGGCTGCCATGCCCCTGGTTCATTGGACCGCTACCGGGAGCAGGGCGCGGTGGCGGGGAGGCTGTCGGACACCATGAACTCGAAGGCTTCACTGGTGGCCGACAGGTGGTTGGCAGACTCGGCCTGGGTCACCCAGATCCGGTGGGTCAGGCGCGGCGAGCGCCCGCTCTGGTCGGGAACCGCCAGCGCCAGTTGCCCGACGTTGCCCGGCGTGGGCTGAGACCGGTTCCAGTTCCAGAAAAACCCACCGGAAGATCCGTACTGGACGGCGCCATCGCTGTCGCTGACAAGGCTCACACCGGCCAGGGTGGTCTGGTTGGGCAAAGGCCAGGTGATCAGGGTCGGGGGGAGCGTCGGACAGGTTTCCTGCTCGAACTCGACCCAGGGCTTCACCCGCAACACCAGCCGGGGAACCGCCTTGCGCACGGTGAGCACGGCGGTGACGGGCCGGGACTGGCCCTGCGTCGCCGTGATGATGGCCGTGCCCGCTGACCGGATGCTCACCCGGTTGAGGTCGGAAATGGTGGCCACATCGGGGTTGCTGCTGGTCAGCACAAACGGTGTTGTGGTGTCGCTGCTGCCGGGCAGCGGCATGCGGAAATCGGCGTCGCCAAAGGTCATGGTGACATCCTGGAAGCCCGTGAGCACCGAAGGCGACACGCTGATGAGTGCGTCGACATGTGCCGCGCGGTACGCCCCCGCAGCCGCCTGCCTGGCGCGCAGCACGGCGCTGCCGGGCGCCCTGGCCACCACCGCCCCGTTTTCGATCACCGCGACGAGCGCGCCGGTCGCGCTCTGGCTGTTGAGGATCTCGTAGGTCCAGGCTCCCGTGGTGTTGAGGGAAACCGGCTCCACGATGGGGCGCGTCGGCGCATCCAGGCTCAGGCTCATGGACTCGAAGCCGCGCAGCTTCGGATCGCCCGGCAGAACGGTCACGGTCACGCCGCGCACGCCGGCATGGTTCGAGCAGGACAAGGTGGCCTCTCCCACCCCCACGGTGCGCCAGCCCTGGTGAGGGTTGTCGTTGGAGTAATCCTCGCGCAGCACGGCCGGGTTGCTGGACCTGAGGTTGCAACTGACCAAGGGCGCGAGGTTGCCGCGGCTGTCACGAACAGACGGGACCACCACCGTGTTCTCGATGTTGAAGTCCAGCGTGAACGGCAAGCCCAGGTTGTACTGCTGGTCCACGGCAGCGACCTCGATGTTCCTGGCGACCGGAGGACTGTTGGCCACCAGGGTGTTGAATCCGGGGTCGGTCGACCGGAAAGAGAAGCCAATGCGGTGCCCCGCTCCCACCGGTGCATCGATGGCCATCCTGAAGACCATGACACCGTCTTCATCCACCCGGGTGGGTATCGACTGGGAGATCAGCGTGATGTGGTTGCTGAGGCTGACGTCCGAACCCTGGAAGGCCAGAAGGATGGGCTCGACGTCACCGGCTCCGGCCAGGCTGTTGGCCCGGTACCGGATCTCGAAGGTGCCGCCCTGCAGGACAGGCGCGGCAGGCGCCGAGGTCACGACAAAGCCCGGATCCCCCGCTGCGATGGTGATGCTGGCCACCACGCTGGCCTGGAGGTGGTTGGCATCGGGCGCCTGGGTGGCGGTCACCTGCACGGTGCCCGTGCCCTGGACCAGCAGCATGCCCTGTGCGTCGAGCCGAACGATGCCGGTGGCGCCGCCGGTGACGGCATAGCGGATGGCGCCCGTGCTGCTCGACGTGGCCCTGAGGGTGGTCGCCAGGGTTGTGGAGGGCAGCACCGTGTCGGCCAGGATCAAGCGGGGCAGTCCGGCTTGAACGGTCAGCACGGCCGAGGCCACCACCCCATTGGCACCGCTGCGTGCTGTCAGCACGGTCGTGCCCACGCCGGTCAGGCTCACGGTGCGGCTGTCGGCGCCGCCGATGAGCGCCACCGCAGGGTTGTCACTGGTGTAGCTGACCGACACGCCGCCCAGCATGGCGGGCAGCTCGAAACCAGGGTCGCCATGGCTGCGGGTCATGTTGTCGAGTGAAGCAAGCGCCTGATTCACCGTCACCGGGATGACGACACTGCCGCCCGACCACGAAGCGTCCGGCCCCTGGGTCAGCGTCAGGCGGGCGGTGCCGGGCCCCACCAGCGTGACGGTGAGCCCGTTGACCTGCGCCACGCCGGGCGCGTCGCTGCTCAGTCTGAACTCACCGTTGCTGGGCGACAGGGGTGACAGCGTGATGGCTGTGCTGGTGCCGGTCCAGGTGCGCTCGATGGCGGTGGGCAAGCCCGACATCACCGGTGTGGCGGGTCCGACGGTCAACACGGCACGCACGGCCACCTCGGCCTGGGTGTCGGTGGCGGGGTGCTTCACCGTGACCCCGGCCGTGCCGACCGAGAGCAGGCGCAGGGTCTGGCCATCGGGCTCCACCGTGGCCACCAGGGCGTTGTCCACCTCGACCACCACCGGGCGGCTGCTGAGCGTGGTGTAGGGCGGGAGCACCGTGCCCCGATCGACCGGCACCGTGAAGTCGAACAGCGTCAGGCCCGTGGCCTCGGGTGGTGTCACGGTGAGAGCGATCTCGGCGCGACCGGGGGCGTACTGGGTCCAGCCCGTGACCTGCGTGGCCACGATGACCGTGCTGCCCGCCGCACCCTGGAGCGTGACCACGCCGTTGGCATCGATGGTGGCCACCGCCTCGTTGGTCGAGAGGTACTCGATGGTCGTCGGGCTGTTCGACGTGGCACGCAAGGCGAACGGCAGGTCGCTGGTGCTGCGGGTGATGGCCCGCCGGGCGCCGAAGCTCAGGGTGTTGGGCTGCGCATGCACGGTCAGCGTGGTGTCGGCCTGCCCAGACTCGTACGGAAAGGCCGCGGCCTGCACCGCCCGGATGACGGCGGTTCCGGCGCGTTTGACCTTGATCTGTGTGCCGCTGACGATTTCGGCCACGCCAGGATCGAGACTGATGTAGGTGAACGCACCCGGACTGTTCGAGAGCGGTGTCGGGATGTCGAACGTCAAGTCGGCATCGTCAAAGTTGCGCGTCATGGGCGCAAACTCGATCACCGGCGCGCCGGCCGACAGTTTGATGACGATGGTCCTCTCGGCGGTGGTGAAGGCAGCGGTGGCCGCCACGACCACCTTGACAGCGGCTTCACCGGACGCGGTGGGTGTCAGTGTGCGGCCGTCGGCACCCAGGGTCACCGGACCGTACAGAACGCTCAGGGTGATGGCACCCGGGCTGTTGGTCTGGATGGCCGGGCGGAATGCGCCCTGCGCCAGCGAACGCTCGATCAGCGCGTCGACCACCAGTGTGGGTGCCACAGGTTCGATGGTGGTCGGTGCGGAAAGCACCACGTTCACGTTGGCACTGATCCGTGACTCGACATAGCCGTCTCCCGGGGCCTGTGTGGCAGTCAGCGTCACGCTGCCGGCCCTGCCGGTGAGGGTCAGCGTGTTGCCGACGAGGGTGGCCACGCTGGTGTCGCTGCTGCTGTAGCTGATGGCACCCGAGCGGTTGTTGGACTCCAGCACCGGCAACGTCAGCGTCGGAGCGGCCGCATCAAAGACGATTTGCGGCGGGACCGACCAACGCAACGAGGCTTGCTCTGCCGTGATGTGGACCCTCGCGCTGGCGCTGGACGCCGTGTGGTTGGCATCCTCCGCGACCGTCACGGTGACCGTGGTCTGTCCCGGGCTCAGCGGCGTGATGGTCAGGCCTTGCGCTCCTCCGACGGTCGCCACGGCGGCATTGCTGCTGGTCACCGTGACCACACCATTGCCACGCTTTTCCACGGCAAGATCAAAGGGGCCCATGGCAAGTTGTCGGTAGACATCCCGGACCTGCAGGCCCGGGTCGCGCGGGTTCACGGTGAGTGTGGCGGTGGCCTCTGCGCCCTGGAACCGGGCGGTCGATGCCACGCGTGCGGTGATGCTGGCGCGGCCGGCCCCGACGATGCGGATGAAGCGCCCCGTGCTGTCGACGACGGCGACCGCTTCGTTGCCGCTGCTGAAGCTGACCGCCCCATCGCTGGAGGTGCCGACCTGCGGCGTGAAGGCGGCATCGCCAAAGACCCTGGACATGTCCGACAGCGTCAACGACGCTGCCGTGGCCGGCTGCTGGCGCACGGTCATCAGGGCGCTCACCGATGCACCGGCGTGCGTGGGCGTGGCCTGCTGGGTGAGCGTGATCAGGCTGGTGCCCGCCAGGCCGGTGAGCGTGACGGTCTGCGCGTCGTTGCCGACCGTTGCCACCGCGCTGTTGCTGCTGGTCACGACAATCGGCTCGGCCGTGCTGTTTCGAAGGGTCCAGGCGGGGACAAAGGGGGTGTCCACCGCGAGTTTTTCGAACGGTGCCAGTGCCAGCGTGTTGGCAACGAGAGGCTGGGCGGTGATGGTCAGCGTCGTGGTGTGGGTGCTGGCGGCAAAGTGGCCCGCCTCGACCTGTGTGGCCATCAGCGTGGCGGTGCCCGGCTTGACGGGGGTGATGCTGCCGTCGCTGGCCAGCGTGGCCAGATCGGGCGGCTCGGGATTGACCAGCGAGAAGGTCACCGCGCCCCCACTGTTGCTGATGAAAGCCGGCACGAATGCCGCATCACCCACCGCCTTGGCGATCGGGGCGAAGGTGACCAGCGGCAGCGCCGGCAGCACCTGCAGGCGGACGCTGGCCGTGGCGGGCCCGTGGCGCAGCGGATCGGCAGACAGTGTTGCCGTCAGCGTGGTGCTGCCCACCCCGAGCACGGTCACGCGCTGGCCCGCAACGGTGGCCACCGACGGGTCGGAACTGGTGAAGCTGAAACCGGCGGAGCTGCCGGAGGGCTTGTCCAGGTCGGGCAGATCGAACGCATTGGCGGCGCTGTCCACCGCATCGAAGGTGCGCACGATGTCGTTGAAGCCGGTGATGAAGAAGTCTGCGGCGCGCACGGTGAGCACCGCTTCCACGCTGGCTTCGGCATGGTTGCCACCGGCCTCGACCTGCGCACGGATGCGGGTCGTGCCCACACCCCGGCCAGTGATCTGGTTGGCTGTCACGTCGGCCAGCAGGCTGTCTGCCACGGTGTAGGTGAACGGCCGGGTGAGCCCGGTCTGGCTGGCGGGTGGCTGCAGGGTGATGGTGGTCCCCAGGGTCACCATCTGATCGCTCCAGGTG
This sequence comes from Hydrogenophaga sp., assembly GCF_030373225.1. GTDB lineage: Bacteria > Pseudomonadota > Gammaproteobacteria > Burkholderiales > Burkholderiaceae_C > Hydrogenophaga. The sequence goes on along the minus strand of NZ_JAUCZG010000006.1, from coordinate 109,637 downwards.
AGCACCGGGACGACCGGAAGAACCTCCAGTTCGGCCCGGGTGCTGGCGGCCGCGAAACCACCCTGCGCGGCCTGCTGCGCCACGATTCCGGTTCTTCCAACGCCCTTCACCTCGACCATTCCTTGCGGCGTGACGTCGGCCACGGCCGGGTTCTCGCTGCTGTAGGTGATGGCGCCCTGGCTGTTCGATGTGGGTGGCGCCAGGTTGAACGATGGCGTGCCGAACACCACGGGCGCCAACGCCCAGGGATTGAAGACGGGGGCCTGCCCCGACACCCGCACGGTGTAACGGGCGCTGGCCGACGGATAGGGAGCGGCGGGCGCCTGCGTGGCGGTGATCGTGGCGGACCCGACCTGCAGCGCGGTGACGGCGCCGCTGCGTGCGTCCACCTCGGCCACGGCGGGATGGCTGCTGACATAGGTCACGGGGCCCCGGCTGTAGCGGCTGGTGGCCGTCTGTGTGGCGGTCTGGTTCACCACCAGGTCCACACTGTCCTGCGCAAACGAGATCTGCTGCAGGGTGGTGATGACCATTCCGGTGATGCTCACCGACGCCCATGCCAGTGGCGTGCACAGGAGCAGCAGCACCAGCAACCGACGCGGTCGTGGCAGCCAGGAGGCCAGGTGGGTCAGGAAGGCGCGGCCCATCCGCGAGGACAAAGGGGAGGCTTGCATGGCTCAGTTCCCGGTGACGTTGAAGGACACCAGGGCAAGACCGCCACCAGCGAGCAAAACGACGGCTTCCACAGGGACCGTCTGACCCACGGCGATGCCGGGCAGGCGGCCCACGCCGATGTACAGGGAAGTGCCCTGCACCCACAGCAATGGCTGTCCGTTGGCTCCGACGTTGGCCACCTGCAGTCCATTGATGAACAGGTCGGCCACGGCGATCGCCGGATCGACCAGGCTCAGGATCAGGGCCTCGGGCGTGGCGGTGGCGGTGGCGCCGGCCAGACCGCTTTTGTCGAGACTGGCCAGCAGGGAGGGACGGGCGGTCGGGTCGACCCGGGCCATTGCACGGGTGGGCAGCTGGCTCGGGCGGGTGAAGACCTCGTCGAGCCGCTGCAGCGCCGGCAACGAGCCACCCGCGGCAGACCGGCAGACCGGCGCCGCCTGGCCCAGCGGCAGGTTGAGGCCGGCGACCAGCCGGGTCTGGCTGGACTGGGCCTGGCGGCTGGCGTCGCGCGACGCGGCCAGCATCCACGGGCCTTTTCTCACACCCAGGCTGAAGCGGTTGCTGGCCACCCCCGATGCGACGCTGCCCTCCACTTGCCAGCAGCCGGGCAGCGTGTGACGGACATCGAGGCTGGCGCTCAGGCGGCGCTGTGCGGCTGTGGAGCCGTCGAGAAACCGGTGCAGCAGGCGTTCGCTGCCGAGCCCGATCCGGATGTCACCGTTGGGCCAGGGCGCCATGCCCAGGCCCAGAGAAAACCCTTGCAGGCGGCCCGGCGATATCTCGCGCGGGTCGACCAGGAAGCGGATCAGGGTGGCGGTTTCCTCGGTCATGACCCGATCCGCCACATCGGGCTTGCGGGCCTGCGCGAGGTAGGCGCTGGCGCTCACGTGCGTGAGCAGCGAACCACGGTCGAACTGTTTTCTTGCGCGCAGCAAGGCACTGCCCTGGTTGACCGTGACCTCGTCGGAACCGGAGTGGAAACGGTAGCTGTCGGTGCTGCGCAACCATCCCAGCGAGAGTCCGATGTGCAGATCGGCCCCGGGCGAGTACAGGCCGTTGAACATGAGGTCTTGCGCGCGGCGGGCACCGGCGCTGGCGTTGACGCCGAGTGCCCAACGATCATTCAGCAGCCTGGCGTAGTCGACGCCCACCGAAGCCCCGGCGTCCACGCCGGTGTTCGCCCCCAGGCGCAACTGCAGGCGCTCGCGGCTGGACCCGCTGCGGTAGCTGGCCCCCTGTTCGTTGAGCGTCAGGCCGCCGGCTTGCACAGACGCAGCGGCCGAGGGGGTGCGCCCTGGCCGGCGGTCCGGCTCGGTGGGGCTGCCGTCGGCAGGCGCCGGCTGTGTGGCACCGGCGGAAACGGGAAGGAGATCCCTGGCCACGGAGGTGGCAGGCAGGAGCGTTGCGCCCAGCACGACGAAGGCGCAACGGGACAGACCGGGCAGTGGCATGGCAATGGACTCGCGGGGGGGGTGGGACACGCGTGCCAGAGGCCACGCAGAAGGCCGGACAGGTCTGACCGGCGCCACTGCAAAGATTAGTTATTCAGGTCTGTCCGATGAATTCTCCCTGGGTACTATTTCAGTCGGCGAAGGGTGCCGAGTGGTTCAAAAGCGAGGCTTGAACGGGCATCGACACCCGTGCCCTTCAAGCCGGCTGCCGGCTTCAGAACGGGTAGTGACGGGGCGTGGTTTGCAAGGTGATCCAGCGCAGTTCGGTGAACTCGGCGATGCCGGCCTTGCCACCGAACCGACCGATGCCCGAACCCTTGACGCCGCCGAACGGCATCTGCGCTTCGTCGTGCACGGTGGGACCGTTGACGTGGCAGATGCCGCTGTCGATCTTGCGGGCCACGTTGAAGGCACGGGCGATGTCGCCGCCGAACACGGCGGCCGAGAGACCGTACTCGTTGTCGTTGGCGCAGGCAATCGCTTCTTCCACGCCGCTCACGCGCACCACGCACTTCACCGGGCCAAAGGTTTCTTCGTGGTAGATGCGCATGGCCGGCGTCACGTGGTCGAGCACGGTCGCGGGCATGAGGGTGGTGTCCGACTTGCCACCGCACGCCAGTTTGGCGCCTTTGGCCAGCGCGTCGTCGATCAGTTCATTGCAGTGGTTGACCGTGCCCATGCCGATCACCGAGCCGAGCACCACCGGCTCGGGCTTGCGCGGATCGCCCACGGGCAGCGCCTTGGCCTTGTCGGCGAACTTCTTCACGAAAGCGTCGGCGATCTTGTTGTCCACGATGATGCGTTCGGTGCTCATGCAGATCTGGCCGCTGTTGGCGAACGCGCCGAAGGCCGCGCCGTTGACCGCGTCGTCCAGGTTGGCGTCGTCCAGGATCACCAGCGGCGCCTTGCCGCCGAGCTCGAGCACCACCGGCTTGAGGTAACGGGCACAGGTGGCCGCGATGATCTTGCCGACCTTGGTGGAGCCGGTGAAGTTCACGCGCCGCACCGCCGGGTGGGCCACCATGGCTTCGACCACCGCGCCCGCATCGGCCGGGGCATTGGTGATGTAGTTCACCACGCCGGGCGGAAAGCCCGCGTCCTGGAACGCCTCGATGATGAGCTGGTGGGTGCGCGGGCAGTTCTCACTGCCCTTGAGGATGACGGTGTTGCCGCACGCCAGCGGCACGCAGATGGCACGCACGGCCAGGATGATGGGGGCGTTCCACGGTGCGATGCCGAGCACGACGCCGGCCGGCTGGCGAATGCCCATGGCCAGCGACCCGGGCACGTCGGACGGAATCACTTCGCCCGACACCTGGGTGGTGAGCGAGGCGGCCTCGCGGATCATGCCGGCGGCGAGCATCACGTTGAAGCCGCCCCACATGCCGGTGGCGCCGGTCTCTGCCGACACGGCCTCGATGAATGCGGGCGTCTTGGCTTCAAGTGCGTCGGCGGCCTTGAGCAGCAAGGCGCGGCGCAGGCTCGGGCCGGATTCGCTCCAGGTCTTGAAGGCTTCGGCGGCGGCCTCCACCGCCATCACCGCGTCGGCCGGCGAAGCGGCGGGTGCGCGCGTGGCCACGCTGCCGTCGAGCGGGTTGCGGCGCTCGAAGGTGGCGCCCTTTTCGGCGGTGACCTTGAGGCCGTTGATGAGCATGGACATGTCGGACATGGGGTTCTCCTGTTGGATCGGTTTCACATTCCCGTTCGCCCTGAGCTTGTCGAAAGGCTTCGACCCGCTCAGCCCGAACGACGCACTTAAGTGGTCGCCACGGCCTTGCGTCGCTGGACCGCATCGGCCGCACTGGTGGTGCCGGTGGCGGGGTCCTTGTCGGCACCGAGGTAGGCCTCGCGGATCACGGTGGAGCGCGCGAGCAGCTTCGCCGGGCCGCTGGCCACCAGGGTGCCGCGTTCCATCACATGGCCCCGGTCGGCCACGGCGAGGGCCTTCTTCACGTTCTGCTCGACCATGAGCACGGTGGTGCCGCTGTCGGCAATGCGGCGCACGATGGTGAGCAGTTCGTCGACCATCTTCGGCGCCAGGCCGAGCGACGGCTCGTCGAGCATCAGCAGGCGCGGCGCGCACATCATGGCGCGCGCCACCGCCACCATCTGCTGCTCGCCGCCGCTCATGGTGCCCGCCAGTTGCGAGGCACGCTCCTTGAGCTTGGGGAAATCCACGAAGGCCTGGGCCAGGCGCTCGGGGCGTTGCGCCTTGGGCACCAGCCAGCCACCGAGTTCGAGGTTTTCCCTCACCGTGAGCTGTGGAAACAGCTGGCGGCCCTCGGGCACCAGAGCCACGCCGGCCTGCACGATCTCGTGCGTTTTCTCGGGCAACTCGCGCCCGTCCAGCAGCACCGTGCCGACCCGCGGGATCAGCCCGTTGAGCGCCTTGAGCAAGGTGGTCTTGCCCGCGCCGTTGGGGCCGAGCACCACGGTGAGGCCGGGCTGGATGTCGAGCTTCAGGTCGCGCAGCACGAGAAAGGCGCCGTAACCGGCCGACAGTCCATCGACCTTGAGGCGCGCGCGTGCGCCGCCGCCGAGTTCAAACGGGTTGGGGCGGTACCACATCATGCGGTGGCCTCCTCGGGGGTCCGGGCATCGGGCTCGTTCATCTCGTCACCCAGGTAGGCCTCGATCACCTCGGCATTGCGCACCACCTCGGCAGGCGTTCCGTCGGCGATCTTGCTGCCCTGGTGCAGCACGATCACGCGCTCCACATGGCGCAGCAGCGTGGTCACGGCGTGCTCGATCCAGACCACCGTGAGGTCGAGCTCGTCGCGCAGGCGCCGGATCAGGCGGGCCATCTCTTCGACCTCGTTTTCGGTGAGACCGGCGGCCACTTCGTCGAGCAGCAGCATGCGCGGCCGGGTGGCCAGCGCCATGCCGATTTCCAGCAGGCGCTGTTGCGAGGGTGTGATGGCCGCGGCCGGCAGATCGGCCTGGTCGGACAGACCGATCAGGCCCAGGATGCTCGCGGGCGTGCGCAGCACCCAGGGCACGGTCGTCTCTTCGCCCCACCAGATGTATTTGCGCGGCCGGCGACCGGCGAACTTGAGGCCGAACGCGATGTTGTCGCGCACCAGCATGTCTGCAAAGGTGCGCGGGGTCTGGAAGGTGCGCGCGAGACCGGCGGCGGCGAAGCGGTGCGGCCCCTGGCCACTGAGCTCGCGCCCCTGCATCAGCAGCTTGCCGCTGGTGGCCTGCGTGACGCCGGAGATGGCGTTGAAAAACGTGGTCTTGCCCGCTCCGTTGGGACCGATGATGCCCACCAGCTCGCCAGGCATGAAGCGCGCGCTGACCGCGTCCACCGCGGTGAGACCACCGAAGCGCACGGTGATGTCGCGGGCGTCGAGAAGGGGTTGCGCGGTCATGTCAGGTTTCTCCCACGCAGCATCGGGCCCGCCTCAAACCGTTCGCCCTGAGCTTGTCGAAGGGCTCTTGCGATGTGTGCGTGGAGGGGCTTCGACAAGCTCAGCCCGAACGGAGCTTGCTTCACTTCAAAACACATCGCGGCGCTCCCTCAGGCTCTTGTCGAGTTGCTTGCGCCGCTTCGTCTCACCACTCCAATCGTCGCGCGTCTCTGTCCACCAGGCCTTCGCGCCATCGCGCCAACCGCGGAACGTCTCGGTGCGCAGCGACGCCAGGCCTCCGGGCAGGTACAGCACCGACAGGATGAGCAGCAACCCCAGCGACATCATGTAGATCTGCGGCACCTGCAGGCGCAGGGTTTCGGCCAGCACGCTGAAGACGATGGCGGCGATCAACGGCCCCCACAGGGTGGCCGCCCCGCCAATGAGCGCGATCAGCACGGTCTGGAATCCGATGAAGGGGTTGAACACGGTGTGCGGGTCGATGTAGGTCCAGCGCACCGACATGGCCGCGCCCACCGCACCGGCCACCGCGGCGGTGAGGGCAAAACCCGCCACCTTCACCCAGCGCGTGTTCACGCCCAGTGTCTGCGCCCGCTGTTCGTCGGCCCCGATACCCAGCATGGCCAGGCCGAAACGGGTGCGCCGGATGGTGATCGACAGCGCCACCGTGATCACCGCCAGTGCCAGCACGGTGAGGTAGATGGTGTCGCGGTCGGGCACGACCATGAGCACGCGGCCCACGGTGCCGGTCACGCTCTTCTCGAAATAGCTGATGGCGTGGCGGATCAACTCGGTCATGCCGAAGGTGAGCACCGCGAAATAGGTGCCGCGCAGGTGCAGCACGGCCGCACCCATCACCACCGCCACTGCAGCCGCGATCAGGGAGCCCATGGCGATGGCCTGCACCCACGAGAGCTGCTCCAGCAGGATGGCGCTGGTGTAGGCGCCGATGCCGAAGAAGGCCGAGGTGGCCAGCGACAGGTAGCGCGTGGTGCCGCAGAACAGCGCCCAGCTCGACGAGAGCGCGATGTACATCAGGCAGGTGAGCGCCATGGACACGGCAAACTCGCTGGCGAAGCCCGGCAGCGCCAGCGCCCAGCCGGTGAGGCCGAAGAGGACCAGCAGGTCGCGGATGAGGTACTGACGGGAGGTCATGCTTTTCTTGACTTGCGGGAAAACAGACCTTCAGGCCGCAAAAGCAGCACGCTGATGAAGACCACGTAGCTCAACAAGGCCTTGAGCGAGGGGTTGGTGAAGTGCATGCCCAGGGCTTCGATCACGCCCAGCAGCAGGCCGCCGGCCAGCGCGCCGCCCATGCTGCCGAAGCCGCCGAGCGTGATGACGATGAGCGCGGTGATGGTGTAGGGCTCGCCCATCGACGGGCTGATGGTGTAGGCCATCGAGATCAGGCAACCCGCCACGCCCGACAGACCCAGGCCGATGCCGAACATGAGCGGGTGCAGGCGGCGCGTGTTGATGCCCATGAGCTGCGCGCCGGTGGGCGACTGCATCAGCGCGCGCACGCCCTTGCCCAGCAAGGTGGTGCGCATGAGCACGATGAGCGCGCCCGAGAACAGCAGGGCCAGCGCAAACACCAGCAGCTTGTTGCCGGCAAATTGCGCCTCCCCCGTGGGCAGTGGAATCTGCACCGGATCGGTCAGGAAGTCGTAGCCGCGCAGGTCGCCGCCCCACATCCAGGAGGCGAAGTTCTGCACCAGGAACATCAGCCCGAAGGCCACCATGAGGCCACGCGCTTCAAAGATGTCGAGGTTGGGCGAGGTGGCGGTGAGGCGGCGGAAACACAGCCGGTGCACCACCCAGCCCAGCACGAACAGCATCGCGAACGACACCGGCACCATGAACAGCGGGTTCAGGCCGAGCGAGGTCTGTGCCATCCAGGTGAGGTAGGCCCCCACCATGAGGAACTCGCCATGCGCAATGTTCAGGATGCGCATCAGCCCGTACTGCAGGTTCAGTCCGAGAGCGACGAGCGCATAGATGCCGCCGGTGATGAGGCCGGAGGCAAGCAGTTCGAGCCAGGCGGAGAAGGACATGTGATTTGGAGGACCGGAAACACAACCCCGTTCGCCCTGAGCTTGTCCTTCGACAAGCTCAGGGCGAACGGATGTGCGGGTACACGAGGGCGTTTATTTCCAAACAGGTTTGTTGGGGTTCAACGCTGCCGTGGCCACGCTCTTCGGCCACACCACCTCGAACTCCCCGTTCTGCCACTGGCTCACGGTGCCCGGCGTGCCCACGTTCTCGCTGCCGTTGAACTTCACGTCACCGATGATGGTCTTGTGGGTCGTGCCGGCCACGTGGTCGCGGATCGCCTTGCGGTCCAGGCCCTGGGCCTTCACCGCGCTGGTGAGGATCTCCAGGCCGGCCCAGCAGGCGCCGCTGGCCCAGCGGTCGGGTTCCTTGCCGGCGAACTTTTTGGTGTGCGCGTCGAAGTAGGCCTTGGCTGCCGGGCTGGTCTTGCTGTTCCACGAGCCCATGCCGAGCACGCCCTCGGCGCCGGCGGGCGTCATCACGTTGCGGTAGAGCTGGAAGGCCGTGCCCACCGAGGCGTAGAAGAACTTCGGGTTGAAGCCCACTTCCTTGGCCTGGCGGCTGGCCAGGATGGTGTCGGGCGGGTAGGTGAAGCCCACAAAGGCGTCGGGGTTCTTGTCCTTCATCGAGCGCAACACCGGAGAGAGGTCCTTCACGCCACCGGGGTAGCTCTTGTCTTCCACCATGGTGATGCCACTGCCCTGCAGCGCCACCTTGAAGGCGGCGTAGTTCTCCAGGCCGAACAGGTCGTCCACGTAGATCAGCGCCACGGTCTTCACGCCGTTGGCCTTGAGCATGTCGACCAGCGCGTTGGTCATGGGCGCGGGCTGCTGCAGCAGCAGGAAGAAATACGGCAGGCGCATCTCGACCAGCCGGCGCGAGAGCGCGGTGGGCGCCAGAAACGGGTACTGGAAGCGATTGGCCAGCGGGGCCACGGCGAAGTTGGCGTTGGAACCCCAGGGCGGCAGCACGAGGTCGACCTTGTCGCTGCCCATGAGCTTTTCGTAGGTGCGCACCACGGTCTCGGTGTCGCTGCGGTCGTCGCTGCTGATGAGCTCGATCTGGCGCCTGACGCCCTTGACATCGAGACCACCCGCGGCGTTCTGCTGCTCGGCCCACAGCAGGTAGTTGGGCTCCTGGCTCACCTGCGCGCCACCCGTCCAGGGGCCGGTGCGCGACATCGAATAGCCGACGCGCACCGGTGCGGATTGCGCCATGAGCTGGGGAGCGAAGGACATGGCGCCCACCGCGGCGGCGGCGCTCTTGATGACCAGACGGCGATTGGCTTGAACCATGTTGTGTCTCCTGCGGATGTGGGTGGGCTGAGAGCCGAATGGTAGGCAGGACACACGCTGCGCGCTGTGCTGTGGGTGCACTACCTGCTTGACGGAACGTGCACGGCGCCCCGGGTAAACCCTCAAACTTGTGCGATGCAGGGCCAGACGGTGCGCCCGATAATTTGAGGCCCTGACACCCCCGGAGACCCCCATGGCCGCTGCCTCCGTGATGAGCACCGACAGCGTCGCGCCGATCGAGCGCGCCGCCATCTGGCGCGACTGGGTCTGGACACATTTCGGCGGCCTGCAGTCCGACCTGTACGGCGACACCGGTTTCGACGGTCACATGAGCGCATCGACCGCGGGCGACGTGGTGCTCACCAAGCTCGAGGCCAACCGCCACCGCGTGCTCAAGAGCCCGCAGCTGGCGCGCGACAGCGAGCGCGCCTACCTCAAGATCGTGGCACCCTGGCAGGGCAGCGCGGCGGTGCAGCAGCAGGGCCGCGAGGCCTGGGTGCGGCCCGGCGGCTGGGCCATCTACGACACCACCGGCAGCTACGAAATCGCCAACCCCGAGCGGGTCGAGCACCTGATCGTGATGCTGCCCAAGGACCAGCTGACCGAGCGCGGCATCAAGCTGGAGCCGCTGATGGCGAGACACGTGGGCGGCGTGAGCGGCATTGCACGCGTGGCCCTGGAGACCATGCGCAGCACCTACCAGGAACTGCCGCAGATGAGCGAGACCGCAGCGCGCGGCGCGGGCGAGCTCATCGTGGAACTGGTGCGCCTGTCCTTGCAGGAACTCGCCGGGCGCGGGAACAGCGTCACCCAGCTCGAGGCCTTCCGCGACCGCATCCGCGAGCACATCGGCCAGCACCTGCGCGATCCGGCGCTGTCGCTCGACCACATCGCCCAGGCGTTGAACTGCAGCAAGCGCCACCTGCACAATGCCTTCAGCGCCGACGAAGACACCCCCGCGCACTACATCCAGCGCCAGCGAATCCAGGCCTGCATGCGCGAACTGCGCCAGAGCACCGGCGTGCCGCGCACCATCACCGAGATCGCGTTCTCCTGGGGCTTCAACAACACGGCGCACTTCAGCCGCGTGTTCCGCGAGCACACGGGCGTGTCGCCATCGGCCTACCGGGAGACGGCGGTGAACGGCGCCTGAACCCGCGGCATCGTCGCAGGCACGGCAACGAACGACCACTCCGCATCCCGGTCGCCCGTCCATGAGCACCCGGGACCCACGGCCCTCTTTTCTGGTTCGGCCATGGCAGGCCTTTTGTCGTGCCGTGCGTGGGGCGGCACCGCGCGCGCTCGGGCTCATGGTCTGGTGGCTCTGCGCGGCATCAACGGTCGAGGCTGCACCAGCGCTGCAGGTCGACGGCGGACAACAGCGGCTGCAAGCCACCGACCTGCTGGAATACCGGTTCGCACCGGCGCTGGAGAATGCTTCGGTGCCGCCCGCCGAGGGCGAGTGGCATCTGCTGAGCGAGCGACGCGGCGCGGGCAACTTCGCAGGCGTGTCGACCACCCTCTGGTTTCGCCTGACCCTCACCACCGATGACAAAGGCGGTGGCGACTGGACGCTGACGCTGCCCAGCCCTCACCTGGCCGGTGTGCTGATGGTGCTGGAGACACCCGGCGCGCCGCCACAAGTGGCCTACGGAGGCCTTCAGGCGCAGGTCCAGGGTGTGGCCACGCCCGGCCGCCACCCCACCTTCCCCATCGTTCTCGAAGCCCGTCAGACCCACACCGTCTACCTGCGGGTGCGCTCCGAATCGCTTCTGCAGATGAAGCTTGAACTGTGGCGGTCCAGCGCCTGGCGCGACCGCGAGCTGCGTGAATACAGCCTGCTCGCTGCGTACTTCGGGCTCATGGCCGGACTGCTCGCGTACAACGGCTTTCTGGCGGTCCGCCTGCGTGACACCGCCTATGCCAGCTATCTGGGGTTCGGACTGTCGCTGGTGGTCTTCCAGCTGGGAAACACCGGCATCGGCCCACACCTGCTGTGGCCCGGGCATGCCTTGCTCACCATTCCGCTGCTGAGCCTCTCCTCCAGCGTGTTTTGCGCAATGGCACTCGTCTTCACCCTTCGCTTCCTTCGCCTGAGCGAGACGGCACCCCGGTTGGCCCTGGCACTGCGCCTGGGTGCGGCTGCCTGGATACCCGTGATCGCCAGCCATGTCTGGTTGACCCCGCTGGAAGTTTCCAATCTGCTAATTGTTCCCATGGGGTTGCTGACCGCGTTCCTCATCCAGATCGCAGCCGCTCTGGGCGCCCGACTGAAAACGCCGGGTGCTGCGTACTTCCTGCTGGGGTGGACCGCGATCGCCGTGGCGGGTCTGTTGCGCGTCCTGGTGCAGATCGGATTTCTGTCGAGTCACCCCTTGCTCGACAACGGCATTCTGCTGGCATCTGCCTTCGAAATGCTGATGCTTTCGCTCGCCCTGGCAGACCGGATCATGGCCGAGCGCAAGGCCCGGGCCACTGCGGAGGCCGCGCGCAGACACGAAACGGCGGAGCGGGAACTCGCCGAGTCGGCGCTGCGTGAAAAATCCGGCTTCATGGCGGCCGTCGCCCACGATCTGCAACAGCCGGTGTATGCCATCAGCCTGGCCATCGAGAGCATCCACCGCCAGTCACCGAACGGCTCCAGCCATGAGGCCACCAGACACATGCAGTCGGCACTGCAGGTGGCCGACGAACTGCTCGCCTCCCTGGCGATGGCGGTGCATCTGGAGCGGTCCGACCTGAAGCCGGACATCCAGACCTTTTCGGTACAGGACATGCTGGACCGGATCGACTCGATGTTTGCGCCGATTGCGCGGCAGCGCGGCCTGAGCTGGCACGTCACGCCCAGCCTCGCGCTGGTGCACAGCGACTGTGCCCTGCTGGAGCGAATGCTCTGCAACCTGCTTTCCAACGCCTTTCGGTACACGAAGACGGGTGGCGTCCTGCTGGGTTGCCGCCAGCGCTCCGGTCACCTGCTGATCCAGGTGTGGGACACCGGCCCCGGCATTGCGCCCGACGAGCAGGAGCTGGTGTTTCGCATGCACCAGCGCGGCAGACACCTGATGGGCCAGCAACAGGGTCTGGGTCTGGGGCTGGCGATCGTCAAAGGATGTGCGGATCTGCTCGGCATCCGGGTCGAACTGCGCTCCACGCTGCACAAGGGAACCTGCTTCGGATTGAGGGTGCCGTGCCCGGCGCCCGACCAGGCCGCGGCGGCGGACGTCAGCGCGCAGGCAACGCGCAAGCCCCCGCCACCTTCATCGCCATCTGCTGCAACGCCTGCCACGGATCGGCCGGCCAGCCCGGTGCCTTCAGACCCTTGACGATGCCGTCGACCGTGTGGGCATCGTCCAGCCAGCGGGTCAGCGTGGCCATGCTCAGCAGGGGCAGCGCGCGCTCCATGAGCTTTTCCTTGACGCCCCAAACGCGGTTCTCGCGCAGGGCCATGGGCAAGGGGCGGCCCGCGTCGAGCGCGGTGCGCACGCGGTGCAGGGTGCGGATGTCCTCGGACAGCGCCCAGTGCACCAGCACCGGCGCCTCACCCTCGGCCTGCAGGCCGTCGAGCATGCGCTGCACCCGCACGCCTTGCCCGCCCAGAACGGCTTCGGCGAGCTTGAACGCGTCGTAACGCGCCACGTTGAGCACCGCCGACTCCACCTGCTCGAGCGACAGCTCGCCGGCCGGGTGCAGCAGCGCGAGCTTCTGGATCTCCTGGTGCGCCGCGAGCAGGTTGCCCTCGACCCGGTCAGCGAAAAACTGCAGCGTGCGCTGGCCTTCCTCGCCCGCCAGCACGCACTGGCCCTGCGCCTGCAGGCGCTGCGCGATCCAATGCGGCAAGGTCTTGCGGTCCACCGCTTCAACACGCACCGTCACGCCGAAGCTGTCGAGCGCTGCGAACCAGGCCCCCTTCTGGGTGGCCATGTCCAGCCGCGGCAGGATCACCACCGTGACCGTGCTGTCGTTGTTCTCGGCCGCCTGCGCGATCTGCTGCAGCACCTGCGAGCCGTCCTTGCCGGGCTTGCCCGACGGGATGCGGATCTCGATCAGCTGGCGGTCGGAGAACAGGCTCATCGACCCGCCGCTGGCGAGCACCTCGCCCCAGTCGAAATGCGCGCCGGCCACGGTGTGCACCGTGCGCTCGCCGCACCCCTGCTGGCGCGCCGCCGCACGGATGGCGTCGGCCGCCTCCTGGATCAGCAGCGGCTCGTCGCCGTGCAGGGTGTAGAGGCTGCGCAGGCCGCGTTGCAGCTGGGCAGCGAGCTGGGGGGCGGCAATCTGCATGGCGGGGGGCCGGGCTTCAGAGGGATTTCACCGCCGCCAGGCGGCGGATCACCTGCTGCACGACGTCACCACGCATGTCGCGAAAGAGCATCGCCTCTTCGGCGTCCTTCGCGAGCACCTGGGTTTCGTTGAAGCTGATGTCGCGCTCGAGCAGCAGCTCGGTGTCGTCGATCAGGATCTTGTCGGCGGGGGTGCGCAGGCGGAACACGAAACGGGTGCGCAGCTGCAGCTCGCGCACCTGGCCCGCGGCCGTCTGGCCCACCACCACCCGCTCGCGCTGGTCGACCAGCACGGTGAGGACCGCCTGCGCGACCTGGGCACCCGGGCCCGTGGCCGGCGTGGCCGATGTGAGCACGCGCACGCCGTTGGCCTGCAGCGCCTCGCGCAGCTCCCGGCTGACCTGCGTGCCCTCCATGCCTTGCAGGCGCAGCGTGCCGAAAGCAAACGTGGGCGCCTGACGCAGCGCGAAGCCACAGCCCGACAGGCCCAGCGCGGTCGCAGCGAGCGTGAGTTGCAGCCAGGTGCGTCGGCGCGGGTGCTCGTGGCGTGGGTTCGTCATGCGCAGACTTTCAAAGGACGACGTTGACCAGGCGGCCCGGCACGACCACCACCTTTTTCGGCGCTGCACCCGCGGCCTGCCTGATGAAGGCCTCGCTGGACAGCGCGGCCGCTTCGATGGCGGCCTTGTCGGCCTGGGCCGGCACCAGCAGGCTGCCACGCAGCTTGCCGTTGATCTGCAGCACGAGTTCGATCTCGTCGCGCTGCAAAGCGGCCTCGTCGGGCTCCGGCCACGGCGCATCGAGCAGCTCGCCGGCATAGCCCAGCTCGCTCCACAGCGTGTGGGCGATGTGCGGCGTGGCGGGGTAGATGCAGCGCAGCAGGATGCCGAAGCCCTCGCTCAGCGCCGCGTTGTCGCCCGAGCCGGCATCGCCTTTGAAGTCTTCCAGCGCGTTGAGCATCTTCATCGCTCCGGAGACCACGGTGTTGTATTGCATGCGCTGGTAGTCGTAGTCCACCTGCTTGAGCACGGTGTGCAGCTCCAGACGGAGCGCCTTCGCCCCCTTGGACAGCGGTTGCTTCGACACGCCGGCGGCCAGCGCGCCCAGGCCAGGGGTGGCCGAGAGCTTCAGACCGAAAGCCCACACCCGGCGCAGAAAACGGTAGCTGCCCTCCACCGCCGCGTCGTTCCACTCCAGCGTGGCCTCGGGCGGAGCGGTGAACATGGTGTAGAGGCGCGCGGTGTCGGCGCCGTACTTCTCGATCAGGTCCTGCGGGTCCACGCCGTTGTTCTTCGACTTGGACATGGTGCCCACGCCCTCGTAGTCGATGGGCGTGCCCACGGGCAGCAAACCGTCGCCGCTGGTGGCCGGGTTCTTCAGCTTCGCCCCCACGACCTTGCCGGCTTCGTCGAACACGGTCTCCACGTCGTGCGGCCAGAAGTAATCCTTGCCGCCCTTGGCGGTGCGCCGGCTGTAGAGGTGGTTGAGCACCATGCCCTGGGTGAGCAGGTGCGTGAAGGGCTCGTCGATCTTCACCAGCCCCATGTCGCGCATGACCTTGGTCCAGAAACGCGCGTAGAGCAGGTGCAGGATGGCGTGTTCGATGCCACCGATGTACTGGTCCATGCCGCTGCCGCCGGTCGCGGCATGCTGGTCCCGCATCCAGTAGTCGGCGCCCTCGGCCACCATGTGCTCGGCGTTGTCCGGATCGCAATAGCGCATGAAGTACCAGGACGAATCCACGAAGGTGTCCATGGTGTCGGTCTCGCGGCGCGCGGGCTGGCCGCACACCGGGCACACCACGCCCGCGTGAAAACCCTCGTGTTTGTGCAGCGGGTTGCCCGAGCCATCGGGAATGCAGTCTTGCGGCAGCACCACCGGCAGGTCTTTCTCGGGCACGGGCACCGCGCCGTGTTCGCTGCAGTGGATGATGGGAATGGGCGTGCCCCAGTAGCGCTGGCGGCTCACGCCCCAGTCGCGCAGGCGGAAGGTGGTCTTCTTCTCGCCCAGGCCCCTGGCCGCGAGCTGGCTGGCCACCGCGTCGACCGCCGCCTTGTACGGCAGGCCGTCCAGGTCACCGGAATGGACACACACCGCGCGCTGCTTGTCGCCGTACCAGTCGGCCCAGGCGTCCAGGCTGAAAGTCTCGCCCTGGACCGCCACCACGGGCTGGATCTTCAGGTCGTACTTCTTCGCGAACGCAAAGTCCCGCTCGTCGTGCGCGGGCACACCCATCACGGCGCCGTCGCCGTAGCTCATCAGCACGTAGTTGCCCACCCACACGGCCACCGCCTCACCGGTCAAGGGGTGCGTCACGGAAAGACCCGTGGCCATGCCCTTCTTTTCCTGCGTGGCGAGTTCGGCTTCGGTCGTGCCACCGGTCTTGCACTCTTCAATGAAGGCGGCCAGCGCCGGGTTGTTCGAGGCGGCGTGCGAGGCCAGCGGGTGCTCGGGCGCCACGGCGCAGAAGGTCACGCCCATGATGGTGTCGGCGCGCGTGGTGAACACGTACATCTTTCCTTCGCCGATCAAGGCACCGTCGTGGCCCTTGATGTCGTGCGGGAACGCAAAGCGCACGCCCTCGCTCTTGCCGATCCAGTTCTCCTGCATCAGACGCACCTTGTCGGGCCAGCCGTTGAGCGTGGCCTTGGGGTTGCCGATCTGCACGTGGTCGAGCAGCTCTTCGGCGTACGCCGTGATGTTGAGGTAATAGCCCGGGATCTCGCGCTTCTCGACCAGCGCACCGGTGCGCCAGCCCTTGCCGTCGATCACCTGCTCGTTGGCCAGCACCGTCTGGTCCACCGGGTCCCAGTTGACGACCTGCGTCTTGCGGTAGGCGATGCCCTTCTCCAGCATCTTCAGGAACAGCCACTGGTTCCATTTGTAGTAAGTCGGGTCGCAGGTGGCCACTTCGCGCGACCAGTCGATCGCCAGGCCCATGGCCTGCATCTGCTGCTTCATGTAGGCGATGTTTTCATGCGTCCACTTCGCCGGCGGCACACCGTTCTTCAATGCAGCGTTCTCGGCGGGCAGGCCGAACGCGTCCCAGCCCATGGGCATGAGCACGTTGAAGCCCTTCATGCGCAGGTGGCGCGTGAGCATGTCGTTGATGGTGTAGTTGCGCACATGGCCCATGTGCAGCTTGCCGCTGGGGTAGGGCAGCATGGAACAGGCGTAAAACTTCTTCTTGCCTGCGTCTTCCGTCACGCGGTAGGCGTCGGTGGCGTTCCAGTGGGCGTGCGCAGCGCGCTCAACTTCCTTGTGGGCGTATTTTTCTTGCATGAACCAGGGTCCGGACCAGCCGGCGACGGTGAGGTGAGAAGCTGCGCCACGGCGCGGGGGAATGGCGGATTTTAGGCCTTGGGCCGCGCGCTGCCCGCCGTCTCAGGCAATCAGCGCGGGGCGTGTGCCTCGGCCACGAAGCCGATGCGGGTGAGTCCGACCGATTGCGCCATGCCGATCAGCGAGACCACGCGTCCGTAGGGCAGGCCGGCATCGGCGCGCAGTTGCAGCTCGGTGGCAGGATCGCGCTGTGCGGTCTCGAGCAGGCGCTGGCGCAGCAAGGACTCGTCCACGACCTGTCCGTCCCACTGCACGCGCCCCTGGCTGTCGATGGCCAGCGACACGAAGGGCCCGGACTCGGCGATCGTGGCCGCCTTCGGCAGCTCGGCCTTGGGCAGCCGCAGGGCCAGCCGGTCGGCCATGAAGGGTGCTGCGATGATGAAGATCACCAGCAACACCAGCATCACGTCGACCAGCGGCGTGACGTTGATCTCGCTCATGGGTTTGTGGCCCGCCCGCCTCTCCAGCCTGCCGAAACTCATGGCTGATGCACCATCCATTCGCGCAAGTCGCGCGCGAAGCCCTCGAGATCGGCCTCGATGCGCGCGATCTGACGGCCCAGCACGTTGTAGGAGAGCACCGCAGGAATCGCCACCACCAGACCCGCCGCCGTCATCACCAGGGCCTCGCCCACCGGGCCCGCGACCTGTTCGATGCGCAAACCACCATCGAGCCCGATGCCGCCGAGCGCGTTGTAGATGCCCCAGACGGTGCCCAGGAGGCCCACGAACGGCGCGGTGGAGCCCACGCTGGCCAGCAGCACCTGACCATATTGCAGGCGGTCCGACACACGATGCAGGGCCTCACGCAGCACGCGGGTGAGCTGTTGGGAACGGTCACCGGCGGCGGCCAGCGTGTGCATCGGGGCGCTGGACAGGCCTGTTGCAGCCTGCAGCAGCGGCCGCACGAGTTGCTGCGCGTCGAACATGCCCAGACGGCGCTGGGCGTCATCCAGATCGGCGGCCTGCCAGAAAGCGGCGGTGCTCAGCTGCAGGTCGCGGGCGGCGCGGCGCAGCAGCCAGCCTTTCCACAAGATGACGACCCAGGTGGCCACCGACATGGCCAGCAGCAACAGGGCAACCGCGCGGCCCGCCGCATCGGCCTGCGCGAAAGTCTGAACGAGACCGAGGGACCCTCCGCCGCCCATGTTGCCGGCTTCAGCGCAAACCCAGAACGTCGAACATGTCGTAGAGGCCGTGCGTCTTGCCCTTGAGGAACCGCACCGCGCGCAGACTGCCCTGTGCATACGTGGCACGGCTGCTCGACTTGTGTGTGATCTCGATGCGTTCGCCGATGCCTGCAAACAGCACCGTGTGGTCACCCACGATGTCGCCACCCCGGATGGTGGCAAAGCCGATGCTCGATGGATCGCGCTCGCCCGTGACGCCCTCGCGCGCATACACCGCGCAGTCCTTGAGATCGCGACCCAGCGCGCCGGCGATCACCTCGCCCATCTTGAGCGCGGTGCCGCTGGGAGCATCCACCTTGTGGCGGTGGTGCGCTTCGATGATCTCGATGTCGTAGCCGGTGGCCATGGCCCTGGCTGCCATCTCCAGCAGCTTGAGCGTGACGTTCACGCCCACGCTCATGTTGGGCGCCAGCACGATGGCAACCGACTTCGCGGCCTCGGCGATCGCGGCCTTTTGCTCATCGTTGAAGCCGGTGGTGCCGATGACCGCGTTCACACCCAGCCTGACGCATTCGCGCAGGTGCGCCAGCGTGCCTTCGGGGCGGGTGAAATCGATCAGTGCGTGGTTGCCGCCCAGGCCACGGGCGAGGTCGGCGGTGATGAGCACACCGCTGGCCTGGCCGGCAAAACCCGCCGCGTCATGGCCCAGCATCGGGCTGCCTTCGATGTCGAGCGCGCCACCGAGCCGGCAGTCGTCACTGGCACGCACGGCTTCCACCAACATCTGACCCATGCGGCCGCTGGCGCCGGCGACACACACCCGTTGCAGGTCGGCCGCGCCACTCATCGCGCCGTCCCCGGGGTCTCCAGCGGTGGGTAGCTGGTGGCGGGCTCCGGCGCGGGGGATGCGGGCGTGGCGGGCGCGGTGGTCTTGTTGCGCTCGTCGAAGGCCTTGAGCTGGGCTTCGGTGGCCTGCAGCGGCGGCACCTTGCCGAACTTGCGACCGGCGTCGAGCGAGGCCACGAATTCCGCCTCGCTGGGCAGCTCGTCGGCCTCGAATCTCTCGAGCGCATTCGCCTTGAAGAAGATGGTCAGGCGGCGCTGCTGCGGTGTCTGGCCCTGACGGCGGAAGGTGAAGACGTAGTCCCAGCGGTCGGCGTGGAACACGCTGGCCAGCAGCGGCGAACCCAGGATGTCACGCACCTGTTCGCGGGTCATGCCGGGCTGCAGCACAGCGGCCTGCTCGCGCGTGACCACGTTGCCTTGAAGGATGTCGATCTTGTACGGCGTGACCAGGCTGGTGATGCCGGGCAGGCGGCTGGTGACGCTGGAGCAGGCCGAGATCGCGACCAGCGAACTCAGGGCACAGAGCAGGACAACCGAGCGGCGAATGGGCCGACCCTGCGGCGTCGGAGAAGCGCAAGCGGGTGATGGGAAGTGCATGGGGTCGAACCGTGGAAGGGGGCGCGCGCGCACGCGTTGCCGGGGCAAAAATGCAGCGTGCGCCAGACGCTGACGATATGATGCTTTCATTGTAGTCTTGGGGCTCGAAGGCACCGCAAAGATCCCGACGCCCGAACCCACGCCCAGCGCGCAACGCCATGACCAACATCGAAGAGCTCAAAAGCACAGGCCTGAAGGCCACGTTGCCGCGACTGAAGATCCTCGAGGTGTTCCAGAACGCCAAACAGCGTCACATGACGGCCGAAGACGTGTTCCGCGTCCTGCTCGAAGAACGCTCCGACATCGGACTGGCCACGGTCTACCGCGTCCTGATGCAGTTCGAACAGGCCGGGCTGCTCACGCGCAGCAACTTCGAATCGGGCAAGGCGGTGTATGAACTGAACGAAGGTCAGCACCACGACCACCTCGTGTGCCTGGACTGCGGGCGCGTGGAGGAATTCTTTGACGCCGAAATCGAGAAGCGCCAGCAGATGGTGGCCAAAACACGGGGTTTCCTGCTGCAGGAGCATGCGCTTTCGCTCTACGCCAACTGCACCAAGACCGACTGCCCCCACAGAGGCCGGACGGCGCGGAGCTGACGCCCTACTCCGGGCGCGACATCGCCGCGCGATGGCGCGAAACGAACTCCTGATAGGTGTCGATGCCGCGCAGCTGCAGGATGGTGTTTCGCACGGCGGCCTCGACCAGCACCGCGATGTTGCGGCCGGCGACCACCTGGATCACCGCCTTGCGCACCGGCACGCCGAGCACGTCCTGGTAGAGCGGCTCGTGGGGCATGCGCTCATAGTCGCGCTCCAGGGTCTCGCGCCGCACCAGGTGCACGATCAGCGACAGCCGCATCTTGCGGCGCACCGCCGTCTCGCCAAAGATGGCCTTGATGTCGAGCAAGCCGATGCCACGCACCTCCAGCAGGTTCTGCAGCAGCTCGGGGCAGCGTCCCTCGATGCTGGTCTGGTTGATGCGGTAGAGGTCCACCGCATCATCGGCCACCAGGCCATGACCGCGCGAGATGAGTTCCAGTCCGAGTTCGCTCTTGCCCAGCCCCGACTCACCGGTGATCATCACGCCCATGCCGAGGATGTCCATGAACACGCCGTGCATGGAGGCACGGTCGGCAAAATGGCGCGACAGGTAGGCACGCAGCACATCGATGACGAAGGCCGCCGACTCGTGCGTGGAGAACATCGGAATCTGCGCGCGTTCGCACATGGCGGTGAGCGCATCGGGTGCTGTCTGGCCATCGGCCACCACCAGCACCGGGGGCTCGAGGGTGACGATGCGCGCCACCCGGCGTTTGTTGTCTTCCTGGTCCTTGCTGGTGAGGTAGGCCACCTCACGCTCGCCGAACACCTGCACCCGGTAGGGGTGGATGTAGTTGAGGTAGCCGACCAGATCGGCGCCTGATCGGGCCGCTCGGATCGCGACCTCGTCGAAGCGCCGCTCGGATGCACCGAGCCCGGCGATCCATTGCCACTTCAAGGCCTCCCGGTGGTCCTCGAACAGGACATCGGCACTGACAACGGTGGGCTTCAAGCGCGTTCACTCCGCTGTGCAACGGGGGGGCGGTCGATTTGCCACCAATTTGCCATCGGCGGGACCGCCACCCCCGTTGGGATACGACCCGCGCAGCGGTGGCGTGTGGGGGCCAACAACCTCAGGCGGCGGCGTGGGCCGACTGCCAGGACGTGATCTGCTTGTGGAGCGCTGCGGCATCGACCGATGCCTTCATCTGCTCGCGCAGACCGCTGTCGCTCAACAACTCGGCGATCTCGGAGAGGATTTCAAGGTGTTTCTGTGTGGCGGCCTCGGGAACCAGCAGAAAGATCATCAATTGCACCGGCAACTCGTCCGGTGCATCGAAGCCGATCGGACTGGCCAGCTGGAACACGGCGGCCAGGGGCTGCTTCAGACCCTTGATGCGTCCGTGGGGAATGGCCACACCGTGACCCAGCCCGGTCGAGCCCAGGCGTTCACGGGCGAACAAGCTGTCGGTGATGAGTGCCCGGTTGAGTCCGTGCAGGGTCTCGAACAGCAGCCCAGCTTCTTCGAAAGCGCGTTTCTTGCTCGTTGCGTCAACGCTGACGAGCACTTGCGCGGCGGGCAATATGGCAGATAGTCGGTTCATGTGAGCCCTCTAGGACCGCAAATTATGACCAGTTGAGCGGGGATGGCTAGACTGATGGCACAAAAAAGCCGCTTGACATTCCAAGCGGCTTGCTGCAGCGCAGCATAGGCTTTCGGCCCACGGGCTTTCACCCGTGACATGCGTCACATCAAACGCTTGACCGAGTCGTGGTGATGGTCTTGCGTCTTGTCCTTGTACCGCAATACCTGCCGGTCCAGCTTGTCGGCCAGCTCGTCCACCGCAGCGTAGAGATCGGCGTGGGCACTTTCAGCGAACAGGTCGCGCCCCTTGACGTGGATGTTGCACTCCGCTTTTTGTCGCAGGTCCTTTTCCTTCAGGTTGTCCACCGTCAGCAGCACCTTCATGTCGACCACCTGGTCGAAGTGTCGGGATATGCGTTCAAGTTTGCTGGTGACGTAACCGCGCAGGGCGGGTGTGACCTCGAGGTGGTGACCGCTGATCGTCAGGTTCATGAAAGAGCCTCCATATTGCTCCGGGTTGAGACAAGCCGCCTGGGGCGAGACCTCCCGACGGCCACTGGGATGTCTTGATCCCACTATGCCCACGAAAGCCATGCGGCGCAAGTCGGCAAGGGCAACAATGCGTGCGATCGGTCCGGGATGGCACCCTTGTGAGGCGTGTGGCGCAAGGATGCTGCAGCGCAGGATCGCATCGCCTATGCTGTGCAGCTGGTGACCGCCCCCCGCAGGATGTGCCCTTTCCCGGATCAGAAGCGCCCATGTCTCTCGACACCCTCATCACCCACAACGTGCTGACGCCCACTTCACAGGCGGTGACGCCCGACGCCTGCGCACTGGTGCTGATGGGCGGCGGCGCGCGCACCGCCTACCAGGCCGGCGTGCTCAAGGCGATGGCGACCATGCAGCCGGCCGGCAGCCGGGCCTTCCCGTTTCAATGGTTGTTCGGCACCTCGGCCGGCGCCCTCAACGCGGCCTATCTCGCCAGCGTGGCGGAACAAGGCCTGGCCGCCTTGCCGCAACTGGCCAGGTTCTGGACGGGTCTGCGCTCGGATCATGTGTACCGGTTGCAAGCCCCCGGTTGGGTGCGTGCCAACCGGCTGGCGGCGGGCTGGACGCTGGCGCGACAGGTGCGGCGCCACCGCGCCCTGCTCGACACGCTGCCGCTGGTGGACACGCTGCACCGCGCGATCAACCTTCAGGGGCTGGAGCGGGCGCTGGAACAGCATGTGATCCACGCGCTGGGCGTGACGGCTTCCAGCTACACCAGCGGCGAACACTGGACGTTCTGCCAGACCCGGGCCGGACACCCGGTGCAGCCCTGGCACCGGCCCGGCCGCCGGGCGGACTTCCAGCCCGTGACCATCGAACACCTGATGGCGTCCAGCGCCATCCCCTTTCTGTTTCCAGCGGTGCCGCTGTGGGTCGACGGTCACAAGGAGCATTTTGGTGACGGCTCCATGCGCCAGCTCTCGCCGTTGTCGCCGGCGATCCACTTCGGCGCGCGGCGCGTGCTGGTGATCGGGGTCGGCCAGCCGCAACGCTCGGGCATGGTGGTTCGCGCCTCGGGCGACCCCACGGCCGGCACCATCGCCGGTCATGCCATGGCCAGCGTTTTCCACGACACCTTGCAGGCCGATGTGGAACAGGCCCAGCGCGTGAGCCAGACCCTGTCACGCCTGCCGCCCTCGCTGGCTGCGGCCCTGCCCTACCGACCGGTCGATGTGCTGGCCATCCAGCCCAGCTTTTCGCTCGACGAACTGGCGCACAAGCACATCGGAGAGTTGCCCGCGCCCACCCGCAACACGCTGGCCGGGCTGGGGGCGCTCGACACCGCGCGCGGCGCGGCCGGCAGCGCGGCCTCGCTGGCCAGCTACCTGCTGTTCGAACCGGGATTCGTGCATGCGCTCATCGAACTCGGTGAACACGACGCGTGGCGCCGAAAGGACGAACTGGTGCGCTTCATGGCGCCTCATGCGCCGCTCTCGGAAACAGCCGCAGTGCCATAATTCGGCGATCCCCCAAACCCCGGAGAGTTTCATGGACAGCACGCCCCCCAGTCGCGTGCTTTCAGTCATGCGCGACACCGCCGTCTGATCGCCGCCTGCATCGCGGCGGCCTGCATCAGGCGGTCGGCTGACTGAAAGCACCTTACCCGCCCTCGGGTCCGCCAGCGCGGCCCGGTTCTTTCAGACAGCAGACTTCGCCGGGAGCGCTCCATGCTCAACGTGTTCACACTGGCCAATGGCCGCCTCTTCCAGGAAGAGATCGAATCGCTCGAAGAACTGGCGCAGTTCAAGCCGATCTGGGTCGACCTCGAAGACCCCACACCCGAGGAACGCCGCTGGGTCAAACAGCATTTCGGCCTGTCGATCCCCGAAGACGCCATGGACGAGGACATCGAGGAGTCCGCGCGGTTCTTCGAAGAAGACAACGGCGAGCTGCACGTGCGCTCCGACTTCCTGATCGACGACGAAGACGACCCGCGCGCGGTGCGAGTGGCCTTCATCCTCAACGAGCACAACGCCACGCTCAAGAGCCAGGGTGTGCTGTTCTCGATTCACGACGAGGACGTGCCGGTGTTCCG
Organism: Hydrogenophaga sp.; assembly: GCF_030373225.1. Taxonomy (GTDB): domain Bacteria; phylum Pseudomonadota; class Gammaproteobacteria; order Burkholderiales; family Burkholderiaceae_C; genus Hydrogenophaga. The sequence goes on along the minus strand of NZ_JAUCZG010000006.1, from coordinate 85,888 downwards.
CCTGCTGCGCATGCGCGCACGGCGCATGCCGGGTCTGATCGAGGACGCCAAGGACGTGCTGCTGATGTTGTTCGACGCCGACGCCGAATACTGCGCCGACACCCTGGAAGACATCTACGACGAAATCGAGACGGTGAGCAAGAAAGTGCTCAACAGCAATGCATCGGACAACCTGCTCAGCGAAGCGCTCTCTGCGATCGCGCGGCACGAGGACATGTCGGGCCGCATCCGCCGCAATGTGATGGACACGCGCCGGGCGGTCAGCTTCATGATGCGCAGCCGCCTGCTGAGTGCCGAGCAGTTCGAAGACGCGCGCCAGATCCTGCGCGACCTGGACTCGCTCGACAGCCACACGGCCTTCCTGTTCGACAAGATCAACTTCCTGATGGATGCCACGGTGGGTTTCATCAACATCAACCAGAACAAGATCATCAAGATCTTCTCGGTGGCCAGCGTCTCGCTGCTGCCTCCGACGCTGGTGGCGAGCAGCTACGGCATGAACTTCGCCTTCATGCCCGAGCTGCAGTGGCAGTACGGCTACCCGCTGGCGCTGACGCTCATGGTGCTCTCGGCCGTGGGACCCATGCTGTATTTCCGCAAGCGCGGCTGGCTGCGATAGCCAACCGGTTCAGGCCAGGGCAGCCTCGATGTCCGCCGCCAGCTTCTCGGGCGCGTCCTGTGGCGCGTAGCGCTTGATCACCCGTCCGTCCTTGCCGACCAGAAACTTGGTGAAGTTCCACTTCACCGCCTTGCTGCCCAGCAGGCCAGGCGCTTCGGCCGTGAGCCACTGGTACAGCGGATGGGCCTGCGCGCCGTTGACGTCGATCTTCTCCATCATGGGAAAACTCACGCCGTAGTTGAGTTGGCAGAAACTGGCGATCTCCTCGTTGCTTCCCGGGTCCTGGCTGCCGAACTGGTTGCACGGAAAACCCAGCACCACCAGCCCCCGCCCGGCGTAGGTCTGGTGCAACTTCTCCAGCCCGCCGAACTGCGGCGTGAAGCCGCACGCACTGGCGGTGTTGACGATCAGCAAGGGTTTGCCCTTGAACTGCGCGAGCGAGACCGGTCGTCCGTCGATGGACAAGGCTTCAAAATCGTGAATGCTGGACATGCAGGGCTCCGTAGGGCTGGGGTCGTGAAAGTTAGGGCCCGATCCGTGATCGGTGCCGCACGGCAGGTGTCGTATTTCAAATGACGACGCATCCGGGAGACAGCGTATTCCTTTCCAGAAAAGGCATACTCGTCAAGGTCTTGCGACATCAACCAAAGTTTCAGCGGGCGGGGCAAATCGATGGTGGCAGCATATTCGGTGGCGTTGGTGGGCTTCACGCAAGCCGAATCGGCCACATTCGAGTCGTTTTTCCGGATGGCTGCGCGCCGCCCCCCCAGCTATGTCGTGCAGGACGAGGTCATGGATGCGCAGATCCTGGTGGTCAATGCCGACAACACCCAGGCGCTGCATCTGGTGCAGTACGCAGAACTGCCCGGCAAGATCCTGCTGGTGGGCCAGTCCGACGGCGGCACCGGTTGGCCCTTGCAACGCAAGCCGGTCAAGCTGGTTTCGGTTCTCAACGCGCTCGATGCCATCGTCGGTGTGCGGCCCGCGGCAGCGGCACAGCGCACGCCTGCGGGCGGTGCGGCGGTCAGCCAGCCCTACCAGAACTCCCAGTTGCAGGGCCTTGAAGCCAGCATGCGCCTGGCCAGCGGCCGGCTTGCTGCGCCCGATCACCTGCCGCCGGTGGCTGCCAGCGCCGGCGCAGACCGCAGTTTTTCGGCCACCCAGTCCCCCGAGGAAGAGTCCAGACCGATGGCTCCGGCGGTGAGCGCGCGTCGTCGCCGTGCCGCGGACACCGAATTTCCGGCCACACGCCCGATGGAACGCGGTGAAGAACGCACGCTGGCGGCCACCCCGCTGCCACAGCGTCCCGCCGCGGCCGGCGCACGACAGGGCACGATGCGATTGACCGACTTCGGCGGTCTGGACGACCTGCCTTCACCGCCCGCGCCGCGCGCCACCCGCGCGCCGCGCTCCAGGATCAGCACCGACAAGACAGCGGTGCCCGAGGTGGCGCGCGGTGACATGCTGCTCGTGGCCGAGAGCCTGGTGGAAGGCCGCATCCTGCTCAAGCGCTTCAAGCGCTATGGATTGACGATCGACTGGTCGCGCGAGGCGACGCAGTCCCTGGTGATGCTCAAGGCCAACCATTACCGGCTGGTGGTGATCGACCGGCTCAAGGGCGACCCCGATGCCAACCAGATCTGCCGCTCGGCCAAACAGACCAAGGGCCCCAAGGGGGCGCCGGTGGTGATCATGTTCGCGCCAACGGCCGGCAGCATGGACCGCATGAAAGCCGGGCTGGCCGGCAGCGACGCCTACCTGTCGCGCTCGGTCAGCGAGAGTGATCTGTACAAGGTGCTGGCGCAACACCGGCTCGTGAGCCTTGACGGCTTCGCGCCAACCAACGTGGGCTTTTGACCTTCCGGGGCGCGACCCGAAACGCGCGAAGCAGCGCAAATTCCGAACACCGCGTTGGCGGCGCAAAGGTGGGTCGTTTCACCCGTGAAGGTCGTCGCGGCGCGCGATTTCCAGCAAACGATCGAGCTCGTGTGGATGGGCCCGCTGGTTGTGGCGGTGCCACAGTGCGATCACGGCCATGAAGCCCGCCACCAACACGCCAAAGGCGGTGATGGCGGTGAAAGCCGACCAGCCTGCAGCGGTGGAGGCGCTGTAGAGCGCACCGAGGAACAGGATGCAGGCCTGCTCGTTGAAGTTCTGCACCGCGATCGAACGTCCGGCGCCCATGAGGTTGTGCCCACGGTGCTGCAGCAGGGCGTTCATCGGCACCACCAGAAAACCGCCCAGGCCACCCAGCAGAACCAGAAACGGTGCGGCCACCCACACGTTGTCGATGAAATTCATGAGGATCACCAGCACCCCCATGGCGATGCCCAGGGGCATCACGCGCGTGGCCTGGTCCAGCCGCATGCGCATGGAGGCCACCACCGCCCCCACCGCCGTACCGAGCGCCACCACCCCCACCAGCGACGACGCCTGCGTGGTGCCATACCCCAGCGCCGCGCCGGCCCAGGCCAGCACGATGTAGCGAAGGTTGCCCGACACACCCCAGAACAGCGTGGTGGTCGCCAGGGAAATCTGGCCCAGCCGGTCGCGCCACAGGCGGCTGTTGCAGCGCCAGAAATCGGGCAGCAAGGCCCATGGGTTGCGGGGCATGGGGCGGGGGGTCACGCCGGTGAGCGGGATGCGGGTGTTGAACCAGGCCGCCAGCATGTAGACCAGCATCAGCGCGGCCACCGCGGCCTGGGCGGGGTGGTGGATGCCGGTATGAAGGCCCGGCAGGTCGATCGCCAGCAAGTGGGCCGACACCCACGGGCTCACCAGCTGGCCGCCGAGCAGCACGCCCAGGATGATCGAGGCGATGGTCAGCCCTTCGATCCAGCCGTTGGCCTTGACCAGCTGGGACGGCGGCAACAGCTCGGTGAGGATGCCGTACTTGGCTGGCGAATAGGCCGCCGCGCCCAGGCCCACCAGCGTGTAGGCCAGCAACGGGTGCACACCGGTGAGCATCAGCAGGCAGCCCACCACCTTGATGGCGTTGCTGATGAACATGACCTGGCCTTTGGGGCGCGCATCGGCGAAGGCGCCCACGAAGGGTGCCAGCACCACGTAGAACAGGGCAAACAGGGGGACGAGGGCCGCGCTTTGCCACTCGGGCGCGCCGCGGGTGCGCAGCAGTTCGATCGCAGCCACAAACAGCGCGTTGTCCGCCAGCGAGCTGAAGAACTGCGCCGTCATGATGGTGTAGAAGCCGCGCTTCATGGCGATGATTTTGAGCGCCGGGTGGCCTCAGCGGAGCGGGGCTGAGCGGGTCGCAGCGGCTTTTTTATGCGACAGTTGACGGGGGTCTCCAGGGGATGCGGGGTTATAGCACGCCACCCTGAAACGACCTCGAATTCACCCGCGTTGACCACGCGCGCAGCGCCCCCCGATGACCGGCCTCACACCCGCCTGCTCCATGCCCCGCCCCATCCTTGCCACCGTCCACACCGACGCCCTGCGTCACAACCTGCAACGCGCCCGCGAGTGCGCACCCGACGCGCTCGTCTGGGCGGTGGTCAAGGCCAATGCGTACGGTCATGGCATCGAGCGCTGCTTCGACGCGCTGCGTTCGGCCGACGGGTTCGCCCTGCTGGATCTGGCCGAAGCCGAACGGATCCGCGCACTGGACTGGCGCGGCCCCATCCTGCTGCTGGAAGGCGTGTTCGAGCCCCGCGACCTCGAGCTGTGCTCGCGCCTGCACCTGTGGCACACGGTGCACTGCACCGAGCAGATCGACTGGCTCGCTGCGCACAAGACACTGGCGCCGCACCGCGTGTTCCTCAAGCTCAACAGCGGCATGAACCGACTGGGCTTCACGCCCAACGCATTCCGCAGCGCCTGGGCGCGACTCAATGCCCTGCCCCAGGTCGACGAGATCTCGCTGATGACGCACTTCAGCGACGCGGACGGCCCGCGCGGCATCGCCCACCAGGTGGCCGCCTTCGAGGCCGCCACGGCCGACCTGCCGGGCGAGCGCACCCTGTGCAACAGCGCCGCCCTGCTGCGCCATCCGGGCGAGGCCCTGCGCGGCGAGGGCGTGAGCACCCTCGCCGCCGACTGGGTTCGCGAGGGCATCGCGCTGTACGGCAGTGCGCCCGACTTTCCCGCGCGCTCGGCCGCCGACTGGAACCTGCAGCCGGCCATGACCCTGGCGAGCCGCATCATCGGCGTGCAGAGCCTGCAGCCGGGCGACACCGTGGGCTATGGCTCCACCTTCACGGCGGACAAGGCCATGCGCATCGGCGTGGTGGCCTGCGGCTACGCCGATGGCTATCCTCGCCACGCCCCGAACGGCACGCCGGTGCTGGTGAACGGGGTTCGCACGCGCTTGGTGGGACGGGTGAGCATGGACATGGTCACCGTGGACCTGTCCGGCCAGGACGGCGCCGGCATCGGATCGGAGGTGGTCCTGTGGGGCCGGTCTTCGGCCGCGACGGTGCTGCCGGTTGACGAGGTTGCGGCGGCGGCCGGGACGATTGGCTATGAATTGATGTGCGCCGTGGCCGCGCGCGTCCCTTTTTCTTCCTGAGCGGGCGGGTCCAGGCGGGAAGGGGAGCAGGAAACAAAACCGTAGCGTTCACAGAACGGGCTGCCGAGCAACGGCAACCACGCCGGCACGTCGTGGAATTCCCGCGCCACCGCGGCCAGCACCCCGTCGCGGTAGGCCTGGAAACGGAACCCCACCCCATCCACCGCGAAGAACGGCACACCCTGCACCTCGAAACGCTTGACGCTCACGCGCTCGAAGAAAGGCTCGAACTCGGCGAGCACCGGTTCGTCGTAGAGAAACACCCGGATTGGCTGGCCGTCGTAGCGCCGGAAATCCACGATCTGGTCGTCCTGACGGGCGTGGTGGCGGCCCACGCCGAACACCGGAATGTAGGCGCCGTGGTGAAACGCCAGCATGCCGGCCGGGTTGTAGGTGCGCGCCATGAGCGTGGCGCCCGGCGGCAGGTCGCGCCTCAGCTCGGCCACCACCGCGGGTGTTTCGCGCAGGAACACCGCGCGATCGTGAATCTTGAAGGGTTGCCACCAGGCCAGCGGTGCCCAGGCGATGGCCGCCACCACCAGCAAGTGCGGCGCGGACAGCGCCACCGTCCAGGCCAGTGCCCTGCGCAGCGGCCGTGCCTCGAGCCGAAGGCCGGCCCAGACCACGAACAGCGGCACGAAGCCCAGCACCCAGTGCAGGCCGATGGTGCGGCGCGTGCTCAGCAGCGCGAACACCACCACGGGAAAGAGCCAGAGCACCGCCAGCGTCGTGCGCGTGGCGGCCGAGGTGCCGGGTGCCGGACGGGCCGCCGCCGCGCGCCACAGCAGCCAGGGCGTGAACAGATAGACCGCCATCGCGGCGTAGGTGGCGAAGGTCTTGAGCGACCAGGCCGACGCTTCGTTGCGGTTGAACAAGTTGAACATCACGTTGGTCCAGCCGTGGGTGGCGTTGAAGGCCACATTGATCACAATCGAGGGCAGGGCCAGTGCAAAGATCAGGAACGGCGCCCACCAGCGCTCGCGCCGCCAGCCCAGGCAATGCGCCGCATAGGCGAAGCCCAGCAGCGCCGCGAAGTACTTGGAGAGGAACGCCAGACCCAGAAACAGGCCGGCCAGCGCATACCAGGGCACGCTGCGCGCAGCACTCGTGTCGGCCCGCAGGTAGGCCCAGGCCGACAGCGCCATGAAGAAGATCAGTGGCGTGTCGGTGGTCACCAGAACGAACATCCAGCTCCACGGCATGGCCAGGTACACCGCGCCCGCCAGCCAGGCGCTGGATTCGCGCTCGTCGGGCAGGAGGCGGCGCAACACATCGACGATGCCCAGCGCGATCACGCTCGTGACCAACAGCGTGAAGCTGCGCAGCGCCAGCGGGTGGTCGCTGATCTGGCGCAGCAACGCCAGCAACCATCCCACCATCGGCGGATGGTCGGAGTAGCCCCAGGCCGGGAACACGCCCCACTGGTAGAAGAAGGCTTCGTCACCGGTGAACGGAAAGCCCGCTGCGATGACGATCTTCAGAGCCAGGGTGATGGCGAAGGTCCACCAGAAGATCTGGCGGCTGGCGTGGGCGGAGAAGGCGGAGGCTCGCATCGCAGGGCGCTCAGGCGTCGAGCGCCAGCAGGCTCACGCCCAGCACGATCAAGGTGCAGCCCGCAACCCGCAGCCAGGAAAACGGCTCGCCCAGCCACAGCACGCCCAGCGCCATCGTCACCACGAAACCCATGCTCACCAGCGGGTAGGCCAGGCTCACGTCGAGCCGCGACAGCACCCACAGCCACAGCACGGCGCTGGCGCCATACAGCACCAGGCCGAGCCACACCATGGGGCTGCCGAGGGCATGCAGGTAGGTGGCACCCACATCGCCACCGGCGGGCACACCCATGCCGCGTTTCATGGCGATTTGCGCAGCCGAGGACAGCAGCACACAGAAAACGGCCAGGCCGATGGCGATGGATTTCATGGGCGACTCAGAGTCCGATGGTGGCGGTGATGCCGATCCCGCCCATGGCCAGCAAGGTCATCCAGCTGAACGGGTCTTTCAAGGCGAACTGCAGCGGATCTTCGCCGTGCAACTCGCGCCGGCCGGTCTTGAGCCAGATGCGCATGATCCAGAGCAGCAGCACAGGCGCCGCAGCCCACAGCCATTGCGGATTGGCATAGAGCATCTCGCTGTTCTGGCTGTCGATGTACAGGGCCAGCACCATCACCGCCAGGAAGCCGCTGGCCATGCCCATGGCGCGCAGCGACGGGAGGTCCCGCGGCTGGTAGCCCCGGCCTGGCGCCAGCGTGGCGTGCTTGTCGTCGAGTTCCTCGAGTTCTGCGCAACGCTTGACCAGCGCCAGACTGAGAAACAGGAAGATGGAGAACGCAGCCAGCCAGTTGGACAGCGCCACGTTGGCCGCCACCGCACCGGCAGCGATGCGCAAGGTGTACAGGCCCGAGAGCACCAGCACGTCGATCAGCGCCATGCGCTTGAGCACCATCGAATAAGCCAGGGTGGTCACCGTGTAGAGCAGCAGCATGCCGGTGAATGTCGGTGACACCGCCCAGGCCAGCACGAAGGCCAGCACCAGCATCGCGCTGCCCAGCAGCACCGCCAGCGGGATGCTGATCGTTGCGGCGGCCAGCGGCCGGTGTCGTTTGAGGCGGTGCGCCCGGTCGTTGGGCAGGTCCAGCAGGTCGTTGAACAGGTAGGTGGCCGATGCACACAGGCCGAAGGCCACGAACGCCAGCAGCACCAAGCCCCACAGGTGGGGATCGGTGCGGTGTGACGCCAGCAGCGGCACGAACAGCAGGGCGTTTTTCGACCACTGCTTCAGGCGAATCGCCCGCAGAACGGTTTTCAGCCGCAACGGCTCGCGCTCGAACACGCGGGCCTGCGGGTGGACCCGCTGCAGCTCACTGACCACGCGGGCCGGAGCGTTCACCGCCACCGCTTGCGCGCTGCCCTGCCACACCGCGATGTCGTCTGCGCTGTTGCCGGCGTAGGCCCAGGTGCTGTGGCCGCGCGCCCGGGCGTGCGAGGCGATCGCGTCGCGCTTGTTGGCCCGGCTCAGGTTCAGGCCGTCGGCGCCGGCGTTGGTGCCGAGCGTGTCGTCGAACAGCTGGAGGTGTTCGGCCACGTCGCGCACGATGCGCGCATCGGCGGCGCTGGCCAGCACCAGACTGCGCCCGCGGTCGCGCTCCTCGCGCAGGAACTGCATGAAGTGTTCGTGGTACGGCAGGCGGGCCGGGTCGGGGCGCACGGCGTTGGCCAGTTTGCGCTTGAAGCCGGCCTTGCCCAGCGCCAGCCATGCGAACAGCCGGAACAGGTGGAAAGGGTTGCGGCGGATGTACAGCATCACCGACTCGTACAGGGTGTCGCTGGGCGTGAGCGTTCCATCCAGATCCACGTACAGCGGGCAGGTGTCGGATGGCAAGGCGGTGGCGGCGGCAGGCGTCAAATGTGAGGTCCGGAGAAGTGTGGGCCGATTCTAGACGCCGCGCGTGACGCGCATCCCCTCTTCGCCGCGCAGCTCAGGCAGGAAGCCAGGCCCAGGCGCGGTCCACCAGCTGCACCAGCAGGCTCGCCAGCGAGGCGGTGTAGGCCAGCGCCGCACAACCCGCCAGCGCAGAGACGGCCAGGGCCACGCCGTCGCGAAACATCCAGCCCAGGCTCAGCAGGATCAGGCTCAGGCTGGGCAGCACATTGCCCAGCGGCAAGGGCAGGAAGATCACCGCGGCCATCAAGGCGATCCATGCGCCCCAGCCCCAGCGCGTGGACCGGTGGCTCCAGAGCGACCAGCGAGGCTTCAGCCACCGGTTGGCCCGCTCGTACATCCAGGCCAGCCCGTGCAGACAGCGGCCGGTCCATCGCTCGTTCAGGCTCAAGGCGCCCAGCCGGCGGGGCAGTTCCATGTCGTCGAGCCCGCGCATCCACGCGCCCGCGATCGCCAGGATGCCCAGGCTGAGCACCGTGCCGGCGCCGGCGATCGGAACCACCGTGAGCAACGCCATGAGCATCAGCACGACCGCGGTCGAGTTGTCGCCATGCAGCCGCAGCAACTCGGCCAGGCTCAGGCGCAGGTCGACCTGCCCGGCCGGTGCCTGCATCCGCGCCCCGACCGTGTGCACACGGGCCGCACGACGCAGCGATCGGGCAAGGCCTTGGTTCAAGCGTGGCCGTTCGCGGACGCGCCGCGCAAAGCGGTGGGTGTGTTCAGCCGGCCCGCCAACCAGTGCAGGCCCATGGCGAGCGCCAGCAGGCACAACATGCCCAGGCCCCAGCCGGTCCACAGCAACGGCGCGATCCAGCCCATCAGGCTTTCGCTGGAGGGCGCCACCTGGCCCAGCCATTGAACCAGGTCGACCCACAGGACCTGCACGGCCTGCAGCCATGCCGGATCGACCCACAGCGCGGCCCAGGCCGGCACCGGCCACTGGCCTACCGACGTGGCCACCGCAGTGGCTTCGCCCGAGCCGGCCATGCCCAACAACCAGCCGGTGACCTGCACACCCACGGCCACCAGCGCGGTCCAGCAGACACCCAGAAGGGCAAAGACGCTCCAGACGATCGCTTTCATGACAAGGCTCCTTCGGGGTTTTTGGGTCGCTCGGGCAGCTGACGCCATTCGCGGGTGAAGCTGTCCAGCAGCGCGGTCTCGCCTTCTGCAACGTGGCCGTCGGCCGCCACGACAGCTTCGCACAGGGCGACGATGGTGGCGCGCAGGGCCGGGTCGGTCACCTCGGCCAGCAGGGACTTGCGGGTGGCGGCGTCGAGCTGCGACGAGCCCAGCCACTCTCCGCGCGCACCGGCCAGCAGATCTTCGCAAAACGCGTCGATCACGGCCTTGAGGTCCTCGGGCGACAGCCCGAGCTGGCGCGCAGCGTCCAGCCGGTCCAGGGCCCGGATCTCGCTCAGGGCGTAGTTGCCATCGGCCACCAGTGCCATGGCCAGCAGACGGGCTGCGGCCTGCGGACTGTTCGCGGCGTAGGTTCGCATGGTGATCTCCTGACGAAAAGTAGCGAGCATAGGCGTGCAGGCTTGCTTGGAAAAGCAGAGAATCACTGCACCAACATTCTGAAAAACCGAAGCATGAACACGGAACTCAACTACAAGCACCTGTATTACTTCTGGGTCACCGCCAAGGAAGGTGGCATGTCGCACGCTGCTGCCCGCCTGGGCATGGCGGTGCAGACGGTAAGCGCCCAGGTGCGACTGCTCGAGCAGTCGCTCGGCCACGCGCTGTTCAAGCCGGCGGGTCGAGGCCTGGCCCTCACCGAGTCGGGGCAGGCCGCCCTGCAGGTGGCCGAGCAGATCTTTCACCTCGGTGAACAGTTGCCCGCCGCCGTGCGCGACGCCACCCGCGCCAGCGAGGTCCGGCTGGTGGTGGGCATCTCCGACGGCCTGCCCAAACTCGCGGTGCGCGACCTGCTGGAGCCGGCACTGGCCGAGCCGAACCTGCGCCTGCTCTGCCACGAGGGCGAGTTCGACGATCTGCTGGCCGAGCTGGCGCTGCACCGGCTCGACGTGGTGCTCTCCGACCGGCCAGCGCCGGCCAATCCCAACCTCAAGCTGTACAGCCACGCACTGGGGTCGTCCGCCCTCGGCTGGTTCGCGCCCCAGGCCTGGCTGGCCGAGGCGCGACGCGACTTTCCCCACAGCCTGGCCTCGGTGCCGGTGCTGCTGCCAACAGCCCATGCGTCGGTTCGCCTGCGCATCGACCAGTGGTTCGAGGGCCATGCCGTGCTTCCGCGGGTGGTGGGCGAGTTCGAGGACAGTGCCCTGCTGGCCACCTTCGGGGCCTCGGGCATGGGGGTGTTCCCGGCCGCCGAGCGCATGCGCGAGAAGCTCTCCAAAGGTTATGGGCTGCGCTGGATCGGCGCCTGTGACGGCGTGCGTGAGCACTTTTACGCCATCGGCACCGCGCGCAAGGTGCAGCACCCGCTGGTGCAGCGACTGCTCAGCGCGCCGGCGGTGTGAGTCAGGGCGCCGGCGGATCAACCGGTGGCTGCGGCTCGGGCGTCGTCTGCACGCTGGATGGCTTGTGCGGTGGCATCAGGGGCCGCGTGGTGGTCTGGATGTGCCAGACCGCCACGAACATGGCTGCGATGGTGGGGCCGACCACAAAGCCGTTGATGCCCATCACCGCGATCCCGCCCAGCGTGGTGATCAGCACCAGGTAGTCGGGCATGCCGGTGTCCTTGCCGACCAGCAGCGGGCGCAGCACGTTGTCGGCCAATCCGATGATCAGCACGCCATAGGCCACCAGGGCCGAGCCCTGCCAGACATCGCCCACGGCAAACAGGTACAGGGCCACCGGCAGCCAGACCAGGCCAGCGCCCACGGCGGGCAACAGGGAGAGCGCGGCCATCAGCACCGCCCACAACAGCGCCCCATTCACTTCCAGCACCCAGAACGCCAGTCCACCCAACATGCCCTGCACCAGCGCCACCACCAGATTGCCCTTGACGGTGGCACGCAGCACCGTGCCAAAGCGCTCGAGCAGTTCCTGCTTGTGGTCCGGCGGCAGCGGAATGGCCATCCGGACGCTGCGCACGATGCTCGCGCCGTCCCGGGTGAGGAAAAAAGCCAGGTACAGCGTGATGAACACGCTGACCACCAGCGTGAAGGCGTCCTGTCCCAGATTGAAGGTGTGCGTGGCGATCAACTCGCTGCCCTGGGAGAGCAAGGCGTTGAACTTGCGCTGCACCTGGTCGAAGTTGCCCAGACCAAAACGCCTGAGCAAGCCCATCAGCCCGTCGGGCAGGGCGTCGAACAGGCCGCGCAGCATCAGCGCGGGATTCACCTCGCCCGACTGGATGCGGCTGTACATCTGTGTCGCCTCCCGGGCCAGCGAGATCAGCACCAGCACGGCGGGCAGCACCACCACCATCAGCGCAGCCCCCATGGTGACCAGCGCGGCACGCGTGTGCCGGTGGTTCATGCGCGGCAACAGCCAACGGTAGAGCGGCGCAAACATCAGCGCGATGATCGAACCCCAGAGGATGGTGCCGAAGAAGGGCAGCAGGATCCAGGCAAACGCCACCGTGACGGCGGTCAGCATCAGACGCAGCGTGAGCGCCGCCGAGACGGCGGGGGCCGGCAGCGGCGAAAGGCTCTGTGGCTCGCTGGAACGGGATTCGGTCGCCTTGGGGGTGCTGGGTGTGTTCATGGTCACCGCGGGGAGTGTGAGGGCGCAACGAGTATGGCGCTGTTCGCCAGCGCACCCCGGTGTTGTCAGGGGGACACGCCCTTGCAAAGGCCGCAAACGTGTTCAAATACCATCCATATGGAATCCACATGGATGGCAAAACATGACACTGCGACTGCTTGAGTCCCGCCCGCGCGTGGGCGACTCCGAGAAGATGACCGTCAACCTCGGCGTGGTCGATCTCGGCCAGGTCGACCTGCTGGTGCAGGAAGGTTTCTATTCAAACCGCTCCGATCTCGTGCGCACGGCGGTGCGCAACCTGCTCGCCACCCACGCCGACACCCTGAAACAGACCGTGGCCCGCAAGACCCTCACCCTGGGGTTGCAACACCTCACCCGCGCTGACCTCGAGCGCAGCGTGGCCGAAGGCGTTCGCTTGCGCATCCAGGTGGTGGGTCTGGCCCGCATCGACGACGACGTCACGCCCGAACTTGCACTGGCCGCCATCGAGAGCGTGTCGGTGCTGGGCGCCTTTCATGCCAGCGCGGCGGTGCGTCGTGCGCTGGCGACCCGCACCGTCTGAACCCTCTTTTTCCTTCAACGAAACACCCCCATTGAAAACCCCCATTTCGCCCACGCTGGCCATGAACATCAACGACACCATCGGCAAGGCGCTCGCCCAGGCCGGGCTGGACACCCGCTCCGGACCCCTCCAGGGCGTCACGCAGACCATCCGCAAGGCACTCGCCGCCGCCGGCCTGGGGGGTGAGGCTTCACCCGCAGCCGGTGCGTCCGATGTGATCGAGGTGGCAGCGCGTGACCTCTCGGCCCGCCCCGCGGCAGGGGATGCCGGTCAGTTCACCCGCCGCACGCTGAACCATCCTGCCGGCGTTCGCGACTACAAGCTCTACCAGCCCGCCGCAGGGGCGGGCATGCCAACCGGTCCACGACCGCTGGTCGTGATGCTGCACGGCTGCACCCAGTCGGCCGACGACTTTGCCGCCGGCACGCAGATGAACCGGCTGGCCGACCAGCACGGCTTTCTGGTGCTCTATCCCGAGCAATCGACCAGCGCCAACGCCTCGCGCTGCTGGAACTGGTTTCGTCCACAAGACCAGCTGCGCGAAGGCGGCGAACCCGCCCTCATCGCCGCCATGGTGCGGGAGGTGATGGTCGAATCTGCCGCCACCCAGCCGGTGGATGCGAAGAGGGTATTTGTCGCGGGCCTCTCGGCCGGCGCGGCCATGGCGGTGATCCTGGGCGAGACCTGGCCCGACCTCTTCGCGGCCGTGGGCGCGCACTCGGGCCTGCCGTTTGCGGCGGCGCACGACATTCCTTCGGCACTGGCGGCCATGAAAGGTCGCGGCGTGATGGGACAAGCCCACTTCCCGGGCACCGCCGACGACCCACGGCGCAAGACCACGCACGCCGTGCCCACCATCGTGTTCCATGGCGACCGCGACCACACCGTCCAGCACAGCAACGGCGAGCACATCGTGGACCGGGCGCGCCATGCCGTTGCGGCGCTGGGCGCCAGCAGCGAATCCGGCAGCGCGGCTGGAGGACGCCGCTACACCCGAACGGTTCACGCCGATGCCGCAGGTCGCGTGATCGTCGAGCAGTGGACCGTGCACGGTGCGGGCCACGCCTGGTCGGGCGGTGATGCCACGGGCTCGTTCACCGACAACGCCGGCCCCGACGCGTCGGCCGAGATGCTGCGGTTTTTCCTGGCCCAGTCGCCACGGGCCTGAGGCGCCTGGCCGGACTGCCGGTGCAGCGGCTTCAGCCGCGTGCGGCGGAGGCCTGAAACGAGGGCACGACCAGCACCGCCGCGGTGCTGGCGCCGTCGGCGCCCACACTGTGGATGAGTTCGGGCAGCGGCTCGTCGTGATCGAAGAACACGCGCCCGCGCACCACCACCACGAGCGCTGGGTTCGGTGAGGCGCTGCGCACGGCGGCGATGGTGGCCGCCATGCGCGGCATCCAGTCTTCCCGGCTGAAGGCCAGGCTCAGCGAGAGGTCCACCACATCGAACCACTCGCGCTTCACCAGCCGGGTCAGGGTGGCGGTGTCTTCGGGGAATTCGCACCGCGTGTCCCAGCCTTCCCGCCACATCATCTCGGCGTCGAACACCGCGCCCATCAGGTGCTGTTCGCCCGGCAGCGGCGCAATCAGGATGCGCCCGCGCAGGCGCTCTTGCGGACGCTCGTTGTGATCGGCCTCCAGGCACAGCTTGCGAAACGACTGCTGCAGGCGGCCCAGGCCGAGCGTCACGTCGAATTCGGACACCTCGTCGGAGGCCCACAGGTCCCCCAGGTCGCGCGCTGCCGGTTCGGAGACCCACATGCACGAAGCGCGCAGCGAACCGGCTTCGGCATGCAGGATGTCCAGCAAGGCAAACGCTTCGGCCGGGTCGGCCGCCACCAGCAGCCGCGCCAGGCTGGCCATGCGGGGATCACGATCGGCCTCCGCGCGCAGCGGTTGCTCGATGCCGTAGCGCGGAGTGACCTGGGGCAACACGGTGGAGTCCACCACGCGTTTGAGAATTTCGTGGTCCAGCCGGGCGAACTCGTGTTCAAACTCGGGGTGGGCCGGGGCGTTCTGCCATTGGTCGCAGGGGGATGCGTGCGGCACACCCTGCTGGCTGCGCAGCAGCTCGATGAGGTTGTGCGGCGGACTCATGCGCGCGTCGTTGGCCGCATCGGGGCGCTCGTCCGGGTCGCGCTCACCGAGCTTCATGCCCCAGTCGGGAAAGCAGCGCACGGTGCTGGGCATGTGGCCCAGGATCTCCACGTCGGTGTGGCGACGATCGGCCCGGATCGACTGCCAGACGCGGTCCACCCCTTCGGCCGGGCCCTCGAGCCATTGAAGGAAGCGCCCGCCGTCGTAAATCAGCAAGCCCGTGATCGACTCGACCCGGTTGCGCTGGAGGGCGGATTCCACCAACTGCCTCAGCTCGGCTTCGTCCAGCGGGGTGACGCAGCGGCTGCGGTAGACGAGCGTGGCCAGCGACGGCTGTGCACTGTCGTGAACAACAGAAGAGATGAGACTGGAAGGGCGGGACAACACGACGCGCTCGGTGGGGCTGGGTGGGAAGGCGCGAGCGGGAGGCTGGCGCTGATCGGTTCGTGGTATCGGGTCGGGAACTCTGGGCCGAGTGCATGATCCGTTCCGGCCCAATTCCCTGTCAACCCAAGGTTTACCCGGGCCTTGAAAATACCGAATGGGTGTTGAAAACCCGAACCGGCGTGGCGCAGTCCATCAAAGGCATTCATGTGCGTCGCCCTGGCGAGCCGTGCCCCGGTCTGCACAGGCGCCGGCTTCTGGGATCATGCGACATCCCCGACCCAACCTTCACCACACCGACCGATGACCGACTGGAAGACCCAACAGATGATCAAGGCCTCGGGCTGGCCGCTCGCACCCGAGCTGCTCGCGCCCGGCGCCGACTTCAACGCCCCGGCCGAGGGCGGCCTGGTGCCCTGGCACTGGGCCTGCAGCGAAGGCAAGGCCGGACTGGTGCGCCACATGATCGAACACGGCGCCAACCTGCAGGACCGCACCCCGACCGGCCAGGGCATGCTGCACATGGCGGCCCGATCGAAAAGCTTCCAGGTGGTGATGCTGCTGATCGACGCGCTCAAGGCCAGCGGCGCTCCCGCGCCCGACGAAGGCCTGCGCTCCTTTCTTGCGAAAACCTTCAGCAAAGGCCACCCCGACTCGAAAAATCGCCTGCAACAAGCGCTCAAGGACTGGGACCGGTTGCAGCGGCAGGCACCACCCGCCCGGTCCGACTGAGGGGCAGCGCAGACCGCTGGACGAAAAAAACGCCCCGGCAAGCAAATGCCGGGGCTCGCGCAGCGCTGCATCGGCGGGAATGACCCGCCGCGGCCTCAGCTGCTTTGCTGGATACCGGCCAGCAGCCAGCCGCCCTGGCCCTGGCGCGGCTTGGTCAGGTGCCAGATTTCATCGAAGCTCTCCGTGCTGTCGGCCCCGCTGTCACGGGTCTCGCCTGCGAACCGCACGCTCACGACATAGCGGCTGTCGCCCTCTTCCACCTCCAGCACCTCGGCTTCGATGCGCACCACGTCGGTGTGCTGGGCGGCGCCGTCGCGCTCGCTCAGGTCCATCTGCAGCTCGGCAAACATCTCCGGCGTCGTGAAGGCGCGGATGTCATCGAGGTTGCCGGCGTCGTTGGCGGCCTGCAGGCGGATGAAGTTGACCTTGGCGTTGCGCTCGAAGGCCTGCACGTCAAAGTCGGCCGGGATGCGGCTGGCCGTCGCGCCACCCAGGGAAGCACCGATCATGGAGCCGCCACCGCCATTCACCGGCGTGCGAAGGGTCTGGTGCTGCGGCGCGGCCTGGCGCGAGGCACCGGCGGACGCGTAGGCCAGACCACCCGAGCCGCCTTGCTGGGCCATGGCGCGCTTGCGCATGATGAAGCCGAACACCGCGATGGCCGCAGCGATCATCAGGCCGATCATCAGCATGTTGGCCAGGCCTTCGCCAAAGCCCAGGTGCGAGGCCAGCGCCATGAGGCCCAGGCCCGCGGCGAGACCGGCGATCGGACCCATCCAGCTGCGACCGGTGCTGGCCGCGGCCGCACCGGCACCCGCGGCGGCAGGCGTGGCCGTGGGTGCAGCGGGCGCCTTGGCCGGCGGGGTGGCCTGACGCTGCATGCCGAAGGACTTGCCGCCGCCCATGCGCTTGGCCTCGGCGTCGAAATGGGCAGCGCCAAGGCCCAGGGTCATGACCACGGCCAGCAGGGAAATCCACTTTTTCATCAAAGTCTCCATCGGGAAAATTAGGTACGGTGCAGGGTAGTCCACACGAACATCCTGTTAAAGCAGAGATATCGGGAGCATGACTTCGTAAAAACAGAAGTTGAAAGACCCACAGCCGTGCCCACGGGGGGCGCCTTCCGGGCCGGCGGCATCGCCGGGCGGCTCAAGGCGCCGCAAGACCGGGCAGGCCCGGGCCCCAGACGGCGCCCAGCGCCGCCCACGCAGCCTCGATCACCGGCTCGCCCGCGCGCGCGGCCAGGCAGACGAAGCTGAGGTCGCAGGCCAGCTCCACCTGGTCGGCGATCGCCAGGCCGTGGGTCTGGGCTTCGTGCATGGCAATCGAGTCGCGCACCAGCGACAGGCCCACGCCGCTTTTGACCAGATCGAGCATCGACGCCTCCTGGTCGACCAGCGCCACCCGCCTGGGTTCCAGGCCGGTGAGCGAACCGGGCCCGAACACGCGGCGCTGCAGGCGGTGGTGCGCGCTGGCCGGCGGGGTGGCCAGCCAGGGCAAGGCCGCGAGGGCCTTCCAGTCCTTGCCGACGACCTGCGGCCCCCAACCGGCAGGCGCGAGCACGCGGTAGGTGAAGCGGGTCAGTGCGCGAAACCGGTGGGCGGGACCGGCGGGGTCGTCGGGCAGGTTGAGGAAAAAGCCCACATCCAGGTCGCTGCGGTCGATCAGGGCAAGCACGTCGCCGCTCATGCCCTGTCGCAGCTCGGTGCCGACCTGCGGACTGGACTCGACCAGCTGTTTCAGAAAGGCCCCCAGGCGGGTGAATTCGGGGTCGAGAATCGTGCCGATGCGCAAGGTGCCGCGCACCGTGTTGTGCAGGCCGGCGGCGGCCTGGCCGAAGTCGGCCAGCGCGGCCAGCGCCTTGTCGGCCAGCGGCAGCAGCGCAGCGCCATCGTGCGTGAGCGCCATGCCCTGGGCGGTGCGGGTGAAAAGCTGCAGGCCGGTGGCCTCGGCCAGCGCCTTGAGCTGCAGGCTCACCGCAGGCTGGCTCAGGTGCAGGCGCAGGGCGGCGCGCGACACATTGCCTTCGCGGGCCACGGCGGCAAAGGCACGCAGGGTCTGTGGATCCACATGGGTCAGGGTGGGTTGCTTCATCGGGACTCCAGAACGGGCAGCGGCATTATTTGAAACCCTTATAAATCTTGTCCGGCGATTTCATTGGATTTTTGCGATTTTTCCTTTCACACTTGACCCATTCTTAGGAGATTCACCATGAGCATCGCAAATATCAACCATTTCATCGGCGGCCAGGTTGCTGCCGGCAGTTCGTCGCGCCAGCAGGACGTTTTCAACCCGGCCACCGGTGCGGTGACCGGGCGTGTGGCGCTGGCCAACGGCGCCGACGTGAACGCCGCGGTGGCTGCCGCGCAGGCGGCCTTCCCGGCTTGGGCCGACACGCCACCCATTCGCCGGGCGCGCGTGATGTTCAAGTTTCTGGAGCTGGTCAACCAGCACAAGGACCAGCTGGCCCACCTGATCACCGCCGAACACGGCAAGGTGTTCACCGATGCGCAGGGCGAAGTGGCGCGCGGCATCGACATCATCGAATTCTCTTGCGGCATCCCGCAGCTGCTCAAGGGCGACTTCACCGACCAGGTATCGACCGGCATGGACAACTGGACGCTGCGCCAGCCATTGGGCGTGGTCGCCGGCATCACGCCGTTCAACTTCCCCGTGATGGTGCCCATGTGGATGTTCCCGGTGGCGATTGCCGCGGGCAACACCTTTGTGCTCAAGCCCAGCCCGATCGACCCCTCCGCTTCGCTGTTCATGGGCGAGCTGTTCAAGCAGGCCGGCCTGCCCGACGGCGTGTTCAACGTGGTGCAGGGCGACAAGGAAGCCGTGGATGCGCTGCTGGTCCACCCCGATGTGAAAGCCATCAGCTTCGTCGGCTCCACGCCGATCGCCAACCACATCTATGAGACCGGTGCCCACCACGGCAAACGCGTGCAGGCCCTGGGCGGCGCCAAAAACCACATGGTGGTCATGCCCGATGCGGACCTGGACCAGGCGGTGGACGCGCTGATCGGTGCGGCCTACGGTTCGGCCGGTGAGCGCTGCATGGCGATCAGCGTGGCGGTGCTGGTGGGCGACGTGGCCGACAGGATCATGCCCAGGCTGGTCGAGCGCACCCGGGCACTCAAGGTGCTCAACGGCACCAACCTGGCCGCCGAGATGGGCCCGATCGTCACCGCCGCGGCGCACCAGCGCATCACCGGCTACATCGAAGCGGGTGCCAGCGAAGGCGCGCAGATGCTGGTGGATGGCCGCGTGTTCGACGCCACGCAGACCGGTGACGGCTGCGGCAAGGGCTTCTGGATGGGTGGCACGCTGTTCGACCATGTCACCACCGACATGAAGATCTACAAGGAAGAGATCTTCGGTCCGGTGCTCTCGTGCGTGCGCGTGCCCGACTTTGCCAAGGCGGTGCAGATCATCAACGACCACGAGTTCGGCAACGGCGTGAGTTGCTTCACCCGCGACGGCAATCTGGCACGCGAGTTCGCGCGGCGCATTCAGGTGGGCATGGTCGGCATCAACGTGCCGATCCCGGTGCCCATGGCCTGGCACGGTTTCGGCGGCTGGAAGAAGAGCCTGTTTGGTGACATGCACGCCTACGGCGAGGAAGGCGTGCGCTTCTACACCAAGCAGAAATCGATCATGCAGCGCTGGCCGGAGTCGATCGGCAAGGGTGCTGAATTCGTCATGCCAACAGCCAAGTGAAGCAGGGCCGGGCGTGAGCGACGGCAACAGTCCCTACGACCCGGTACTCGGTGACTGGCAAACGCTGATCACCGTGTTCAGCCCGACCGAGGCGTACATGCTTCGCGGCATGCTGCAAGCCGCCGGTGTGCCGGCGGCCGTGGCCGACGCGCACCTGGTGCAGGCCTACACGCTGCTGGCCGGTGCGATTCCCGTGCGTGTGCAGGTGCCCGAACACCGGCTGGCACAAGCCAAGGCGGTGCTCGTGGCTTTTGAGCGCGGCGACTACGGACTGAGCGACGACCACCCAGGCGAGGAGACGCCTCCATGAACAACACCACCTTCGACTTCATCGTCATCGGCGCCGGCACCGCGGGCTGCCTGCTGGCCAACCGGCTCAGTGCCGACGCGTCCCGGCGCGTGCTGCTCGTCGAGGCTGGGCGCAAGGACGACTACCACTGGATCCACATTCCGGTGGGCTACCTCTACTGCATCGGCAACCCGCGCACCGACTGGCTCTACCAGACGGAGGCCGACCCCGGGCTCAACGGGCGCCGGCTGCGCTACCCGCGCGGCAAGGGCCTGGGGGGCTGTTCCAGCATCAACGGCATGATCTACATGCGCGGGCAGCGTCGCGACTACGACCAGTGGGCGCAGCTCACCGGCGACGACGACTGGTGCTGGGACAACTGCCTGCCCGACTTCAAGGCCCACGAAAACCACCACCGGCTCGATGCCGCGCAAGATCCGGCGTTCGCCAGGCTGCATGGGCATGGCGGTGAATGGCGCATCGAAAAGCAGCGCCTGCGCTGGGACGTGCTCGACGCGTTTTCGCAGGCGGCCCAACAAGCCGGCGTGCCCGCCAGCACCGACTTCAACACCGGCGACAACGAGGGCGTCGGCTACTTCGAGGTGAACCAGAAAAGCGGCTGGCGCTGGAACGCCTCGAAAGCGTTTCTGCGCCCGGCACAGGGTCGCCCCAACCTCACCGTGTGGACCGAAACCGCCACCGACAAGCTGGTGCTGGAGCACGATGCGAACGGTCAGTTGCGCTGCACCGGCGTCGAATTGCTGCGCGGCGGTCAGACCGTGCGCGTGTCGGCCACCCGCGAGGTGGTGCTGAGTGCGGGCAGCATCGGCTCCCCGGCCATCCTGCAGCGCTCGGGCATCGGCCCGGCCGCCCTGCTGCAACTGCACGGCATTGTCGTTCGGCACGAGCTGCCCGGGGTGGGCGAAAACCTGCAGGACCAC
Source organism: Hydrogenophaga sp. (assembly GCF_030373225.1). Classification (GTDB taxonomy): domain Bacteria; phylum Pseudomonadota; class Gammaproteobacteria; order Burkholderiales; family Burkholderiaceae_C; genus Hydrogenophaga. The sequence continues at coordinate 64,894 of NZ_JAUCZG010000006.1, read as the reverse complement.
CTGCAGATCCGGGCGGTGTTCAAGGTCCAGGGCGCGACCACGCTCAACGTGCTGGCCAGCAGCCTGTGGGGCAAGGCGAAGATCGGGCTCGAGTACGCGATCAGGCGCAGCGGCCCCATGAGCATGGCGCCCAGCCAGCTCGGCGCCTTCACCCGCAGCGACCCCGCCCAGCCCTGGCCCAACATCGAATACCACGTGCAGCCGCTCAGCCTCGATGCCTTTGGCGAACCGCTGCACAGCTTCCCGGCTTTCACGGCCAGCGTGTGCAACCTCAATCCCACCAGCCGTGGGCATGTCCGCATCACCTCGGCGAAGCCCGATGCCGCGCCGGCGATCGCGCCGCGCTACCTGAGCACGCCCGAAGACCGGCAAGTCGCCGCCGACAGCCTGCGCGTGACGCGCCGCATCGTGGCCCAGCCGGCGTTGGCGAAGTTCCAGCCGGAAGAATTCAAGCCGGGCGTGCAGTTCCAGAGCGACGAGGAGCTCGCCCGGCTGGCCGGCGACATCGCCAGCACCATCTTCCACCCGGTGGGCACCACCAGGATGGGGCGGTCCGACGACCCCTTGGCGGCGGTGGACAGCCACCTGCGTGTGCGGGGCGTGGCGGGGCTGCGCGTGGTCGATGCGGGCGTGATGCCCACCATCACCAGCGGCAACACCAACAGTCCCACGCTCATGATTGCGGAGAAAGCGGCGCGCTGGATAGCCAGAGGGGTTTGAAGGCCGTTCACCCTGAACGGGTGTCGTCGGTCAGCGAATGCCGCCCACGTAGCGGCCGTCCGGCTCCTCGCCGTCCTTGCGCTGCCCGCCGAACACCGAGTTCAGGGTCGACTCGATGAAGCCACTGTTTTGCCCTGCCGGCATGGAGTTGGCAAACCCGCCCGATCGCGGGGTTGCTGCGCGCTGTGCCGTTGCCGAACTGACCTGTCCCGCCTTCAGCGTGTCGGCCGCGGCCTGCAACAGGGGCTTGCGAGCGGGAGCCACCATCAGCGGAATGGCCGCTTCGAGCTTGTCGGCCAGGGCCAGCAGGTCGGCGTGGTCGCCCGCCGTGGCTTTCTCGCGGGTGAACCGCAGGATCTCACGCGCGTAGTCCGCGTTGCCGGCCAGCCACTCGGTGTCGGTCACGCGGCCGGTCTTGCGCCGCAGCAGCACATGCAGGTGCGCGGCGAGGGCAAAGACGTCGTTTGAAGTCATCGGGTGGTTGCCTCAGTGACCGAGCTGTTCGTTGTGCAGGGACACGTCCAGGCCGGCGCGCTCCTCGAACTCGCGCACCCGCAGCGTCGTGAAGCGCGAGGTGATCCACAGCACCACGGCCGTCATGACCAGGCTGTAGGACAGCACGGCCACGCATGCGATCACCTGAGCCATGAAGCTGGCCTCCACGCCCGAGATCGCCGGGTCGGCCAGCACGCCGGTGAGCAGCGCGCCCACCAGGCCGCCCACGCCGTGCACGCCAAACACATCGAGCGAGTCGTCGGCACGCAGCTTGCGCTTGAGCGTGGTGGCGCCCCAGTAGCAGGCCACGCCCGCCACCAGACCGATGATGAGCGCGCTGCGCGGGGTGACAAAACCCGCCGCCGGCGTGATGGCCACCAGGCCCGCCACCACGCCCGAGCACAGGCCCAGCAGCGAAGCGCGTTTGCGCGCCAGCCACTCGGCGCCCATCCATGAAAGCGCGCCTGCCGCCGCCGCGATGTGCGTGACCGCCATGGCCAGGCCTGCGCGGCCGTCAGCCGCCAGCGCGGAGCCGGCGTTGAAGCCGAACCAGCCCACCCACAGGAGGCCGGTGCCGGCCATGGTCAGGCCCAGGTTGAACGGCACGAAGGGCTCGCGGCCATAACCCTCGCGCGGCCCCAGGGCATAGGCGCAGACCAGTGCAGCCGCACCGGCGTTGATGTGCACCACCGAGCCACCGGCGAAGTCCAGCGCACCGAGCTGCGCCAGCCAGCCACCGGGCTCCCACACCCAGTGGGCGATGGGCGCGTACACCAGCAGCAACCACAGGCCGGTGAACGTGAGCAAGGCACCGAAGTGCATGCGCTCCACCAGAGCACCCACCACCAGGGCGCAGGTGATGATGGCAAAGGTGAGCTGGAACATGGCAAACACCGATTCGGGCACGTGCCGGGCAATGTGGCTCACGGCCACCTGTCCGGTGGAGCCCAGGAACTCCATGCCGGAGAAACCCATGCGCTCCACGCCGCCGATGAAACCGCCCAGCGCGCCGCCCGGGGTGAAGGCCAGCGAGTACGCCACGCCGAACCACAACAGGCTCACCACCGCGGCGATGCCGACCACGCTGGCCATGGTGTTGATCACGTTGAAGCGGCGCACCATGCCGCCGTAGAAAAGCGCGATGCCCGGCAAGGTCATCAGCAGGACCAGCGCCGTGCTCATCATGAGCCAGGCGGTGTCGGCACCCTGAATGGAGCTGGCCGCCACCAGACCCGGCGCGGTGAGCGCGGCAGCGGGCGCTTCGGCGGCGGCGGGCGCCGACTGCGCGACGGCGGTCAAGGGAGATAGAAGGGCAAGGAAAACGGCGCGGGGGGAAACAAAGTTTCTCGGTTCCTGGGGTTGACGAATGACGGCTGCGACACGTTTGTGGTGCATTTTGTTACCTGTTTCCAACGACAGCGGGGCCGACGCATAAGCTGTGCCAAGGGTTGTCCCGGCCAAGGGAAAGCCCGAGTGCACAGCGCTGGTGCGAGCCGATACAGTGCATGCACTCGCTCAAGCGCACTGCGCTGGTGACCGCGGGGGACCGAGGAGACAACCCAGTCCATCCAGAAAAACGGCTTTCAGCGTCCCCAGAGATGCCCAATTCCTCAAACCGACCCATGTGGGTCGGTTTTTTTTCGCCCTCACACATTGCACTGGCGACACAGGGCCAGCCCCCTCGGGGGCAGCGGGGCAGCGTGGGGGCGACGGACCGGCCCAGCCGCCGGGCCGCCCCAAGGCCGGGCCCAGCCCCCGCGGGGGGCAGCGGACCTCGCGCAGCGGGGGAGCGTGGGGGCGACAATCCCTTCATGGAACTGTTGCTCGTCTCGCTGGCTTCGCTGTTTGCCGGCTTTGTGGATTCGATCGTGGGCGGCGGCGGCCTCATCCTGGTGCCCGCGCTGTTCGCCATGTTCCCCGCCACCCACCCCGCCACGCTGTTCGGCGTGGCCAAGGGCGCGGGGGTGTGGGGCACGGCAGCGGCCACCCTGCAATACGCCCGGCGCGTCGACATGCCCTGGCGCGCCCTGCTGCCTGCGGCGGCAGTGGGGTTTGGGGGCTCGATGGCCGGCGCCTGGACCGTGACCGTGATTTCGCCCGACTTCCTGCGTCGTGCGCTGCCGCTGGTGCTGGCCGTTGTGTTGGTCTACACGCTGGCGCGCAAGGAACTCGGGCGTCACCACGCACCGCGCTTCAGTGGTCGGCAAGAAACCGCCGCCGCCTGCCTGCTGGGCGCCACCATCGGTTTTTACGACGGCTTCTTCGGCCCCGGCACCGGCAGCTTCTTCGTGTTTCTGTTCGTTCGCTGGCTGGGCTACGACTTCCTGCACGCCAGCGCCAGCGCCAAGCTCATCAACACCGCCACCAACCTGGCCGCCTTGACGGTGTTTGCCTGGAAGGGCCACATCTGGTGGCATTTCGTCCTGGCCATGGGCTTTGCCAACGTGGTGGGCAGTCTGCTCGGCACGCGCCTGGCGCTCAAGCACGGCAGCGGCTTCGTGCGCATCGCCTTCATCGTGGTGGTGTCGGCCCTGATTCTGAAAACCACCTTCGACGCCTGGATCCGCTAGAGGTGCCTTCCGGCACGAAATGCCTCGAACCAGAACGCCGCGGAACGGGCTTGGCCAGGCCGCAGGCCTTGCCCCCTTTCAGGGAGTGGCGCGAAGCGGCGCGGGGGTGGCCCCTGTTTCTGGCGGCCAGGGCATCTCGCTGGCCTTGAGTGGCGTGCCGATGGGCGCCGAGGCCTGCCCCACGCTCACGGCTGCGAGGTCTTGCGGGTTGGGGTACTGGTCGAGCAGCAGGTAGTCAAAGACGCGCCGGGCAATGGGGGCGGCGGCCGCTGCGCCAAAGCCCGCGTTCTCCACCACCACGGCAATGGCCACGCGCGGCTGGTCGATCGGAGCGAAGGCCACGTACAGCGCGTGGTCGCGCTGGTGCTCTTCGAGCTTGCGGGCGTCGTAGCGGTCGCGCTGCCCGATGGTGACGGCCTGCGCTGTGCCGGTCTTGCCGCCGCTGGCATAGCTGGCGCCGGCAAACACGCGCGTGGAGGTGCCCTCGGTGGTCACCGCCTGCATGGCCTCCAGCACGGTGCGCACGTGCGCGGGTTTGTAGCCCAGGTTGACCGCCGGCGGTGTGGGCAGCGGGCTGCGCTCGCGGGTGATGGCATTTTCCGTCGCCATGGTCAGGTGGGGCGCGTGTTTCACGCCGCCATTGGCCAGCGTGGCCATGGCGTGGGCGAGTTGCAGCATGGTGAAGCTGTTGTAGCCCTGGCCGATGCCCAGCGAAATCGTCTCGCCGGGGTACCAGCGTTGCTGGTCCGGTCGCTTGTAGTTGTTGCGCTTCCAGGCCTGGCTGGGCAGCACGCCGCGCACCTCGCCGCGCAGGTCGATGCCGGTGATCTGACCGAAACCCAGCGGCTTCATGAAGTCGTGCATGGTGTCCACGCCCATCTCGTTGGCCAGCGAGTAGTAGTAGGTGTTGCTCGATTTCACGATGCTGCGCTTCATGTCCACCGCACCCAGGCCGCTGTCGCCGTGGCTGCGGAAGCGGTGGCTGCCGAACATCCAGAACCCGGGGTCGTTGATCACCGTCTGCGCCGTTCGGGCACCGGTTTCCAGCGCCGCCAGCGCCATGAAAGGCTTGTAGGTGGAGCCGGGGGGGTAGGTGCCGCGCAGGGCGCGGTTGAGCAGGGGCTTGTCCAGCGATTCGTTGAGTGCGCGCCAGTTGTCCACGTCGATGCCCTCGACGAACAGGTTGGGGTCGAAGGTGGGCTTGCTCACGAAGGCCAGCACCTCGCCGGTCCGCGGATCGATCGCCACCAGCGCGCCGCGCCGCTCGCCGAACATGTCCTCGATGAGCTTTTGCAATTGAATGTCGATCGACAACACCACGGTGTCACCCGGCGTTGCCGGCGTGTTGGCCAGCGAACGCACCGCCCGGCCACCGGCCGAGGTTTCCACCCGCTCGAAGCCGGTGGCCCCGTGCAGGGTCTGCTCCAGGCTCTGCTCGGCGCCGAGCTTGCCGATGTACTCGGTGCCGCGGTAGTTGGCCTGGTCTTCTTCAGCCCAGTCGGCGATCGACTCCTTCTCGCGCTGGTTGATGCGCCCGATGTAGCCGATCACGTGGCTGGCGGTCTCGCCGTTGGGGTACTGGCGCAGCAGGCGGGCACGCACCTCCACGCCGGGGAAGCGGTAGCGCTGCACGGTGAAGCGCGCCACCTCTTCATCGCTCAGGCGGGTGCGGATGGGCAGGGAGTCGAAGCTGTGGGATTCCTCGCGCAGCTTGCGAAACCGGCGCTGGTCGCGCGGGGTGATCTCCACCAGCTCACCCAGTGCGGCGATGGTGGCCTCGAGGTCGGGCACGCGCGAGGGGGTGATCTCCAGCGTGTAGGCCGAGTAGTTGGTGGCCAGCACACGGCCATTGCGGTCCACGATCTGGCCCCGGTTGGGCACCACCGGCAGCACCGCCGTTCGGTTGCTCTCCGCCTGCGCCAGCAAATCGTCGTGGCGCAGCACCTGCAGGTACACCATGCGCGCCGCCACCAGGCCGAACGCGAACACCACCACCAGCCCGATCACCAGCAAACGGGCGCGGAACTGGGCCAGGTCGGCTTCGACGTTTCGCAGTTCGGTCATGGCTACAGGGGACGGTTGTCGTCGGGGTTGGGAGCGCGCCGTTGCGGTGCGAGCAGCAACACGCTCACCACCGGCCACAGCATGGCTTCGAGCACCGGGGCGATGAAGTAGGTCAAACCCGGGAAGCTGCCACCCGAAGCCATGCGCACCAGCAACTCCAGCACGTGGGCCGCCACGAACAGCGGCAGCACCTGCACGGCCTGGTTGGGCACGCCGAACCAGAGCAGTCGGCGGTGCATGGAGATCGCCAGGAAACCGAGCACGGTGTACGCCAGTGCATGCTGGCCGAGCAAGGCACCCTGGTGCACGTCCATGGCCAGGCCGGAGAGAAACGCCACACCCACGCCGATGCGCAGCGGCTGGTGCACGCTCCAGAAGACCAGCGTCACCGCCAGCAGGTCGGGCACCCACGGCGAACGGCCCCACAGCCCCATGTTCAGCACCATGTTGAACATCAGCGCCAGCAGCAGGCTGAACCAGATGAAGGCGGGGTTGGCGGGCAGCAGCAGTTGCTGGCCGGGGCGCATGATCATGGCGCGCTGCTCCGGGCGCCGGGACGCTCGACCGCCACCGGGGCGCGCACGGCATTCGTCAGGGGCGACGTTGGCAGGGTGGCGCCGGCGGGCTCCAGCACCAGAACGTGCAGGGCGCCCTGCACCTGTGCCAGCGGCTCGGCCTCGATGCGCGAGAAGGACGACTCGGCCTGGCGCGCCACCAGCGTGACCCGGGCCACCGGCAACCCGGGCGGGTAAACACCGTCGACGCCGCTGGTGGTGAGCAGGTCGCCTTCGGCGATGTCGGCGCTGGCCAGGGTGTAGCGCAGCTCCATGCCATCGCCCTTGGTCGAGGGCTGGCCGTAGGCCACGCTGCGCACGCCCGTGCGCACGTTGAGCACCGGAATCGCCATGTCACGGTCGATCAGCAGGCTCACCTCGGACACCAGCGGGTACACGCGAATGACCTGGCCGAGCACGCCGCTTTCGTCGATCACGGGTGAGCCGGCCTGCACGCCCTGCGTCTGGCCGCGGTCGATCACGATCTTGCGCGAGTACGGATCGGCCGCGTCGTACAGAACCTGCGCGCCCATGGCCCTGGAGCCAGTGCGTTCGCGCATGGCGAGCAGGGCCCGCAGGCGCCGGTTTTCGAGCGCCATCTGCTCCAGCTGCAGGTTCCGGTCGGCCTGGGTCGCCAGGCGCTTGAGCGCCTCGCCCTCGCTGCGTTGCGCGCTGTGCAACGAGGTGAAATAGCCGCCCAGACCGGCCATGGCCTGCACCGGCTGCATCACCAGCCACTGCAACGGGTAAAGGGCGGTGGCAATGCCCGCCCGCACCGGACGCGCCACTTCAAAACGCAGGTCGGCCACCATGAGGAACAGCGCCAGCGCACTGAACACCACGAGCTTGGACAGGGCCGACGGCCCCTGCTTGAAGAAGGGGGGCGGAGTGCGGTCCAGGGTGCCCAGTGGCATGTCGCTCGGGGTGGGTCTGGCGGTGCGGGTGAGCGTGCGCCGGGGTGCGGCGCGCGCTTATTCGCTGGTGAAGATGGTGCCCAGGCGCTCCATGCGCTCCAGGGCCATGCCGCAACCGCGCACCACGCAGGTCAGCGGCTCTTCGGCCACCAGCACCGGCAGGCCGGTTTCTTCGGCCAGCAGGCGGTCGAGGTCGCGCAGCAGCGCGCCGCCGCCGGTGAGCATCATGCCGCGCTCGGCGATGTCGGCACCGAGCTCGGGTGGCGTGTGCTCCAGCGCCATCTTCACCGCCGTCACGATGTTGTTGAGCGGATCGGTGAGGGCTTCCAGGATCTCGTTGCTGGAGATGGTGAAGCTGCGCGGCACGCCCTCGGAGAGGTTGCGGCCCTTGACTTCCATTTCCTTGACTTCCGAGCCCGGGAAGGCCGAGCCGATCTGCTTCTTGATCGCCTCGGCCGTGGGTTCGCCGATCAGCATCCCGTAGTTGCGTCGGATGTAGGCAATGATGGCTTCGTCAAAACGGTCGCCACCGACACGCACGCTGCCCTTGTAGACCATGCCGCCCAGGCTGATGACACCCACCTCGGTGGTGCCGCCGCCGATGTCGACCACCATCGAGCCGGAGGCGTCGGACACCGGCAGGCCGGCTCCGATGGCCGCTGCCATGGGCTCTTCGATCAGGTAGACCTCGGAGGCGCCAGCGCCCAGGGCCGATTCACGGATCGCGCGGCGCTCCACCTGGGTGGAGCCGCAGGGCACGCAGATGATGATGCGCGGGCTCGGCTTGAACATCGAGCGCGGGTGCACCATCTTGATGAACTGCTTGAGCATCTGCTCGGTCACGGTGAAGTCGGCGATCACGCCGTCCTTCATCGGGCGGATGGCTTCGATGTTGCCGGGGACCTTGCCCAGCATGGCCTTGGCTTCGTGGCCCACCGCCTGGATGGTCTTCTTGCCCTGCGGCCCGCCTTCGTGACGGATCGACACCACCGAAGGTTCGTCGAGCACGATGCCCTTGTTGCGAACGTAGATGAGGGTGTTGGCGGTGCCGAGGTCGATGGCCAGGTCGGTCGAGAATTGCCGACGGAAAGCTTCAAACATGGTGGATGGATCCTGTGGGGCCGGGGCGTGGCATGGCGCGCTCCAGGCCGGAAGTGAGGCCGAATGCGGGACCTGGGATGGAGCCAGAAGGTGGGCCGGACATCGGTTCTAAGTGTTTGATTCCAAGGCAAAAACCGTGGCGGCACGGGGTCTGCCGTTAAACCTTGGATAATACCGTATCCCCTGTGCACAACTGCACGCAACGAGGCTCCATTTCTCGCATTTACACGGCGTTTCAGCGCCGTGGGCGGCTCGCGGAGCGCTGCAGATCCAACCTTCCGGAACCCACCTCGACATGTCCCTGACCCTGTCCGACATCGGCCGCATCGCCAACCTGGCACGCCTTGAGCTCACCGGGGCGCAAAGCGAGCGCATGCTGTCCCAACTCAATGGCTTCTTCGACACCGTGGCGCAGATGAACGCGGTGGACACCACCGGCGTGGAGCCGCTGGCCCATCCCACCGCCGTGATCGACCATGTCTCGCTGCGCCTGCGGCCCGATGTGGCGAGCGAACCCGACAACCGCGAAGCCAACCAGAAGAGTGCGCCCGCGGTCGAGCGCGGCCTGTTCCTCGTGCCCAAGGTGATCGAATGAAGCCGATTCACCAGATGGGCGTGGGCGAACTCGCCGCTGCCATCGCCAGCAAACAGACCAGCAGCGTCGAGGCCGCCCGCCATCTGCTGGAGCGCGCCCGGCAATTCGCCTCGCTCGGCGCCTACCTCGCCTTCAACGAAGACGCCACCCTGGCCCAGGCCCGCGCGGCCGATGCCCGCATCGCCGCCGGTGAGCGCACACCGCTGCTGGGCGTGCCGCTCGCGCACAAGGACATCTTCGTCACCCGTGATTTCCCCAGCACCGCCGGCTCGAAGATGCTCGCGGGCTACCAGAGTCCGTTCGACGCGACCGTGGTGCAGCGCCTGGCCGCGCAGGGCGCCGTCTCGCTGGGCAAGCTCAACTGCGACGAATTCGCCATGGGTTCGGGCAACGACAACTCGGCCTTCGGGCCGGTGCAGAACCCCTGGGACACGACCCGTGTGCCTGGTGGTTCCTCGGGCGGGTCGGCCGCTGCCGTGGCCGCGCGCCTGATGCCGGGCGCCACCGGCACCGACACCGGAGGCTCGATCCGCCAGCCCGCCAGTTTCACCGGCATCACCGGGATCAAGCCCACCTACGGTCGCTGCTCGCGCTACGGCATGGTGGCCTTTGCATCCAGCCTCGACCAGGCCGGTCCGATGGCGCGCAGCGCGGCCGATTGCGCCGTGTTGCTCACCGCCATGGCCGGTCCCGACATCGACCGCGATTCCACCAGCCTCGACCGCCCGGCCGAGGACTACACGCTGTCATTGGCCCAGCCCCGGGAAGGCGCCACCGCCGCACAACCGCTCAAGGGGCTGCGCATCGGACTGCCGCTTGAATTTTTCGGTGCCGGCTGTGCGCCCGATGTGCTGACCACCGTGCGCGCCGCGCTGGCCGAGTGCGAGAAGCTCGGCGCCACGCTGGTCGACATTTCGCTGCCGCGCACCGAACTGTCCATCCCGGTCTACTACATCATTGCGCCGGCAGAAGCGTCGAGCAACCTGAGCCGCTTCGACGGTGTGAAGTTCGGCCACCGCGCCGCGGCGTACAGCGACCTCAACGACATGTACAGGAAGACGCGCAGCGAGGCCTTTGGGACCGAGGTGCAGCGCCGCATCATGATCGGCACCTACGTGCTCAGCCACGGCTATTACGACGCCTACTACCTCAAGGCCCAGCAGATCCGCCGGCTCATCGCACAGGACTTCCAGGCCGCATTCGCGCAGTGCGACCTCATTGCCGGCCCGGTGGCGCCCACCGTGGCGTGGAAGATCGGCGAGAAAAGCGACGATCCGCTGGCCAACTACCTGGCCGACATCTACACCTTGTCCACCAGCCTGGCCGGGCTGCCCGGCATGAGCGTGCCGGCGGGTTTCGGCGCTGGCGGCATGCCGGTGGGCCTGCAACTGGTGGGCAATTACTTCCAGGAGGGCGAACTGCTGCAGACGGCACACGCCTTCCAGCAGGCGACCGACTGGCACACCCGTTCGCCCTCGGGCTTCTGACCATGAGCAACATGCACACATCCCTGCTGGTCCACGGCTACGAGGTCGTCATCGGCTTCGAGACCCACGCGCAACTGGCCACGAAGTCGAAGATCTTCAGCCGCGCACCGACCGCGTTTGGCGCCGAGCCCAACACACAGGCCTGCGCGGTGGACCTGGCCCTGCCCGGCACGCTGCCGGTGATGAACCAGGCTGCCGTCGAACTGGCCATTCGCCTGGGCCTCGCGCTGGGTTCACACATCGCCGAGCACAGCGTGTTTGCGCGCAAGAACTACTTCTACCCCGACCTGCCCAAGGGTTACCAGATCAGCCAGTTCGAGATTCCGGTGGTTCAGGGCGGCGAGGTGTCGTTCCTGCTGGGAGAGGAGAAGAAGACGGTGCGCCTGGTGCGCGCGCACCTGGAAGAAGACGCGGGCAAGAGCCTGCACGAAGATTTCATCGGACAGAGCGGCATCGACCTCAACCGCGCCGGCACGCCGCTGCTGGAGATCGTGACCGAGCCCGACATGCGCTCGAGCGCCGAGGCCGTGGCCTATGCGAAAGAGCTGCACCGAATCGTCACCTGGATCGGCATCTGTGACGGCAACATGCAGGAAGGCTCGTTCCGCTGCGACGCCAACGTGTCGGTGCGCAAGCCCGGCGCTGCGCTGGGCACGCGGCGCGAGATCAAGAACCTGAACTCGTTCAAGTTCATGCAGCAAGCCATCGACTACGAGGTGCGCTGGCAAATCGAGGAGATTGAAGACGGCCGCGCCATCCAGCAGGCCACCGTGCTGTTCGACCCCGACACGGGTGAAACGCGTGCCATGCGCACCAAGGAAGACGCGGCCGACTACCGCTACTTCCCCGACCCGGATCTGCCGCCACTGGTGATTGCGCGCGACTGGGTGGAGCAGGTGCGCGCCGGCATGCCCGAGCTGCCGCGCGCCATGGCCGCGCGCTTCGTGGCCGACCATGGCTTGTCGGAGTACGACGCCGTGACGCTCACGCAAAGCCCGGCCATGGCCGCCTGCTTCGAGACCGCCGCCAGGGCCAGCGGTCAGGCCAAACTGGTGAGCAACTGGATCATGGGCGAGCTGTCACGCCGGCTCAACGCCGACGAAGTGGACATCGCCTCGGCTCCCGTGAGTGCCACCCAGCTGGCTGCACTCGTTGTGCGCATCGCCGACGGAACCATCAGCAACAACGCCGCCAAACAGGTTTTTGATGCGCTGTGGACGGGCCAGGGCACGCAGGTCGATGCGGTCATCGAAGCCAAAGGCCTCAAGCAGATGAACGACACCGGCGCGCTGGAGATCCTCATCGACGAGGTGATGGCCGCCAATGCCGACAACGTGGCGCAGTTCCGTGCCGGCAAGGAAAAGGCCTTCAACGCGCTCGTGGGTCAGGTCATGAAGGCGAGCAAGGGCAAGGCCAACCCGCAGCAGGTCAACGATTTGCTGCGTCGGAAACTGCAGTGAAGGCCGGGCGGACGCCGGCGGGCGGCCTCAGCGTTTGAGCGTGGCGGCGTTGCCCGACGCCGCCGTGGGTGACCACAGCTGACGCAGCTTGCCCAGCTCTTCGTCAAACCGCTGGTTGATGCGCAGCTTCTCCTGGGCTTGTTCGTCCAGAAACCGCTTCTGCACCACCATCTGCTTCTCGCTGTCTTCCAGCTTGCGGCGCAACCACAGCGGTGCCTTGCCCGGATCGGACTGGTAGAACTCCATTTCGACGTCGACCTCCTTGCGCTGCTGCACCAGCGCCAGTTCGCGCTTGTTCACGGCCGCAATCACCTCGTCGATCTGGGCCAGGGCTTCGGCGCGCTCCTTGTCGTGCACAGCCTGGTTGGGGTATCGGATCAACAAGGCGCGCTCGCGTCGCTTTTCTTCGGCGGCGCGGGCCTTGACCTCGTTTTCGGCCCGCCGCTTTTCCTCCAGCCGGGCGCGTTCGTCGGCGGTGTAGCTCGGTGGCACCACCTGGCGCACGGTGCCGGAGTTGCCCAGCTTGTGCTGTTCGCGGTCAAGGCACTCCACGATCGGGCGGTCGGAGGTGATGCGCCGGCCCTTGCTGTCGATGCAGGTGTAGATGCCCTGGGCCTGCGCGCTCACCGTCGCCCAGCCGATGGCGCCCGCCAGCAGCGCGCGGGCAGCAGGCCGCGCAGCGCGAAGCAGGAACGGGGTCGACAGCAGGGCAACATTCATGGTGTGTGGCTTCAGTTCACACCGTAGCGCTGGCGGTAGGCCTGCACCCGCTGGCGGTGCGCATCGAGCTCCCCCCCGGTGTGGACGTTCAGATACTGCAGCAAATCGGCCAGGGTGGCAATTGCACAAACGTGCAGGCCGAGCTGGCGCTGCACATATTGAACGGCGCTGTGATCCACGTCGCGGACGGTGCCGTCCGGCCCGGTCTCGGTGGCTTTCTCCTGGCGGTCCAGCGCAATGGCCACGGCGTGCGGCGTGGCACCGGCGGCACGGATCAGGGCGATCGATTCGCGGGCGGCGGTGCCGGCAGACATCACGTCGTCCACGATCAGCACCCGGCCCTGCAGCGGTGCGCCCACCAGGGTGCCTCCTTCGCCGTGGTCCTTGGCTTCCTTGCGGTTGTAGGCAAAGGGCACGTTCCGGCCCAGGCGCGAGAGCTCGATGGCCAACGCCGCACCGAGGGGAATGCCTTTGTAGGCGGGGCCGAAGATCATGTCGAACTCGACGCCACTGGCGATCAGGGCCTTTGCATAGAATTGCGCCAGCCGCGCGAGCTTGGCGCCGTCGTCGAACAGGCCGGCGTTGAAGAAATAGGGCGAAAGACGACCCGCCTTGGTTTTGAATTCTCCGAAGCGCAACACGCCGGCATCCACGCAGAACTGCACAAATTCCTGCGCCAGCGCAGCGTCCGCAGCGCCCTCATGGGCTGCGCCTGTATCCAACACCATGGGGGTTTCCTTGTTCAAACTGACCAGCCTCAACCTCAACGGCATCCGTTCTGCCACCACCAAGGGGCTGGAGAGCTGGCTGGCCGCGCACCAGCCGGATTGTATTTGTGTGCAGGAGGTCAAGGCGCAGGAGTCCGATGTGAGCGGCCGCTTCGAGCGACTCGCCGGTCTGCAGGGCCACTTCCACTTTGCGCTGAAGAAAGGCTATTCGGGCGTGGGCGTGTACACGCGCCACGAGCCCAGCGACGTGCTCACCGGTTTCCGCTGCGAAGAGTTCGATGCCGAGGGTCGCTACACCGAACTGCGCTTCGACACACCCGCCCGCAAGCTCTCGCTGATCAGTGCCTACTTCCCCAGCGGTTCCTCGGGCCCCGAGCGGCAGGAGGCCAAGTACCGTTTTCTGGCGGCGTTTCACCCGCACCTGATGGCGCTCAGGGCCGAGCGCGAATTCATCCTGTGTGGCGACGTGAACATCGCCCACCAGCAAGCCGACCTCAAGAACTGGCGCAGCAACCAGAAAAACAGCGGCTTTCTGCCAGAGGAGCGCGCCTGGATGACCTCGCTGCTCACCGAGGGCGGTCTGGTGGATGTCTACCGGCGCCTGCAGCCCGACACCACCGACGCCTGCTACACATGGTGGAGCAACCGGGGACAGGCCTACGCCAACAACGTGGGCTGGCGGCTCGACTACCACCTGGCCACACCCGCGCTGGCGGCGCTGGCGAGGAGCGAGCACATTTACAAGGATGTGAAGTTCTCCGACCACGCGCCGATCACGATCGACTACGACCTGACCCTGTGACCCTCGCCCTGCGATCCACCCCATGAAAACCTGGTTGCTGCGTCTCTTCAACGGCCCGGCGCCGGCACTGGCGCCACCGGTCGAGGCGCCGACCGTGCCGATGGACCAGCGCCCGGCCGTCGAGGACTGGCAAAGCCGGCGCCGGATGCTCGACGATGCCCTGCTCGCCTGGATGACCCAGTGCGAGCCCGCCCCCTCGGGCTCACTGGGTGATGCTGAGCGCCAGGTGCTGCAACGCCTGACCGCCAGGGTGGCCGACACGGCCTCGCACGCCAGTTTGTTGCCACGGGCAGCCGGCGTGGTGCCGGCCCTGCTGGCCCGCCTGCGCTCGGAGAGCAGCTCGCTGCGCGAGCTGACCGAACACGTGTCCCGCGACCCGGCACTGGTGGCCGAGGTCGTGACCATGGCCAACAGCGCTTTCTACCGCCGCGAGCGGCCCGTGATGGAGCTGAGCCATTCCATCCAGATGCTGGGTGAGGGCGGGCTGCGCGCGGCCATTGCGCGCGTGGTGCTCAAGCCCATGCTCGATGGCCGCAGCGGTCCGCTGGTCAAGCGCAGCGCGCCGCGCCTGTGGCAGCACACCGAGTTCAAGACGCAGCTCGGCGCAGAAATCGCGCACAGCCAGGGCCGCGATCCTTTTGACGCCTACCTGCTGGCCCTGCTGCACGACATGGCCTGGACCGTGGTGCTGCGCGAACTCGACGATGTTGCCGGCTGGCACCTGAGCGCGCCCTTCGTGACCGAGCTCGGTCGCTGGCGCGACCGGCTGGCCGCCCTGATCGCCCAGCAATGGCGGCCCCACGGACCCTGGGTTCAGGCGGCGGTTGAACTGGCGCAACACGGGGTGGGCGCCGATTCGGGACCCGCCGTCCAGGATCTCTTTGCTGCGGACGAGCTCGCCTGGCTGCTCTGCAACCCGGATCGCGCCCGCGCACGCGCGCTGGCGGAACCCCTGCTGTTCGCGGCCCACCCGGCGGTGCGCGCCTGCTACGAAGACCTCGACCCCACCGCTGCTGCGCGCGACTGAGCCTTCGCCGTCGGCGAAAATCGGTGCACCGTGGCGCTGGCCACCTTTGTCCGACCGTGCACCATGCTCCGCTACCTCACCGTTCCCGTCACCGCATTTGCCCAGAACTGCTCCATCGTCTGGTGCGACGAGACGCTCGATGCTGCGGTCATCGATCCGGGAGGAGACCTCGACCGTTTGCTGGCCGAGGTGAAGCGGCTGGGACTGCACCTGAAGGCGATCTGGCTCACCCATGCCCATATCGACCACGCCGGGGGCACCGCCGATCTGGCCGAGCAACTGGGCCTGCCCATCATCGGTCCGCACCCGGGCGACCAGTTCTGGATCACCGGCCTGCCACAACAAGGCGCCATGTTCGGCTTTCCACCGGCGCGCACGTTCACGCCCACACGCTGGCTGGCCGATGGCGACACGGTGCAGATCGGACACAGTGTGCTGAACGTGCGCCACTGCCCCGGCCACACGCCGGGGCATGTGGTGTTCCATTCCGTGGAGGCCGGGCGCGCCTTTGTGGGCGATGTGCTGTTCGCCGGCAGCATCGGCCGCACCGACTTCCCGCAAGGCAACCACGCTCAGTTGATCAGCAGCATCAAGGAGCGCCTGTGGCCGATGGGCGATGACACGGTGTTCATTCCCGGTCATGGTCCGGAAAGCAGCTTTGGCGCCGAGCGGCGCCACAACCCGCACGTGCGCGACGCCTGAAACAACCGGTTCAGGCCTGACCCAGGCGCTGGAACAGGCCGCCGGGCAGGCGTGCAACGGCACCCTCGAGTTCCAGTGCCAGCAGACGGGCCTGCAGATGCGCCGTGTCCAGGCCGGTGCGTGCCTGCAGCGCGTCCAGGCCGACCGGATCAAAACCCAGCGCGTCCAGCAGGGCGTCGGCGTCACCCGGTTCGTCGTCGCCCGCCGGGGGCGGCTCGAACGCCCGCGGTTCCACCAGACGCAGGTCTTCCAGGATGTCCTGCGCCGACTCGACCAGCTTGGCGCCCTGGCGGATCAGGGCATGGCAGCCGCGCGACTGCGGCGCGTGGATCGACCCCGGGATGGCGAACACCTCGCGCCCCTGTTCGGCGGCCAGCCGCGCAGTGATCAGCGAGCCCGACTGCAGCGTGGCTTCGACCACCAGCGTGCCCTGCGACAGACCGGCGATCAGGCGGTTGCGCTGGGGAAAGTTGGCCGGCAAGGGCGGCGTGCCCGGCGGGTACTCGCTGACGATGGCACCCATCCCGGCGATGCGGTGGGCCAGCGACAGATGGCGCCGCGGGTAGACGCGGTCGAGCCCGGTCCCGACCACGGCGATGGTCGGCGCGCCGCCCTCGAGCGCACCCGCGTGCGCCGCGCCGTCCACACCCAGTGCAAGGCCGGACACAACGCACACGCCGGCCTCCCCCAGCGCGCGGGCGAACTGGTGGGCGTTGGCTTCGCCCTGCGGCGTGGGGTTTCGGCTGCCGACCATGGCCAGGCGGCGCGGGTGCGCGAGCACGTCGAGGTCACCCATCACGTACAGCAGCACCGGCGGATCGGCCATCTGCAACAGGTCGGGCGGGAAGCGGGCGTCGGCCAGTGTCAGCACATGGCGGTTGGTGCCCTCACGCAGCCAGGCGCTCACTTGATCGATCCGGGCGTAGAGGTCGGCGGGCACCTGCAGCAAAGCGTTGGCCGTGGCCGGACCCACCACGGTCTTCAGCGCGTCGGGCGATTGCTCGAAGATGGTTGGCGGCAGGCCGAAGGCTGCGAGCAGCTTGCGGGCCGTGTCCCTGCCCACCCCGGGCGTGAGCAGCAAGCGCAACCAGGCGGCCAGCTCCTGCCGCTGCATCGCGGATCAGGGGTTGACGAAGCGGTCCCCGACCTTCACGCCGTCGGTGATCTGCAGGATCAGGGCGTACGACACCTTGTCGAAAGTGCGGAAGACCATCATGAGGCCGTTGCGTTCGCCCGGCAGGCGCAACTGGGGCCGCGCGCTGTCGGTGGTGTCGGTGAAGAGGTTGCTCTCGCGCTGCAGGGCCAGCACATGACCGCGTTCGATGCCGTGCTCCCTGCCGCGGTTGATCGTGACGACCTGGTTCTGGCCGGCGAAGTTCACCGCGTTGCCATACACCGAGACGATCTGGCCGGTGTGGATGCCTTCCGGGGCGCGCGGCACGAAGTTGGTCAGCTCGCGCGGCGGCTCGGGCAGCATGCGGTCGCCGATGCGCATCTCTTCCTTGGCCGCCACGATGTCGATCGAGGCGGGCACCAGTTCGGTCACGGCCTGTCCGTCGGGGCCGGTGCCGGTGCGGGAGGTCTCACCCGTGACCACGCTGGCCTTGCCCACGTACTGGGCCTCGTAGCCCAGGATCTGACCGGTCGAGGGGTCCCGCAAGGGCGTGGCGTTGCGGAAGACGCGGTACTGGGAAGAGCGACCGTCGACCACAGTCAAGGGCTCGCCTTGCGGGCCGTCGATGTACTGGGCGCGGGCGTAGGCCCGGTCGCCGCGGCTGAGCAACACACGGTTTTCCTGGGTGGCGACGATGCGCGGAGCACGCGAGAACGTGGCTTCGTCAACGATCAGGGGCTCGGTGAGGAAGGCTTCGATGGCTTGCAGGTTGACCGGCGGAATCGCCGAGTCGCCCAGGCTTTCATAGCGGGTGCGCGGCGAGACGCGCACGGTTTCGGTGTCACCGCTGCCGGGTGGGCGGGTGCTCAGGCGGGCGCGGCCGTTGGACTTGTCCAGATAGAGCACCTGGCCCGGGTAGATGCGGTGCGGGTTCTTGATGTCGTCCAGGTTCATGCCCCAGAGCTCCGGCCAACGCCACGGCGTCTTGAGGAAGACGCCCGAGATGGCCCACAAGGTGTCGCCGCGCTTGATGGTGTAGCTGTCGGGCGCGTTGGGCGCGAGTTCCGACAGCGGCACACCGGTCTGGGCCACCTGGTTGGCGGTGGCTCGCTGGCCGGGTGTGATGGGAAAATTCTGCGCCGACGCACTGCCTGCGAGCGCCGCAGCGATCAGGGCAACGGCGCAAACCACCGGCCGAAGCGGGCGAGTGGGGCGCGTGGATGGAGCGTCGGCAGGCAAGCGGTTCTTCAATGGCATGTGGTGGCCCCTGGGGCGGCGATGGCCGGTTGCCAGCGCGCGTTTTCGGTAAACGTCTGCTGCCTTCCGGCGGCGCTCGTGTCTTGACAAATCGCATTTGATTTTGCGCCCAAGCCTTTGATTAGGCAATGTTTATGGCGAGGGGCATTCACGCGCCGTGGCAAAAGTGGCGAAAATGTCGCTACCGCTTTCCGCTCGTCCCCGGCTGGCCGCCAGCCGTCGCCCGAGTACATTGGGCGGTCCTTTGCAAGCCCTTCGATGGCCCCCGTTTTTCATGAACTCGCCCAACCTTCTGCCCATCCTTTGTTACCCCGACCCGCGACTGCATACCGTGGCCCGCCCGGTCAAGGTGGTGGACGAGCGCCTGCGCGCGCTGAGCCGGCAAATGCTCGACACCATGTACGACGCCCACGGCATCGGCCTGGCGGCCACCCAGGTGGACGTGCATGAACGCCTGATCGTGATCGACGTGAGCGAGACGCGCGACCAGCCCATGGTGCTGATCAACCCGGTGATCGAATGGGCCAGCCCGGAGACGCGCAAGGGCGAGGAAGGCTGCCTGTCTGTGCCCGGCATCTACGACGGTGTGGAGCGTTCGGTGGCCGTGCGCGTGCGCGCGCAGGACCTCGACGGTGCCGAGCGCCTGATCGAGGCCGAGGGCATGCTGGCCGTGTGCATCCAGCACGAGATGGACCACCTGATGGGCAAGGTCTTCGTCGAATACCTCTCGCCGCTCAAGCGCACCCGCATCAAGTCCAAGATGGTGAAAGCCCAGCGGGAAGCGATGAAGGCTTGAAGCCCGTCCCCCGTCCGGACTCTCCCACATGAAGCTCATCTTTGCCGGCACGCCGGAATTCGCCAGCGTGGCGCTGGCCCGTTTGCTGGCGGCAGGCTTCGACGTTGCGCTGGTGCTGACCCAGCCCGACCGGCCGGCCGGCCGCGGCATGAAGCTGCAGGCCTCCCCGGTCAAACAGCTGGCGCTGGCGCATCACATCGCCGTGGCCCAGCCACGCAGTCTGCGACTGGACGGCAAGTACCCCGATGACGCGATCGCCGCGCGCCAGGCCATCGAGGCGGCGCAGGCCGACGCGATGGTGGTGGCGGCCTACGGCCTGATCCTGCCGCCCTGGGTGCTCGATGTGCCGCGTCTGGGATGCCTGAACATCCACGCCTCGCTGTTGCCGCGCTGGCGCGGTGCGGCCCCGATCCACCGGGCGATCGAAGCGGGTGACAGCGACACCGGCGTGACCATCATGCAGATGGACGCCGGGCTGGACACCGGCGACATGCTGCTGGTGGAGCGCCTGCCGATCCGTGCCGACGACACCACCGGCAGCCTGCACGACCGCCTCGCGGTGCTCGGCGCGCGCCTGATCGTTGAAGCACTGGAGATCGCGGCCTGCGGCAGCCTGAGAGCGCAGAAGCAGCCGGACGCCGGCGTGACCTACGCGCACAAGATCGACAAGGCCGAAGCCGCGCTCGACTGGACAGCGCCGGCCGCGACACTGGCGCGACGGGTGCGCGCTTTCAACCCGTTTCCCGGCGCGGCCACTGGGCTGGCTGGTGAAGCCATCAAGGTGTGGTCGGCGCATGACGAGGACACCGCCGCAGCGGGTTCGGCACCCGGCGAGGTGCTGGCGGCAGACGCCGACGGCATTCGCGTGGCCACAGCTGCCGGCGTGCTGGTGATGACCGAGTTGCAGCGCGCCGGCGGCAAGCGCCTGCCGGTGGCGGATTTCCTGCGCGGCTTTCCCGTCGCGCGCGGCCAGGTGCTGGACGCGGCCCACCCCTTGAAGCCGGGCGCCTGATGTTCCACCGCCGCGACCACCGCGAACGCCCCGAGTACTGGGAAGGCGTGCGCGACCAGGTGTCGGTGGCCATGGGCATTGGCGCCTGGGGCCTGATGACCGGCGTGGCGATGGTGCAGTCGGGCCTGTCGCCGCTGGAGGCGGTGCTGATGACGCTGATCGTGTACGCCGGCAGCGCACAGCTCGCGGCCGTGCCCATGATCGCTGCCGGTGCGCCGCTGTGGGTGATTCTGGCGGCGGCGGTCTGCGTGAACCTGCGCTTCGTCGTGTTCTCGGCGCACCTGCGGCCCTACCTGATGCACCTGCCGCGCCACGAGCGCCTGATCAAGGGCTACATCACCGCCGACCTGAGCTACGTGTACTTCGCACGCCGCTACCCCCACCCGGGCGCCAACCCGGAAGAGCTCGCGCAGCAGCAGGCCTACCTCATGGGCAACTGTGCGGTGAACTACGTGGCCTGGATCGGCGCCAGCCTGGCCGGCATTGCCTTGACCAACGTGATTCCGGTGGCCTGGGGCCTGGGCTTTGCCGGCATCCTCGCGCTGCTGGGCGTGCTGTGCTCGCTGGCCTCGTCCAAGCTGCGCGTGGTCTCGGCCGGCGTGGCCGGCGCAGCGGCGGTGGCGGCCTGGGCGCTGCCGCTCAAGCTCAACATCCTGGTGGCGATCGCCAGCGCGGTGGCGATCTGCCTGGTGCTCGAAAAACTCAGGCCGGACGTGCCGGGAACGGGAGCGCACCGTGTTTGACCTCGATCCCTGGACGCTGCTGACCATCGTGCTGCTCGGCTGCATCACCGTGATCACGCGCGGCTTTTTCTTCATCTCCAGCAAGCCCTGGAGCCTGCCGCACTGGGCGCAGCGCGGCCTGCAGTACGCCCCCATCGCCGCGCTGGCGGCGGTGGTCGTGCCCGAAGTGGTGATGAGCGAAGGCGCTCTCATCACCACCTGGCAGGACGCCCGGCTGTACGCCGCCGCCGCCGGCATGGCCTGGTTTGTCTGGAAACGTGGCGTGCTGGGCACCATCGTCTGCGGCATGGCGGTCTACCTGCCGTTGCGCTTGCTGCTGGGCTGGTGACGGCGCGGGCCTGCGGCGGCGCAGCGTTTCTGCCATCCGCCAGCCGGCCAGGGACACGCCGGCGCAGATCAACAGGGTCCACAGCGTGTGGCTCGGAAAATGGGCACCGCGCACGGTCTGCACCGCGCCCGCCAGCAGCCCGATGAACAGGGCGGCGGCGAGCCAGCGCCGGCCCACCGCACGGCGGCGCGCCGCAGCGCCCGACGGCACCTGCAGCCAGGGCAGGCACAGGGCCACGAACGCAAAGCCGCTGGAGGCATGACCCCCCGGGAAGCAACGCCCCGGACCGCCGTCGGCCTGGCCCCAGGCCCAGTGCGACACATGCCCGGCGCCAGCGCCGAAGGCGCCGAGATCCCAGGGGCAACTCGTCAGGCTGGCGTTCTTGATCAGGTTGACCGCCAGCAGCGACAGGCTCACCAGCGCCAGGACGAGCCAGCGCTCGCGCCGCGGCACGCGCAGGCCAGGCCACAGGGCCCAGACGAACAACAACAGCCAGGCGCCGGTCATGGCCTGACGCAGTCCATCGTGCAGCACGGCCGACAGCCACCAGGCATCGCGCTGCGCAAATCCCTGCGACGTGCCGATCGCCTGCATCACGGGCATGTCCAGACCGGCTGCGTCCCACAGCAAGGTGAGGGCCAGCAGGCCGAACAGCCAGACAACAGGGCGGGAGCGGTGCATCGGGCAAATGTGACCCGCCCGGGTTAAGTGCGACTTAAGCCGCATCCCATAATCAGGCGCCCCCTCCAACAGCGGACACGACGTCCGATCCGACAATGCGCGCACTCGTGGTGGAAGACGACCCCGGCATCGCCAGCGGCCTGCAGGCCTCGCTCAAACAGGCGGGCTACGCGGTGGACGTGTGCGACACGCTGGAGGCGGCGTGGCACGTGCTGTCGGTGGAGCCGGTGGACGTGCTGGTGCTCGACCTCGGTCTGCCCGATGGCGACGGCCTCGACCTGCTCGCCCGGCTGCGCCGGCAGGCAGCGCCGGTGGCCGGACGCGCCGCCCTGCCCCGCAACGACCTGCCGGTGCTGATCATGACCGCGCGCGATGGCGTGAGCGACCGGGTGAGCGGTCTGGACAGCGGCGCCGACGACTACATCGTCAAACCCTTCGACGCCAGCGAACTGCTGGCACGCCTGCGCGCCATGCTGCGCCGCGCCAGCGGACGCAGCAGCCCGGTCATCACGCACGGCGACCTGGTGGTGGATCCCGCTGCCCACACCGTGCTGCGCGCGGGTGAACACATCCCGCTCGGGGGCAAGGAGTTCGCGCTGCTGATGGCGCTGCTGCAAGTCCACCCGCAGGTGTTGTCCAAGGCGCGGCTGGAGTCCTCGCTCTACGGTTTCGGCGAGGCGCTGGAGAGCAACGCCATCGAGGTGCACATCCACCACCTGCGGCGAAAGCTCGGCGAATCGCTCATCAAGACGGTGCGCGGCGTGGGCTACTTCATTCCGCAACAGGACCCGCCGGCATGACGGCGCGGCCCGCCCCTGCGCGCCTGCCCAGCCTGGGGCGCCACCTCTGGAGCTGGGTGGTCGGCGCCCTGCTGGTGGTGTGGACCACGCTGCTGCTGGTGGCCTGGTACACCGGCCACCACGAGGCCGACGAGATCACCGACGGGCAGCTCGAGGCGGTGGCGCGCCTGTGGCTCTCGGTCGAACCCGACCAGACCCTGTCCACGCCCGAGCCGATCGCCTCCAGCCGCACGCGGGCCTATGTGCAGGACGTGGCCGTGCTGCACTGGGTCGATGGCCAGTTGTTCACAGACACCCACAAGCTGGCCGGCAGCCTGGGCCTGAACGATCCGCCCGGGATGGGGTTCTCCAACCGGGTGCAGACCACCGGCAGCGCCGTGGTGCGCTGGCGGGTGTACACCGCCCCGGGCCAGGGTGAACACGCGGCCGACGTCGTCGCGGTCCTGATGGACATGGACCACCGGGTCGACCTGGGCCGCGACATGGCGCTCAAGCTCGCGCGCCCGGCCTTGCTGGTGCTGCCGCTGGTGGCGCTGCTGCTGTGGTGGGCGCTGCGCCGCGGGTTGAGTCCGCTGGTCCGTCTGTCACGCGATGTGGCCGCGCTCGACGGGTTGGGTGGTCAGCGACTGGACACGGCACACCGGTTTCACGAGTTTTCCAGCACCGTGCACGCGATCAACACGCTGGTGGATTCGCTGCAGACACAGGCACGGCGCGAGCGCGAGTTCGCGTCGGACGTGGCGCACGAGTTGCGCACCCCGCTGGCGGCAATCTCGTTGCAGGCCGGCGCTGCGCAGCACGAACCGTCGACCGAACGCCTGGCGCAGCTGGAATCGTCCGCGCTGAGAGCCGGACACATCCTGTCGCAGTTGCTGGAACTCGCGCGTGCGCAGCGCGACGGCTCGGCGCGTGAGGCCTGGAAAGACGTGTCGCTGGGCGACGTGGCCGCCGATCTGATCGCGTCCCATGCACAGGAGAGCCACGAGCGCGGCCACGAGTTGTCACTGGAACAGCCCGAGGCGCCGGTGGTGCTGCACCTGCAGCCCATGCTGCTGGAGCTCGCGCTGCGCAACCTGATCGAAAACGCCTTGCGCCACACCCCGGCAGGCACACAGGTGGTGGTGGAGGTCTGGCAGACCGGGGCTGAGTCCGGGGTCTCGGTCAGCGACGACGGCCAGCGCGCCGGCGCGCCGCCGCCCACGGAGGCGCAAAACACGTCGGGCCTGGGGCTGGGCTTGCGTCTGGTGCAGCGCATCGCCGAGCAACTGGGGGGCTCGCTGCAGCGGGACACCGGCCAGGCGCCGATGACCACGCGCTTCACCCTGCGCTGGACGCGCCCGCGGCCATAAGGATCACTTAACCCGCGAGCGCGAAGCTGCTGCGGTCGGCATGTTCCGGCTTCAGAGGCTTCGCCCATGTCTTCGACCTTCTCACCCGCGCCCCGCCCGACCTGGCGCCCCGCCACCGCCGTGTGGCTGCTGTCGCTGTGGCTGGCCGTGGCCGGCAACCTGCCCTTGTGGCTGCGCGTGAACGAACTGGCCGGCAGCACCGCGCAGCGGCTGGCGCTGCTGGGTGGCTTCGGTGTGGTGGTGCTCGGCATCACTGCCGGCCTGCTTTCGCTGCTGGCCTGGCCGCGTGTGTTCCGCCCGGTGGCCACGGCCCTGGTGCTGGTGACGGCCTTCAACACCCACTTCATGCTGCAGTACGGCGCGGTGATCGACCCGACCATGCTGGCCAACGTGGTGCAGACCGATGTGCGCGAGGTGCGCGACCTGATGTCCTGGGACCTGCCGATCACCTTGCTGCTGGTGGCGGGCCTGCCGCTGTGGGCGATCTGGCGCCGCCCGCTGGCCCTGCGCCGCTGGTTGCCCCAGACCGGGCGCAATGCGCTGGGCGCGTTCGTCGGCCTGGTGGCGGTGGTGGCCGCCACCCTGCTCACCTACCAGGACCTGGCCTCGCTGATGCGCAACCACAAGGAATTGCGCTACATGGTCAACCCGGTCAACACGGTGTATGCCGCCAGCCGTCTGGCGGTGGACCAGCTGCCCCGCCAGGTTCAGGCCCTCAAGCCCGTGGGTGAAGATGCCCGGCTCGGCGCCAGCTACAGCGGCCAGGCCAAGCCGCCGTTGCTGATGGTGGTCGTGGGTGAGACGGCGCGCGCGCAGAACTTCGGCCTCAATGGTTACGCACGCAACACCACGCCGGCACTCGCGCGCTGGCAGGCCGAAGAAGGCCTGGTCAACTTCAGCCAGGTGCGGTCGTGCGGCACCAACACCAAGGTCTCGGTGCCCTGCCTGTTTTCACCGCTCACCCGCACCCAGGGCGGTGACCGGACGGCCGAGCACGAGAACCTGCTCGACGTGCTGCAACGCGCCGGCCTGGCCGTGCTGTGGATCGACAACCAGGCCGGCTGCAAGGGCGTGTGCGCCCGGGTGCCCCACGCCAGCACGCTGGACCTGACGCTGCCCGGCCTGTGCGACAGCGGCGAGTGCCTCGACCCCGCCATGCTCGTCGGGCTGGACGAACGCATCGCCGCACTCGACCCGGTGCGCCGGGCCCGCGGTGTCGTGCTCGTCCTGCACCAGATGGGCAGCCACGGGCCGGCCTACTTCAAGCGCTCGGCGCCCGACCGCAAGCCGTTCATGCCGGAGTGCACCAGCATCACGCTCTCCGACTGCCCGCCCGCGCAGCTGGTCAACGCCTACGACAACTCGATCGCGGCCACGGACCATTTTCTGGACCTGTCACTGCAATGGCTGAAGGCGCGCGAGCAAAGCGGCGCCAACGCCACCGGCCTGATCTACCTGTCCGACCACGGTGAGTCGCTGGGCGAAAGCGGCCTGTACCTGCACGGCCTGCCTTATGCGATGGCGCCGCAGCAACAGACCCATGTGCCCATGGTGGCCTGGCTGTCACCGGGCCTGCAGCAGCGCAGCGGCGTCGCAGAAAAGTGCCTGCGGGCCCAGGGCGACCAGCCGCTCTCGCACGATCACCTGTTTCATTCGGTGCTGGGGCTGATGGACGTGCAGACGGCGGCGCACGATCTCGCACTCGACCTGCTGGCACCATGCACTGCGTCCTGGGCCGAGCGGGGCGCGGTCATGCGCACCGCGGCAAACTGAGGCGCGCGCAGAGGCCACCGAGCGCGCTGCGCTCCAGTGCGATGTCGCCGCCGTACAGGCGGGCCAGGTCGGCCACGATGGCCAGGCCCAGGCCACTGCCCGGTGCCGATTCGTCCAGCCGCGTCCCGCGCGCCAGCACCGCGTTGCGCTGCTCGGGCGAGATGCCCGGGCCGTCATCGTCCACACCGATCACCAGCTGCCCGCCATCGCGCCGCACGCCGACCCGCACCGTGCTGCGTGCCCACAGGCAGGCGTTGTCGAGCAGATTGCCCACCATCTCCTGCAGATCCTGTTCTTCTCCGGCAAACGCCAGGGCTTCATCGACCGGCACCAGATCGAAGGTCAGCGCACGCGCGGCATGCACCCGCTCCATCACGCGCAACAGACCCGCCAGCACCGGGGCCACCGGTGTGCGCTGACCGGGCTGGCGCACGGCGGCAGCGATCCGTGAGCGGCTGAGGTGGGCGTCGATGTGCCGTCGGGACAGCGCCACCTGCGCCTTCACCAGTGGCGCCAGATCCGCCGACGGCGAGCTGGCCGCCTGCGCCATCACCGCCAGCGGGGTCTTCAGCGCATGCGCCAGGTTGCCCGCGTGGGTGCGGGCCCGCGCCACCACCTCGGCGTTGGTGTCGAGCACCTGGTTGAAGTCGTTGATCAGGGGCTGGATCTCGGACGGAAAGTCGCCCTGCAGGCGCTGCGCACGCCCCGCGCGCACATCGGCGAGCCCGCGCTGCATGGCGCGCAGCGGCGCCAGGCCCACCACCACCTGGGCGAGGGCCGCCAGCGCCAGCAGGCCCAGCAGGATCAGCAGCGACAGGGTCAACACACCGCGAAAACGCTCGATCGCCTGCGTGGTTTCCTGCAGACCGCCCGCCACGATCAGCCGCCACTGCACGCCGGCAGCCTCCCCCGCGCGCACGGTGCGCTCGAGCATCAGCACTGGCGCGTCCTGCGGGCCAATGCCTTCATGGCGGTGAATGCCGCCGTCGGTCAGGGTGTCGACACCCAACGCAAGGCTGGTGTCCCACAGGGAGCGCGAACGCAGCACGCCGCTGCGGCTCTGCCCGTCGTCGCTCAAGCGGTCGAGCTGCCAGTACAAGCCGGAGAAAGGCCGTTGCCAGCGCGGGTCCGACAGTGCCTGCGGATCGATCTGCGGCTGGCCGGCGGCGTCGAACACCAGCCGCGCAGTGAGCTGGTCGAGCTGCTGGGTGAGCGTGGTTTCGAACTGGCGCATCACATGCTCGCGGAACAGGCCACCGAGCACCATGCCGGCCAGCAGCAGTGCGACCGCCAGCGCCACCAGCGTGCCCAGCAGCAGGCGCACCCGCAGCGAGCCGACCCAGCGCCTCATGGCGGCGGCACCAGCCGGTAACCCAGGCCGCGCACGGTCTCGATCAAGGCTGGCGGCAGCTTCTTGCGAAGCCGCCCCACGAACACCTCGATGGTGTTGGAGTCGCGCTCGAAATCCTGTGCGTAGATGTGTTCGGTGAGTTCGGTGCGCGAGACCACCGCGCCCGGGCGATGCATCAAATACTCGAGCACCTTGTATTCGTGGCTGGTCAGCGCCACGGTCTGGCCTTGCAGCGTGACCCGGCCGCTGCGCGTGTCCAGCGCCAGTTCACCGCACACCAGCAGCGGCGAGGCCAGCCCGCCGGCGCGGCGGATGAGCGCGCGCAGGCGCGCCAGCAGCTCTTCCATGTGGAAGGGTTTGGTCAGGTAGTCGTCGGCACCGGCGTCGATGCCGGCCACCTTCTCGCTCCAGTTGTCGCGCGCGGTGAGGATGAGCACCGGCACCGCACGGCCCGCACTGCGCCAGCGCTTGAGCACGCTCAGGCCGTCGAGCACCGGCAGGCCGAGGTCGAGCACCACCGCGTCAAAGGTCTCGGTGTCGCCGAGAAAGTGCGCGTCGCGCCCGTTGTCGGCCTCGTCCACCGCGTAGCCGGCCTCGTGCAGGCCCGTGCGCAGCTGCGCGCGCAGGGTGGGGTCGTCTTCAACCAGCAGGATGCGCATGGGCGGGCGTTCTCACCGTTCCTTGCGGCGCAGCACGGTGGCGGTTCTGGCGTCGAGTTCGAGCTTCACCAGGCGCCCGTCGCTCTGCAGCAGCTTGACCTCGTAGACCAGCCGGCCGTGCTCTTCCTCCAGCTCCAAGTCCAGCACCTGGCCCGGGTGCTCACGCTCCAGGCGTTCGAGCACGCTGCGCAGCGGCATCACCTGCCCGGCCCGCACGGCCTCGCGCGCCCGGTCGTGGTCTTTGTCGCTGGCGATCGCAGGGCCGGTCAGCAGCGCGCCGGCCAGCAGGCTGGTCAGCGCGATGTGGGGCAGGGAGCGGAGGCGGTGTGTGTTCAAGGTGAAGCGAGGTCGGTGAGAAGGCTGCGAAGCGTGAGGCGATTGTGCGGGTCGAACCTGAACGCCCGATGAACGCGCGCTTCAGGTTCCGTACAGCCGGGGTTTCGCAAGATGCCTTCACCCCCATCCCTTTCTGCACGCCATGAACCAAACATTCCATTCTTCCCGTCTCGCAGCCCTTGCGCTGCTGGTCTTCGCGGCGGTGGCCGCCCACGCCGGCGACACCACGCCGGGCGAACAGCTCGGCCGCTGGAGCACACAAGCCGGCGCACCGGGCAGTGCAACCAGGGGCCAGGCTTTCTTCAACCAGCGCCATGGAGGTGAGTGGTCCTGCGCCTCGTGCCACGGCACACCGCCCACCCGCCAGGGCGAACACGCCAGCACCGCCAAGCCCATCGCACCCCTGGCGCCGGCCTTCAACGCCAAGGCCTTCACCGATGCCGCCAAGTCGGACAAGTGGTTCCGCCGCAACTGCAAGGACGTGCTCAGCCGCGAATGCAGCGCGGCCGAGAAGTCCGATGTGATGGCGTACCTGCTCAGCCTCAAACCCTGAAAGTCGCCCGATGAAAACCCTCTTCGCCACCCTGAGCCTCGCCCTCCTGGGCATGACCGCCGCCCACGCCGACAGCGGGCCGATGATGCCGCGCACCGTGCCGCAGGCCTACACTCAGGAATGCGCCGCCTGCCACACCGCCTACCCGCCGGGCATGCTGCCGGCGCGCTCGTGGCAGCGTGTCATGAGCGGACTCGACAAGCACTACGGTACCGACGCCTCGCTGGATGCCGCCACAGTCACCCAGCTCGGCCAGTGGCTGCAAACCCACGCGGGCACATACAAGCGCGTGAACGAAGAACCCCCGCAGGACCGCATCACGCGCTCCGCCTGGTTCGAGCGCAAGCACCGCCAGCTCGACCCTGCCGTGTGGAAGCACGCCAGTGTGAAAAGTGCGGCGAACTGCGCCGCCTGCCACACCGGTGCCAACCAGGGCCGGTTCGACGACGACCACCTGCGCATCCCGCCGGGGCTGGACGCACGCCTGCGCCGCGGCTGGAACGACTGAACGCCTGAAAGACGACCATGCACACCGCACCCGACTTCAACACCACCGCCCGCCCCGAGCCAGCACGCGCCCTGTCAGCGCCCACGCGGCTGGTCATCGACGCGCCCACGCGCATGTTCCACTGGCTCTTCGCGCTGAGCTTCCTGGGCGCGTACATCACCGCCGACGGTGAGCGCTGGCGCCTGCTGCACGTCACCCTCGGCTACACCCTGGCCGGGCTGCTCGCGTTTCGCGTGCTCTACGGCCTCTTGGGACCACGACAGGCCGGTCTGGGCCAGCTCTGGCGCAAGCTCGCCGGCGCACCGGCCTGGCTGCGCTCGCTCACCTCCGCGGCGGGTTGGGGGGCCATCAACTGGCGCCAGGGCCAGAACCTGCTGATGGCACTCGCCGTGTTCGCGCTGCTGGTGATGGTGGTGCCACTCACGCTGAGCGGCTACGGCAGCTACAACGACTGGGGCGGCTGGCTGGAAGACGTGCACGAGTTCTTCGGCGAGGCCTTCCTGATGGTGGTGCTCGGCCATATTGCGCTGATCGCGGGTCTGAGTCTGCTGCGCCGCAAGAACCAGGCGCTGCCCATGCTGACCGGGCGCGTCGAGGGTCCGGGCCCGAGCCTGGTGAAGCACAACCGCATCTGGCTGGCGGTGTTGTTGCTCGCTGCGGTGCTGGCGTTCGGCGCCTGGCAGTGGCAGCAATCGCCCAAAGGGTTGGTGTCGGCTCAGACCTGGAGCGGTCTGCTCCAGGGACAGGCCGGACACGACGATGACGACGACTGAGACCCGCGGCCCGGGCGCGGTTCGCACGGGGTGGGGTCTTTCCTACAATGGGCGGGCCTGCACTTCACCCACCCAACTCCTTCGCACCATGTCCTTCATCCGTTTTTCCGATCTCTGCTCCAGTGGCCGCGTCCAAGGCCAGCGCGTCTTCATCCGGGCCGACCTGAACGTGCCGCAGGACGACGCGGGACGCATCACCGAGGACACCCGCATCCGCGCCAGCATCCCGGCGATCCAGATGGCGCTGGACGCGGGCGCCGCCGTCATGGTGACCTCGCACCTGGGCCGCCCCACCGAAGGCGCGTTCAAACCCGAAGACTCGCTGCAGCCCGTGGCCGCGCGCCTCTCGACGCTGATGGACCGCCCGGTGCGCCTGGTGGCCAACTGGGTCGATGGTGATTTTTCGGTGGCACCGGGTGAAGTCGTGCTGCTGGAAAACTGCCGCCTGAACGTGGGCGAAAAGAAGAACAGCCCCGAGCTCGCGAAGAAGCTCGGCGCCTTGTGCGACATCTTTGTGCACGACGCCTTCGGCACCTCGCACCGCGCCGAAGGCACCACCTACGGCATCGCCGAGACCGCACCGATCGCCTGTGCCGGCCCGCTGCTGGCGGCCGAGATGGACGCCATCGCAGCGGCCCTGCTCGCGCCCAGGCGCCCGCTGGTGGCCATCGTGGCCGGCAGCAAGGTCAGCACCAAGCTCACCATCCTCAAAAGCCTCTCGAGCAAGGTGGACCAGCTGATCGTGGGTGGCGGCATCGCCAACACCTTCATGCTCGCGGCCGGCCTGAAGATCGGCAAGAGCCTGGCCGAGGCCGATCTGGTGAACGAGGCGAAGGCGGTGATCGATGCCATGAAGGCGCGTGGCGCCGAGGTGCCGATCCCCACCGACGTGGTGACCGCCAAGGCCTTCAGCGCCGATGCCGTGGCCACGGTGAAGGCCGCGACCGAGGTGGCCGACGACGACCTGATCCTGGACATCGGGCCCGAGACCGCGGCCAAGCTGGCGGAGCAGTTGATGAAGGCCGGCACCATCGTGTGGAACGGCCCCGTCGGCGTGTTCGAGTTCGCCGCCTTCGAAAACGGCACCCGGGTGATCGCCGAAGCCATTGCCAAAAGCAGCGCGTTCAGCATCGCCGGCGGTGGCGACACCCTGGCGGCCATCGCCAAGTACGACATCGAAAAAGACGTGGGCTACATCTCCACCGGCGGTGGTGCGTTCCTGGAAGTGCTCGAGGGCAAGACGCTGCCGGCGTTCGAGGTTCTCGCGCGCCGCGCCCGGACCTGAGTCAGCGCGATCCGCTGTCGGGCTGCCTCAGCAGCAGGCGGCGCGCCGGGGCTCGAACAGCGGGAACAGCTGGTTGTTTTCCAGGTGGATGTGCGCGATCAGGTCGTCGGCGAACTGATGAATGCCGGCGTACAGCGCACGCCAGGTGTTGCACGCACCCTGGGGCGGCGTGGCATCGTGGGTCAGCGCCATCAGGCGATCGAGCTGCCCGCCATGGTTCGTGTGCTCCTCGCGCATCACGCCGATGGGGTGCACGGCCATGCCGCGCCCGCCCGCCTTGAGCATGGGAAACAGGATGGTCTCCTCCTTGGCCATGTGCTCCAGCATCTCGACCTCGATGGCTTCGAGCTGCCCGGCCAGCCCTGCAGGCACATCGGGATGATCGCGGTGCACGGCCTCCACCCGCCGCGCCATGCGGATCAGCTCGGGCAACTGTTCGCGGTGCACGGCGTGGTAACGGGTGAGGATGTGGTCGATCATCTCGGCCGGCGCCTGTGGCACGGGTGCGGCTGCCGGCCGCTCGAGCCGCGCCAGTTCGGCCAGCACCGCGTCCACCGCCAGGCCCTTGTTGTCGCAGGCCTGCTGCAGGGCGATCTGGCCGCCGCAGCAGAAGTCGAGCTTGAGGCGTCGAAAGACGGCGGTGGAGCCGGGCAGTTCGACGGCGATCTGGCCGATGGGCTGCCGGGCGCGGTCCAGGGTGTCTTCAGCGGTGAGGGCGGTGTTCATGACGAGGCTCCTTGAATGTTCATACGGTATGAATATATTAACGGATAAAATTCATGCAAGATGAATATTCAGACCATCCACACGGACATCGGTCATGAGGAGGATGTGCCATGCGACTGACCCACTGGACCGACTACAGCCTGCGCGTTCTGATGTACTGCGCCGCCAGCGAACAGCGCGAGCAGCGTGCCACCGTCGGTGAGATCGCCGCGGCGCACGGCATCTCGCGCAGCCACCTGACCAAGATCGTGATGACACTCTCAGGCCTGGGGCTGCTGGAGACCACGCGCGGGCGCGGCGGCGGCTTGCGGCTGCTCAAGCCGGCGCACGCCATCGTGGTGGGCGAGGTGGTGCGCCAGACCGAGAGCGACTTCACCCTGGTGGAGTGCTTCGACCCCGAGCACAGCAGTTGCCGGCTCGACGGCCATTGCCGCCTGAAGACGGCGCTGCGCGAGGCCATGGACCGCTACCTGGAGGTGCTGGATGGCGTGACGTTGGCCGACCTGGTCGCGCCCACGGCGGGCGGGCGCAGCCAGCGCGTGCACTTTCTGCCCGGCCTGCCGCGCCCGCCCGAGGTCGCTGCCCGTCGCTCGCGGGTATCTGCCGGCGGCGAAAGCCGCTAACCTGCGCCCATGGTGTCCACCGCTTCGCTGTCGACCAAACTGGTGCGCATCGGCGCCGGCCTGCTGCTGGTGGCGCTGGCCTCGATCGGCCTGACGCTGTGGGTCACCTGGCAACTCGAAGGCGGCGCCGCAGCGGTGAACGAAGCCGGGCGCATGCGCATGCAGACCTGGCGGCTCACCAGCGTGGCCCAGGCCGAACGCTCGCCGGTCGAGGTGGCCGCTCTGGTGCAGCAGTTCGACCAGAGCCTGGCCCTGCTGCGCCAGGGCGATGCCAGCCGCCCGCTCTTCGTGCCCTGGGACGAAGCGGTGGCGCGCGAATTCGCCACGGTGGAGGCGCTGTGGCAGAACCAGCGCCCGCTCTGGCTGCAGGACACACCGCCCGAGCCGGCACAGGCGCTGGCCGCCGCCGACACCTTTGTCGAGGCCATCGACGCCCTGGTGCATGCGATCGAACAACAGCTCTCGGGCTACACCGCCATCCTCAACCTGTTCCAGATGATCATGATGGCGCTGGCCATCGCCGGTGCGGTGGTGATGCTCTACACCGGCTACATGTATGTGATCAACCCGCTGGCCCATCTGCGCCAGGGCCTGCGCCGGCTGGAGTCGGGCGACTTCAAGGCGCGGGTGGACGTCGAGACGCACGACGAGTTCGGCCAGGTCGCAGCCGGGTTCAACCGCATGGCCTCCACACTGCAGTCGATGTACGCAGGTCTGGAGAGCCAGGTGGAGACCAAGACCCGCCACATCGAGGCCCAGCGCGCCCGGCTGGAGACGCTCTACGAGGTCAGCGCCTTCATGGCCCACGCGGGCAGCATTGAAGAACTTTCGCGCGGTTTCGCCCAGCGCGTGCGCGCGGTGGTGAAGGCCGACGCGGTGGCGGTGCGCTGGAGCGACGAGGCCAGCCAGCGTTACCTGATGCTGGCCTCCGACTGCTTTCCGCAGGAGATGGTGGAAGAAGAGCGCAGCCTGCTGGCCGGTGCGTGCGCCTGCGGCAACCTGCAGCCCGATGCACGGACCCGCGTGATTCCCATCCGCAGCCACGACGAGCAGGAGGTGCGCCACTGCGTGCGCGCCGGTTTCGAGACGCTGGTCAGCGTGCCGGTGCGCCTGCAGCAGCGCCTCATCGGCGAGATCAACCTGTTCTACCGCTCGCACACCAGCCTGAGCGTGGGCGAGACCGAGTTGCTCGATGCGCTGGCCAGCCACCTGGCCAACGCGCTGGAAAGCCTGCGCGCCACAGCGCTGGAGCGCGAGGCGGCGGTGGGCGAAGAGCGCGCCCTGATCGCACGCGAACTGCACGACTCGATCGCGCAGTCGCTGGCCTTCCTCAAGATCCAGGTGCAGCTGCTGCGCACCGCGGCGAGCAAGGGCCAGGAGGCACGGGTCATGGGCACGCTCGACGAGCTCGACGAAGGCCTGCGCGAGAGCATCAACGACGTGCGCGAACTGCTGGTGCACTTTCGCACCCGCACCAACACCGACGACATCGAGCGTGCGCTGCAGGAAACGCTGCAGAAGTTCCAGCACCAGACCGGTTTGGGCGCGAAGCTGCACGTCGAGGGCCACGGCCTGCCGCTGCCGGCCGATGTGCAGGTGCAGGTGCTGCATGTCTTGCAGGAGTCGCTCTCCAAC
Source organism: Hydrogenophaga sp. (assembly GCF_030373225.1). Lineage (GTDB taxonomy): Bacteria > Pseudomonadota > Gammaproteobacteria > Burkholderiales > Burkholderiaceae_C > Hydrogenophaga. Next base: position 30,653 of record NZ_JAUCZG010000006.1, on the reverse strand, counting down.
GTGCGCAAGCACGCCGGGGCCGGCCAGGTGCAGCTCGACGTGTTCAAGGGCGCGCGTTGGCGCTTTCGGGTGCGCGACGACGGCGCGGGCTTCGACGCGACGGACACACCCGGCGATTCCCACGTGGGCCTGAAGATCATGCGGGAGCGCGCCGCGCTCATCGGCGCGTGGGTCGACGTGAGCTCCGAACCCGGCCAGGGCACCACCGTGACCCTGACCCTGCCACCCCACCCGGTCGCGGCCGGCCCGACGGCCGCACCCACGACCGAGCACCTTCTTCCATGACCGACACCTCCACCCGCCCGATCCAGTTGCTCGTCGTGGACGACCACTCCCTGTTCCGCCGCGGGCTGATGGCCCTGCTGGCGCAGGACCCACGCTTCAAGGTGACCTGCGAAGCGGGCGACGTGGGCGAGGCGTTGCGTTGCGTGGCGCGCCAGCGGCCCGATGTGATCCTGCTCGACAACCACCTGCCCGGCGTGCTGGGGGTGGACGCCATCCCCGCGCTGCGCGAAGCCGCACCGGGCAGCCGCGTGCTCATGCTCACCGTGAGCGAGAACGAAGCCGACCTGGTGGCCGCGCTCAAGGCCGGTGCCGACGGATACCTGCTCAAGACGGTCGAGTCGCACCACCTGTGCGAGGCCATCGTCAAGGTGATGGAGGGTGAATCGGTGGTGAGCCCCGAGATGACGACCAAGCTGGTGTCGGCCCTGCGCTCGCAGCCGGCGGCCAACGGCCACGCCGCTTCGGCCGCAGCACCCCCGACCACCCCGGACACCGAGCTCGCCTCGCTGTCGGCCCGGGAACTCGAGATCCTGCACCTGATCGCACGGGGCGACAGCAACAAACACATCGCCCGTCAGCTCGACATCGCCGAGACCACGGTCAAGATCCACGTGCAGCACATCCTGCGCAAACTCCACCTCACCTCGCGTGTGCAGGCGGCCGTGTTCGCCGCCCGCCACGCTTGATAGTTCACAGGAAACCGCCATGGCCCTGCACCACCTCGACTCGGGCGAAATCGCCAACCTCATGAACCAGGGGGGCGATGCGCTCAGCACGCACTCGGTGGCCCTCTTCAAGTCCGAGCAGCTTGAGGTCATCCGGCTGCGGCTGCCGCTGGGCAAAGGCATGCCGATGCACCAGGTCCCGGGAGAGATCACCGTGCAGTGCCTCGAAGGTGTGATCGACTTCGAATCGCCCGAGGGCGTGCAGCAGCTGCAGGCCGGGCAGATGCTGTTTCTGCGCGGCGGCGTTCCGCACGGCCTGCTCGCCGTGGAAGACGCCAGCGTGCTGGTCACCATCGTTCTCGCGCATTGATGCAGGTCAACTGACGGCCACAAACCGGCCGGGCTAGTTCTTCCGGACACCCTGCGTCCTCCTGCCATCGTTCTTCAGAGCCGCCCCGCGCGCCCGGGTGACGGATAGCCACCAGCGCGCCCAGAGCCGACAGTCTTGCCATGCCCCGCGTGGAGAAAGACATCATGGCCTCTGAACTGAACAACGACAAAAAAGCGTGGTCGGTGCTGCTCGTCAGCACACTGGCCTTCACCGTGTGCTTCATGGTCTGGATGATGTTCGGCGTCATCGGCATCCCGATCAAGAAGGCGCTCGACCTCAACTCCACCCAGTTCGGCCTGCTCATGGCCACACCGGTGCTGACCGGCTCGCTGGTGCGCGTGCCGCTGGGCATCTGGACCGACCGCTTTGGCGGCCGCATCGTGATGGCCCTGCTCATGGCCGCCACCGTGCCGGCGATCTGGCTCATGAGCTACGCCACCGCGTACTGGCACTTCCTCACCATCGGCCTGTTCGTGGGTCTCGCGGGTGGTTCGTTCTCGGTGGGCACGCCCTATGTGGCGCGCTGGTTTCCGAAAAACCGCCAGGGCATGGCCATGGGCGTGTACGGCGCCGGCAACTCGGGCGCGGCGGTCAACAAGTTCGTGGCCCCCGTGCTGCTGGTGGCCTTCGGCTGGACCATGGTGCCGCAGGTGTACGCGGCCATCATGCTGGGCACGGTGGTGCTGTTCTGGCTGTTCACCTACAGCAACCCCGACCACCTGGTGCCGAGCAACGTGTCCTTCATGGACCAGCTCAAGGCACTGAAGGACCCCAAGGTGCTCAAGTACTGCCAGTACTACAGCATCGTGTTCGGTGGCTACGTGGCGCTCTCGCTGTGGATGGTGCAGTACTACGTGGGCGAGTTCGGCCTGGACATCCGCGTGGCCGCGCTGCTGGCGGCCTGCTTCTCTCTGCCCGGTGGCGTTCTGCGCGCGGTGGGTGGGGTGATGTCGGACAAGTTCGGCGCGCACAAGGTCACCTGGTGGGTGTTGTGGGTGAGCTGGATCTGCCTGTTCCTGCTGTCCTACCCGCAGACCGACTTCACCGTGGCCACGGTGGACGGCCCGAAGACGTTCCACATCGGTCTCAACGTCTACCTCTTCACCGGCCTGATGTTCATCCTGGGCATCGCCTGGGCCTTCGGCAAGGCCAGCGTCTTCAAATACATCAGCGACGACTACCCGAAAAACATCGGCGCCATCAGCGGCATCGTGGGTCTGGCCGGCGGCCTGGGGGGCTTCGTGCTGCCCATCCTGTTCGGCGTGCTGATGGACCTCACCGGCATCCGCTCGAGCGCATTCATGCTGATGTACGGCGTGGTCTGGGTCTCGCTGATCTGGATGTACTGGACCGAGGTGCGCCAGACCGAGGTCATGGGCGCCAACGCCAAGCCTTTTTCCCTTCAGAGCTGACGTCTGTCAGTGAACACCATGAACAACACAAAGAATGTCGGCGCCGATATCGCCGACTGGCGCCCGGAAGACGACACCTTCTGGAACACCACCGGCAAACGCATCGCCTACCGCAACCTCTGGATCTCGGTGCCGGCCCTGCTGTGCGGCTTCGCCGTCTGGGGCATGTGGGGAATCATCACGGTGCAGATGCTCAACCTGGGCTTCCCCTTCACCCAGGCCGAGCTGTTCACGCTCACCGCGATCTCCGGCATCTCGGGCGCCACCATGCGCATACCAGCCTCGTTCCTGGTGCGGCTGGCCGGTGGGCGCAACACCATCTTCCTCACCACCGCCATGCTGCTGGCCCCGGCCATCGGCACCGGCTTTGCGCTGCAGCACCCCGAATGGCCGCTGTGGTCGTTCCAGCTGCTGGCGCTGTGGTCCGGCGTGGGCGGCGGCAACTTTGCCTCGAGCATGTCCAACATCAGCACCTTCTTTCCGAAGCGGCTGCAGGGCACGGCGCTGGGCCTGAACGCCGGTCTGGGCAACTTCGGCGTGACCACGATGCAGATCGTGATTCCGCTCGTGATGACACTGCCCCTGCTGGGCGCCTTCGGCGGCGAGTCGATGACGCTGGTGAAGGACAGCGGCTGGATCTTCGGCAAGATCGCCGCCGGCACGCCCACCTGGATCCAGAACGCCGGCTTCGCCTGGGTGATCTCGCTGGTGCCCCTGTCGATCCTGTGCTGGTTCGGCATGAACAACCTGAAGACCGTGTCGCCCGACACCGGCAACCCCCTCGTCGCCTTCGCCAAGGTCACCTACCTCTACACCCTGGCCTTCGTCCCGGCCATCTTCATGCTCTGGCTGTACCTGCCGGCCCCCACCGGGCTGGGCATCCTGAACATGTGGGTCGCCATCCCGCTGGACATCGCCCTCGCGCTGCTCATGATGCGCCTGGCCGCCTTCGGTGCCATGAAGGAAAACGTCTCAAAGCAGTTCGCGATCTTCCGCAACAAGCACACCTGGTCGCTGACCGCGCTCTACATCGTCACCTTCGGCTCCTTCATCGGTTTTTCGATGGTGCTGCCGCTGGCCATCACGGTGATCTTCGGCTTCCAGCACGTGGCGGACGCGGCTGGCGTGATGACGCACACGCTGAAAAACCCGAATGCACCGTCGGCCCTGACCTACGCCTGGATCGGTCCCTTCGTCGGTGCCGCCGTGCGCCCCCTGGGCGGCTGGATCTCCGACAAGCTGGGCGGCTCCATCGTCACCCAGGTCATCTCGGCGGTGATGGTGCTGGCCTCCGCCGCGGTGGGCCACGTGATGATGCAGGCCTACGGCTCGGCCACGCCCGAGCAATATTTCCCCGCCTTCATTGGCCTGTTCATCGTGCTGTTCTTTGCCAGCGGCATCGGCAACGGCTCGACCTTCCGCACCATCGGCGTGATCTTCGACCGCCAGCAGGCCGGCCCCGTGCTCGGCTGGACCTCGGCCGTGGCCGCCTACGGCGCCTTCATCGCGCCGGTGGTGATCGGCGCGCAGATCAAGGCCGGCACACCGCAGTACGCCATGTACGGCTTCGCCATCTTCTACGCGGTGTGCCTGGTGCTGAACTGGTGGTTCTACCTGCGCAAAGGCGCGGAGATCAAGAACCCATGAAATCACTTCCTTTGTCACTCAGGTTGGAGTTCAAGAGCGTGGGGCCGCAGTCACTTCGGGGCACTGTGTGTTCGGGCCTCAGGCCGGCGTGGCACTCCGCTTCGTCCGTGTCCCCCGCCCACTGCGTGGGCTCCTCCTTTACCTACCGAAGCGGAGTGCCACACCGTCCTGAGTCCGCCAACGATGTGGGCGCACAAACGTTTTCAGTCATGGCGCACCAGGTACGCAGGCAGCCGAGGGCAGTGGGGTGCACGGTTCCGGGAGGTAAAGGAGGAGCCCGCAGGGCGGGGGACACGGACGGAACCGTGTACCCCGCTGCCCTCGGCCCCCACAAAAGCAAGCATGCAAGAGCAGCTCGGCAACCCGAGCCGAACCGGCATTCGATTGAACAGCAAATGACCCCAACAACACACCCCAACCGGAGCATCCCATGAGCCACTTTCTGGACCGATTGACGCACTTTTCCCTGCCCAAGGAAAACTTCTCGGGCAACCACGGCCAGACCACCGGTGAAGACCGCACCTGGGAGGACGCCTACCGCAACCGCTGGGCGCACGACAAGATCGTGCGCAGCACGCACGGCGTGAACTGCACCGGTTCGTGCTCGTGGAAGATCTACGTCAAGGGCGGCATCGTCACCTGGGAAACCCAGCAGACCGACTACCCGCGCACCCGCTGGGACATGCCCAACCACGAGCCGCGCGGCTGCGCCCGCGGCGCCTCGTACAGCTGGTACCTGTATTCCGCCAACCGCGTGAAGTACCCCATGGTGCGCGGGAGACTGCTGGAGCGCTGGCGCGCCGCGTTGAACGTGGCCAAGACCCCGGTGGACGCCTGGGCCAGCATCGTCGAAAACCCCGAAGCGCGTCGCGACTACCAGCAGGTGCGCGGCATGGGCGGCTTCGTGCGCAGCACCTGGGACGAGGTCAACCAGCTGATCGCCGCCGCCAACGTCTACACCATCAAGCAGCACGGACCCGACCGCATCATCGGCTTTTCGCCCATCCCGGCCATGAGCATGGTGAGCTACGCCGCCGGCTCGCGTTACCTCTCGCTCATCGGCGGCGTGTGCATGAGCTTCTACGACTGGTACTGCGACCTGCCCCCGGCCAGCCCGCAGGTCTGGGGCGAGCAGACCGACGTGCCCGAATCGGCCGACTGGTACAACAGCTCGTTCATCATCGCCTGGGGCTCCAACGTGCCGCAGACGCGCACGCCCGACGCCCACTTCTTCACCGAGGTGCGCTACAAGGGCGCGAAGACGGTGGCCGTGACACCCGACTATTCCGAAGTCGCCAAGCTCTCCGACCTGTGGCTGCACCCCAAGCAGGGCACGGACGCGGCCCTGGCCATGGCCATGGGCCATGTGGTGCTGAAGAACTTCTATTTTCCGGACGGTGGCAAGCCACGCAGCAGTTACTTCGACGACTACGCGCGCCGCTACACCGACCTGCCGCTGCTCGTGATGTTGAAGGAACACACGCTGGCCGACGGCACCAAAACCCTGGTGCCCGACCGCTATCTGCGCGCCAGCGACTTCAACGGCCAGCTCGGCCAGAAGAACAACCCCGAGTGGAAGACCGTGGCCTTCGACACCGAGGGCAAGGCCGTGCTGCCCAACGGCTCGATCGGCTTCCGCTGGGGTGAAGCCGGACGCAGCGACGAAGGCAAGTGGAACCTGCAGGCGAAGGAGGCCCGCAGCGACACCGATGTGAAGCTCAAGCTCTCGGTGATCGAGGACGGTGAGCAGGACACGCAGGTGGTGGACGTGGCCTTCCCCTACTTCGGTGGCGACGCCTCCCCGCACTTCACACCGAACGCGCAGAACGGCAGCATCAACCACGCCCGCGTGCCGGCCGTGCGCCTGCGTCTGGGCAAGGCCGGCGACGAGCGCCACGCGCTGGTGGCCACCGTGTTCGACCTGCAAGTGGCGCAGTACGGCATCGACCGTGGTCTGGGCAGTGGCGCCAAAGACTTCGACGACAACGCCGCCTACACACCCGCCTGGCAGGAGAGCATCACCGGCGTGCCACGCGACCAGGTCATCACCGTGGCACAGCAGTTCGCCGACAACGCCGACAAGACGCATGGCAAGTCGATGGTGATCATCGGTGCGGCCATGAACCACTGGTACCACGCCGACATGAACTACCGCGGCGTGATCAACCTGCTGATGATGTGCGGCTGCATCGGCCAGAGCGGCGGCGGCTGGGCGCACTACGTGGGCCAGGAAAAGCTGCGCCCACAAACCGGCTGGGTGCCGCTGGCCTTTGCCACCGACTGGGCGCGCCCGCCACGCCAGATGAACAGCACCAGCTTCTTCTACGCACACACCGACCAGTGGCGCTACGAGAAACTCGGCATGGAGGAGATCGTGAGCCCGCTGGCCGACAAGGCCGCGTTCGGCGGCAGCATGATCGACTTCAACGTGCGCGCCGAGCGCATGGGCTGGCTGCCCAGCGCGCCTCAGCTCAAGACCAACCCGCTGCAGGTGGTGAAAGACGCGACCGCCGCAGGGCTGGACGCCAAGGACTACGTGGTGCGCGCGCTGAAAGACGGCACGCTGGCCATGAGCTGTGAAGACCCGGACGCGCCGCAGAACTGGCCGCGCAACATGTTTGTGTGGCGCAGCAACCTGCTGGGCTCCAGCGGCAAGGGCCACGAGTACTTCTGCAAGCACCTGCTGGGCACCGAAAACGGCGTGCAGGGCAAAGACCTTGGCAGTGAACATGCCCCCCCCGATGCGCTTCGCGCCTCCCCCCAGGGGGCGGCTGGCTTGGGGCGGCCCGGCGCCAGCCACAATGCCAAGCCCGAAGAGGTGGTGTGGCACGAACACGCGCCCCAGGGCAAGCTCGACCTGCTGGTCACGCTCGACTTCCGCATGAGCACCACCTGCCTGTATTCCGATGTGGTGCTGCCCACCGCGAGCTGGTACGAGAAGAACGACCTCAACACCAGCGACATGCACCCCTTCATCCATCCACTCTCGGCAGCGGTGGACCCGGTGTGGCAGAGCCGCAGCGACTGGGAGATCTACAAGGGGTTTGCGCAGGCCTTCAGCGAAGTCTGCGTGGGCCACCTCGGGGTGGAGAAGGAGGTGGTGCTCACACCCATCATGCACGACACCCCCGGTGAACTCGCGCAGCCGTTCGAGGTGAAGGAATGGCGCAAGGGCCATTGCGAACTGATTCCCGGCAAGACCGCGCCGCAGATCACCGTGGTGGAGCGCGACTACCCGAACACCTTCAAGCGCTTCACGGCGCTGGGCCCCTTGCTCGAGAAACTGGGCAACGGCGGCAAGGGCATCGGCTGGAAGACCGGCACCGAGGTGGAGCAACTCGGCCAGCTCAACGGCACCACGCTCGACGAAGGCGTGACCCAGGGCATGCCGAAGATCGTGACCGACATCGACGCCTGCGAGGTCATCCTGCAGCTCGCCCCCGAAACCAACGGCCACGTGGCGGTGAAGGCATGGGAAGCGCTGGGCAAACAGACCGGCATCGACCACACGCATCTGGCGATCCACCGCGAGGACGAGAAGATCCGCTTCCGCGACATCCAGGCGCAGCCGCGCAAGATCATCAGCAGCCCGACCTGGAGCGGCATCGAGAGCGAGACGGTGAGCTACAACGCCGGCTACACCAACGTGCACGAACTCATTCCATGGCGCACCCTCACCGGCCGCCAGCAGTTCTACCAGGACCACCCCTGGATGATCGCCTTCGGCGAGGGCCTGGGCAGCTACCGCCCGCCGGTGGACATGAAGGCGACTTCAGGCATCCACAACATCAAGTCCAACGGCAACGCGGAGATCGTGCTGAACTTCATCACGCCGCACCAGAAGTGGGGCATCCACTCGACCTACAGCGACAACCTGATGATGCTCACCCTCAACCGGGGTGGCACCGTGGTCTGGCTGAGCGAAGACGATGCGAAGAGCGCCGGCATCGTGGACAACGACTGGGTCGAGCTGTTCAACATCAACGGCGCGGTGGCCGCGCGTGCGGTGGTCAGCCAGCGAGTGAAGTCGGGCATGGTGATGATGTACCACTCGCAGGAAAAGATCATCAACACCCCGGGATCGGAGATCACCGGCGTGCGCGGCGGCATCCACAACTCGGTCACCCGCATCGTGCTCAAGCCGACCCACATGATCGGCGGCTACGCGCAGCTCAGCTACGGCTTCAACTACTACGGAACGATCGGCACCAACCGAGACGAGTTCGTCGTGGTGCGCAAGATGGACAAGGTGGACTGGCTCGACACACCGGCCGACGACCACCTGATCCGCGCCTACCAATCGCAAGGCGAAAACCCTTAGTCATGTGGACCACCCCCGCGCCGCGCGTTCCGCGCGTCACCCCCTCAAGGGGGCAACACCAGTGGCCCGGCAAAGCCGGTTCCACGGTGTTCCCTGGACCAAAACCTTCGCACCGGAACGCCGGCTGAACAAGGACAACACATCATGAAAATACGCGCACAAATCGGTATGGTGCTCAACCTGGACAAGTGCATCGGTTGCCACACCTGTTCGGTCACCTGCAAGAACGTCTGGACCAACCGGCCCGGGGTCGAATACGCCTGGTTCAACAACGTCGAGAGCAAGCCCGGCATCGGCTACCCCAAAGAGTGGGAGAACCAGGAGAAATGGCAGGGCGGCTGGACGCGCCGTGCCGACGGATCCATCGTGCCCAAACAGGGCGGCAAGTGGCAGCTGCTGATGAAGATCTTCGCCAACCCGCACCTGCCGGAGATCGACGACTACTACGAGCCCTTCACCTTCGACTACGACCACCTGCAGTCGGCGCCGGAGATGAAGCACACGCCCACCGCGCGCCCGCGCAGCCTGATCACCGGCAAGCGCATGGAGAAGATCGAGTGGGGCCCGAACTGGGAGGAGATCCTGGGCGGCGAATTCGCCAAGCGCAGCAAGGACGCCAACTTCAACGGCTTCGAAGCCGCGCAGAAGGCCATGGTGGGGGAGTTCGAAAACACCTTCATGATGTACCTGCCGCGCCTGTGCGAGCACTGCCTCAACCCGGCCTGTGTGGCCTCGTGCCCGTCGGGCTCGATCTACAAGCGCGAGGAAGACGGCATCGTGCTGATCGACCAGGACAAGTGCCGCGGCTGGCGCATGTGTGTCAGCGGCTGCCCCTACAAGAAGATCTACTACAACTGGAAGAGCGGCAAGGCCGAGAAGTGCATCTTCTGCTACCCGCGCATCGAGGCCGGCCAGCCCACCGTGTGCAGCGAAACCTGCGTGGGTCGCATCCGCTACCTGGGTGTGTTGCTGTACGACGCGGACCGCATCCAGGAAGCGGCCAGCGTGCCCAACGAGATGGATCTCTACAAGGCGCAGATCGACCTGTTCCTCGACCCGCACGACCCGGCGGTGATCGCCCAGGCGCGCGCCGACGGCATCCCCGACAACTGGCTGGAGGCCGCGCGCCACAGCCCGGTCTACAAGATGGCGGTGGACTGGAAAGTGGCGCTGCCATTGCACCCCGAGTACCGCACGCTGCCGATGGTCTGGTACGTGCCGCCGCTTTCGCCCATCACCGCCGCGGCCAACGCCGGGCACCTGGGCGGCAACGGCGAGATCCCGGATGTGAGCCAGTTGCGCATTCCGGTGAAGTACCTCGCCAACCTGCTGACCGCCGGCGACACCGCGCCGGTGGTTCGTGCGCTCGAACGCATGCTGGCCATGCGCAGCTACCAGCGCGCCAAACACGTGGACGGCGTGATCAACCAGGACGTGCTCGACCAGGTCGGCATGGGCGTGCGCGAGGTCGAGGACATGTACCAGACCATGGCCATTGCCAACTACGAGGACCGTTTCGTGATTCCCACCACCCACCGCGAATACGCCGAGAACACCTTCAACATCAAGGGCGGCTGCGGCTTCACGTTCGGCAACGGCTGCTCGGAAGGGCAGACGGAAACCAGCCTCTTCGGCAGCGAGAAGAAACGAACGATTCCGATCAAGGCGGGGGTCTAGAAATGAAGCACCCCCGCAGCGCTTCGCGCTACCCCCTCAAGGGGGCGATACCTGTCGTCCGGCAAAGCCGGCCCGACGGTATCTCCCGGTTGGACCGTCTCATTCGTCGCAGGTTGCGCTTCGGCGCGGTGGAGCACTGACATGTCATTTTTCTCTTCTCCCCCCAAGCCCGCCGTGCACACGCTGCGTGTGCTCGCCCATCTGCTGCGTTACCCCACCGCCGAGCTGCGCGAGCACGCCTGTGACCTGCGCAAGGCGCTGCATTCCGAGGCCGCCTTGCCGCCCACGCGGCTGGTTGAACTCGACGCCTTGCTGGTGCACCTGAGCCAGCAGCCGGCGCTCGACGTCGAAGCCGACTACGTGGAACTGTTCGACCGGGGACGCAGCACCGCGCTGCACCTGTTCGAGCACGTGCTCGGCGATTCGCGCGACCGGGGCCCGGCCATGATCGACCTGATCCAGACCTACGAGAAGGCCGGCCTCTTTTTCGGCCCGGCCGAGCTGCCCGACCACCTGAGCGTGCTGCTGGAGTTCGCCTCCACCCAGCCCGCCACGGTGGCGCGCGAGTTTCTTGGCGAGAGCGCCCACATCGTGCGGGTGATCTTCAGCGCGCTGCTCAAGCGCCAGAGCCCCTACGCCAGCGTGCTGGCCGCCGTGCTCGAGATCGCCGGCGAGAAGGCCGAGCCGGTGCCGGTGGCGGCCGACCCCGGTATCGACGAGAGCTGGGCCGAGCCCGAGGTGTTTGGTGGTTGCTCCACCGAAGGCCAGGCCAGACCCGGCCAGCCGCAACCGATCCGCATCGTGAAGGCGGCCACCGGTCGTCACCCCTCATCCCCATCAGGAGCACAGGCATGACCTCACTGCACCACTTCCTCTTCGGCGTTTATCCCTACATCTGCCTGGCCGTTTTCTTCATGGGCAGCCTGGCCCGCTTCGACCGCGACCAGTACACCTGGAAAAGCGATTCGTCGCAGCTGCTGCGAAAGGGCCAGCTGCGCTGGGGCAGCAACCTGTTCCACATCGGCATCCTGTTCCTGTTCTTCGGCCACTTCGTGGGCCTGCTCACGCCGCATTTCTTCTACGAAGGCTTCATGGATGCCTCGGTCAAACAACGCATCGCGATCTATGCCGGCGGCACCGCCGGCGTGATCTGTTTCGTGGGCCTGTCGCTGCTGCTGCACCGGCGCATCTTCGATCCGCGCATCCGCCTCACCAGCCACCGCACGGATCTCGCCATCCTGATCATTCTTTGGGTGCAACTGGTGCTGGGCCTGATCACGCTGCCCTACTCGTATTCGCACTCGGACGGCAGCGCCATGCTGGTGCTGGCCGAGTGGGCTCAGCGCATCGTGACCTTCCGCCCTGAAGCGTCTGCCCTCGTCGCGCTGGACTGGCCGTACAAGGTGCACATGGTGCTGGGCATGACGATCTTCCTGCTGTTTCCGTTTTCGCGGCTGGTGCATGTGTGGAGCGGCTTCGCCAGCGTGGCCTACCTCGTGCGGCCCTACCAGGTGGTGCGCAGCCGCCGCCTGGGCGTGCCGGTGAATCCGACCAACCCGGCCCAGCCTTCCAAGCCCCGCTGATGCACCCCCCACCGGAGACCCTCATGAGCCAGGACATTTCCCCCTCGTCGGGTTGCGGCAGCAGTGCCTGCGCCTGCAAAGACCCGCAGCACGTCGCGGCCCCGGTCGAGATCGCCCGCATCAACGGCATCGCGCTGCACGCGGCCGGTGAGGTGCTGGACGAGCAGACCCTGCGCGAACGCGCCTGTACCGAACTGCTGCGCCAGCAGGCGGTGAGCGCCGGGCTGCTGCCGCGCTTCACCGGGTTGGACGCGCCCGAGCCCGATGAAGCCACGCGCCGTGCGATCGAGGCGCTGCTCGAAGCCGAGGTGCATTCACCGGAGCCGGGCCCCGACGAATGCCGGCGCCACTACGAGGCGCACAAGCCGCGCTTCGTGGTGGGCCAGGCGCTGCATGTGCGGCACATCCTGTTCGCGGTCACGCCGGGCGTGCCGGTGAACGCGCTGGCCCAGCGCGCCGAAGCCGCGCTGCTGGAACTCTCGCGCCAGGGTGTGTCCATCGACCGTTTCGCGCAGCTCGCAGCCGAACTCTCCAACTGCCCGTCGAGCGCCCGGGGCGGCGACCTCGGCTGGATCACGCCGCAGGACTGCGCGCCCGAGCTGGCCAAGGCGCTGTTCCTGCAGAACGACGCCATCCAGGCGCTGGGCCTGCACCCGCGCCTGGTGCACAGCCGCTTCGGCCTGCACATCGTCGAGGTGCTGGCGCGCGAACCCGGGCGCCTGCCGGACTTCGCCGAACTGCAGGCGCAGATCGGTGCGCGGCTGGCCCTGCAGTCGCAGGCCACGGCGCTGCGCCAGTACATGCAGTTGCTGGTGGGCCAGGCAGACGTGGAAGGCGTCGAGCTGGAAGGGGCCGATACCCCTCTTGTTCAATGAGTGGGCCCGCCGCCGGCGCATCAGCGGACGAGCTGCTGTTGCGCCTGCGGCATTTCCGCTCCGACTATTTCCCGCGGCATCAGCAGCGCTTTCAGGACCTGGTGGCCGAGGGCCAGCATCCCAAGACGCTGTTCATCGGCTGCTCGGACTCGCGCCTGGTGCCCTACCTGCTCACGGGCGCCGGTCCGGGTGAACTTTTCATCGTGCGCAACGTGGGCGCACTCGTTCCGCCCCATGACCAGTCGCACGGATTGCATGGAACGATGGCCGCCATCGAATTCGCCGTGCTCAGCCTGCATGTGGAACGCATCGTGGTCTGCGGCCACAGCCACTGCGGGGCGATCCGCACCGCTTACGAGGGCGCGCCCGCCGAGGCGGTGGCACTGACCGCCTGGCTCAAGCTGATCGACGAGGCCTTGCTGCCGGTGCAGCCCTGTGCCGAATCGATGCGACGCACCGAGCAGCGCGCCGTGGTGTTGCAGCTCGAACGCCTGATGGGCTATCCGATGGTGCGGCGCGAGGTCGAGGCCGGCCGGCTCACCCTGCACGGCTGGCACTACGTGATCGAAGACGGCGATGTGCATGTGTTTGATGCACAGCAAGGCGACTTCGTCGCGGCGTCGGTAGCCTCCAACAGCGGCACCGGGCCGTACCAGCCCTATGTGGAACACGATGGCCAAGTCATTGTCGATTGAGTTCACCCCCGGCACGCGATGGCAGGCGCTTGCGCGCTCCGGGAAAAGGTGCACCATGGAATCCAGCGGCCCGGCCCTGGCCAGCCAACCCGAGGAAACAGGCACATGAAACGCGACGCGATCAAAAACACCCCCAACGCCACCGGCCAGCAACCCATCACGCTGGACGTGCTGAGAGAAAAATACCTCAAGGACGGCGAGACCAGCGAGCAGGACATCTACCGCCGCGTGGCGCGTGCGCTGGCCTCGGTCGAACCCGAGGCCGACCGGGCCTTGTGGGAGCAGCGTTTCTTCGACAACCTGCAGGCCGGCGCCATCGGGGCGGGCCGCATCATGAGCGCGGCCGGCACGTCCATCCAGGCCACGCTGATCAACTGCTTCGTGCAACCGGTGGGCGACTGCATCCAGGGCCTGGACGACGGTGGCTACCCCGGCATCTACGAAGCCCTGCGCGAAGCCGCCGAGACCATGCGCCGTGGCGGTGGTGTGGGCTACGACTTCTCGCGCATCCGTCCGCGCGGCGCCGAGGTCAAGACCATGGCTTCGCTGGCCTCGGGCCCGTGCAGCTACATCAACGTGTTCGACCAGTCGTGCGCCACGGTGGAGAGCGCCGGCGCGCGGCGCGGTGCGCAGATGGGCGTGCTGCGCATCGACCACCCCGACGTGATCGAGTTCATCACCGCCAAGCGCACACCGGGGCGCTGGAACAACTTCAACGTGTCGGTGGGCGTGGGCGACGCCTTCATGCGCGCACTGGCCGACGACCAGCCCTGGGAGCTGGTGCACCGCGCCCGCCCGGGCACGGCCCTGCTGGCCCAGGGCGCCCACCAGCGCGCCGACGGCCTGTGGGTCTACCGCAGCCTGGGTGCGCGCGAACTCTGGGACACGGTGATGCGCTCCACCTACGACTTCGCCGAACCCGGCATCCTGTTCCTGGACCACATCCAGCAGGACAACAACCTGCGCTACTGCGAATCGATCGAAGCGACGAACCCTTGCGGTGAGCAGCCACTTCCGCCCTACGGCTGCTGCGACCTCGGCCCGGTGATCCTGCCGCGCTTCGTGCGTTGCCCCTTCGGCTTCGGCGGCTTGCCCGCCTTCGACTTCGAGGCCTTCGAGGCGGCCGTGGCGCTGCAGGTGCGCGCGCTGGACAACGTGCTCGACGTGACCTTCTGGCCGCTGCCGCAGCAGCGCGAGGAGTCGGCGGCCAAGCGGCGCATCGGCGTGGGCTTCACCGGCATGGGCAACACGCTGGCCATGCTGTGCGTGCGCTACGACCGCGCCGAGGGTCGCGCACTGGCGGCCCGGATCGCCGAGCGCATGCGCGATGCGGCCTACACGGCTTCGGTGGCACTGGCGCAGGAAAAAGGCGCGTTCCCGAAGTTCGACGCCGACGGGTATCTCGCCGAGGGCACCTTCGCCAGCCGGCTGCCCGAGGCGTTGCGCAACGCCATCCGCGCGCACGGCATCCGCAACAGCCATCTGCTGTCGATTGCGCCCACCGGCACGGTCAGCCTGGCCTTTGCCGACAACGCGTCCAACGGCATCGAGCCGCCGTTTTCCTGGATGTACCGGCGCAAGAAGCGCGAGGCCGACGGCAGCACCACCGACTATGCGGTGGAAGACCACGCCTGGCGGCTCTACCGCGAGCTCGGTGGCGACATGGCGCAACTGCCCGAGTACTTCGTCAACGCCCTGGCCATGTCGGCGGGCGACCACCTGGCCATGATGGAGGCGGTGCAGCCCTTTGTGGACACCGCGATTTCCAAGACGGTCAACGTGCCGGCCGACTACCCGTACGACGACTTCAAGGGTCTGTACCAGCAGGCCTGGCGCGCGCAGCTCAAGGGTCTGGCGACCTACCGGCCCAACGCCATCCTGGGCTCGGTGCTCGACACCGGGCCCACGCCCGAGACCACCGCCAGCGTGGCCACGGTGGACCCGATGCGCACGGTGATCGAGAGCCGGCCACCAGGTGCCTTGCCGGCGGTGGCCGACAAGATCGAATACTGGACGCAGGAGGGCCACCAGACGCTCTACCTGCTGGTGTCGTTCCTGCCCGTGCCCACGGCCGACGGCGCGGGCACGGTGGAGCGCGCGATCGAATTCTTCATGCCGGTGGGGCAAAGCGGCGAGTCGCAGCAGTGGGTGTCGTCCAGCATGCGCCTGCTCTCGCTGGCCGCACGCGGCGGTTTTCTGGAGCGCGCCCTGCGCGACATGCGCAAGGTGGTGTGGGACCGTGGACCGGTGCGCATGGGCACCCACCAGAAAGCCGACGGCACCCATGTGCCGATGTGGCACGACTCGGTGGTGGCCGCCATTGCCTTTGCGGTGCAGACCTTGATCGCACAGCGCGCGGGGGTCACGTCCGCAGTCCCGCCAGCCCCGGTGGTGGTGGCCACCACGCCCGGCATGATGCCCGGCAAGAAGTGTGGCGAGTGCGGTGCGCACGCGGTCATTCGCAAGGACGGCTGCGATTACTGCACGCAGTGCGGCCATCTCGGGGTGTGTGGATGAACACCGCGCAGCTCACGCGCCTGTCGCCCATGGCCTGCGAGCCCGATGCAGTGGAACGCGAGTGCGTGCGCGCCGCGGTCGACCTGATCCACGCGCGCCAGACCGTGCTGCCCAAACGCCTGCTGGCCCCTGGCCCCGACGCGGACCAGCTGCAGGCCCTGCTGGGGGCGGCCGCCGCCGCGCCCGACCACGGCCAGCTGCTGCCCTGGCGCTTCGTGATCGTGCCGCGCAGCGAGCGCGCCTCGCTGGCCGAGGTGTTTGCGCAAGCCCTGCGCGAGCGCGATGCCGCAGCCACACCCGCCCAGCTGGACCAGGCGCGCGAGAAGGCGCACCGTGCGCCCTTGCTGCTGCTGGTGGTGGTGGACGGCGATCGCGGCGACCCGGCGGTGGACCTGCCCGAGCGCATCCTCTCGGCCGGCTGCGCGGTGCAGAACATGCTGCTCATGGCCACCGCGATGGGCCATGGCTCGGCACTCACGAGCGGCAAGGCACTGGGCTCTGCGGCGCTGCGCCGGCGCTTCGGCTTGAGCGCCGGTGAACAGGCCCTGTGTTTCCTGAGCGTGGGCACGGTGGCGGCGCGCCGACCCGCGCGCGCACGCCCGACCGTGACCGACTACTGCAGCACGCTCGGACCCGCACCGATCAACACCGACTGAATCTGGAGACCCCGTGAACATTCAAACCTTCGACGACCTGCTGAGCGCCGCGCGCAGCCAACCCCTGCCGCAGCGCCTGCTGTTCGTGTTCGCCGGTGTCGAGCTGCCCGAGGACGCGACGCCGGCCCAGCGCCTCGAATTCGAGCGCGGCGAGGGCGGTGCGCTGGTGCCGCAGATGTGCGTGGACAAAGGGCTGGACGAGCTTGAATCGTTCGACCAGCTGGTGCAGGAGGCGAGTGCTTTCGGTCAACCCTGGGGCATGGTGTTCGCCGCCGCACTCGCCGGCACACCTGGACGTCAACCCGAAAGCGCCGAAGCCGAACAACCGCTGCAGGACATGGTGGAGGCGATCCGCCAGGGCCAGCTGCACGCCTACATTCCGTTCAACCCGCAAGGCCAGGCCGTGGCCCTGGGTTGAGATGAAACGAACACCCCCGCCGCGTTGCGCGGTGGAACGCTGACATGGCCACCAAGATCCCGCTCACATCCGTCACCCTGCCCGGGCACCGTGCGCCCGGGGCGGGCTTCGAGGCGCCGTTCGAGATGCTGGGCGCCTGCCACGAGCGTGTCGAGCGCATGCTGGGCCTGCTGGCCCGGTTGCAGCAGCATGTGCTGGTGCGCGGCTGGGACGAAAGCGTGGCCAGCGCCGCGCGCGACGTGATGCGTTACTTCGACCAGGCCGCGCCGCTGCACCACGAGGACGAAGAGCGCCATGTGTTTCCACCCTTGCTGGCCAGTGGCGACGAGGCCTTGCGCCGGGTGGTGCTGGGCCTGCAGCAGGACCACCGCGACATGGAAGCGGCCTGGGTGGGTGCGCGGGCGGCGCTCGCGTCCGTGACACAGGAGCCACCCGCGGGCTGGGCCCACTTCAGCCCACCCGACGAGGCCACCCTCGCCGGCTTCACCCGCCTGTACGACCGCCACCTGCGCGAGGAGGATGGTCTGGTCTACCCGGCCGCGCGCGCCCGGCTGTCGGCCGGGGCCCTGCAGGCCATGAGCGCCGACATGATGCGCCGCCGCGGGCTGGAGCCGGGCTGAGGTTCAGGCCTTCGGGCCGACCGTCAAGGCCACCTCGCCCACCCCTTGAACCGAGCCGGTGATGCGGTCGCCCGGCAGCACCGCACCCACGCCTTCGGGCGTGCCGGTGTAGATCAGGTCGCCGGCTTGCAGGTGGTAGAAAAGCGAGAGGTCGGCAATGATCTCGCGGATGTTCCAGATCAGCTTGTCCACGTCGGACTTCTGCTTCACCGCGCCATTGACCGACAGCTCGATCGCTGCGCGCTCGATCACCACACCCGGCATGGGCACGATCTCGCTGCACACCGACGAATGCTCCACATCCTTGCCCAGGTCCCAGGGCCGGCCCTTGTCGCGCGCCACCAGTTGCAGGTCGCGCCGGGTCATGTCCAGGCCGGCGGCGTAACCGTAAATGATGTCGTGCGCATCTTCGGCCTTCACGCGAAAGCCGGGCTTGCCGATGGCCAGCACCAGTTCCATCTCGAAGTGGTAGTTGGCCGTTTCGCTCGGGTAGGGCGTGGTCGAGCCTGACAGCGCCAGCGTCTGTGGCGCCTTGGTGAAGTAGAACGGCCGCTCGACCGACTTGTCCACCGGCTTGCCCATTTCAACGGCGTGTGCGTGGTAGTTGCGACCGACAAAAAACAGGCGGTTGACGGGAAACAGCTCCGGGTGGCCGCGCACGGGAACCGCGGCGACAGGGGGTGGGGGAAAGAGGTAGGTGGTCATGGGGTCAGGGCATCGAGGGTTGGTTGTCGGGGCGCACTTCGTAGACGCCGAGCTTGCGGTGCAGCGGCGATTCGTCGGCGATGAAAAGGAAGGCCGGCGCGCTGGCCGAGGCGTTCGTGAGCGTGGTCGCGGTGTAGCCGGGAATGCAGCAGGTGTCGGCGCCGACCAGGTCGAAGCCCTGCGCGGCGGTGGCCACGCGTGCTGCGCCTTCGATCACGTGATAGACCACGGCCGGTGAGCGTGCAGGCAGTGGCAGCGTCTGGCCCGGGCGCAGCATCAGCGCGTGAAAGCCGAGGATGTTTTCCACGTCCTCGCCGGTCTCGGGATTCACGTAGGTCACCTGCACCGCGTCCACATCGGGCCGGTCGGCGGCGAGCGACTCGAGCGCAGCTTTCGCGTCGATCCACGGGTAGCGCAGCATGGGGTAACGCTTGCCGCTGCGACCGAACACGGGCGTGGGCACGACGCCGGCGCGGGCATAGGCGCGGTCGCCCTGGCCGGGCCTGGTGTCCTGGCGCGTGCCGTTGAGGTGGTAACTCACTTCCAGGTAGTAGGCCAGTGGCAGGTCCAGCACGTCGAGCCAGATCACCGGCTCGCTGCCGTCGTGGCCGTGTTCGTGCCACAGGCCGGTGGGGGTGAGGATCAGGTCGCCGCGTGACATGGGGCACTTCTCGCCGTCCACCGTGGTCCAGGCGCCCTCGCCTTCGACCACCATGCGCACCGCGTTGGGCGTGTGGCGGTGGCTGGGCGCCCACTCGCCCGGCATGAGCAGCTGCATGCCGAGGTACATCGCCGCGCTGGCCTGCATCTTCTCCAGCGTGTGGCCAGGGTTGGCCAGCACCAGCACACGCCGCTCGGCCTTCTCGATCGGCGTGAGCTCACCGGCCCTGAGCAGCAGCGGCCGGATGGTCTTGTAAGGCCAGTGCGTGGCCTGCGTCTGGCGCGTGGGCACCGTGGGCGGCAGCACGCCGCGCAGGCTGGGCCACAGCGGCACCAGGTTGAGCGCACGCAGCTCGGCCACGTAGTCGGCGGGCAGGTCTTCGAGTCGTCCGAGGTCGTTCATGGGATGTCTCCGGGGGTTCAGTGGTCGGCCAGGCAATTCTGGACATTCCAGCCGTACAACCATTCCATGGCGTCGTAAAAACGCTCCGGCGTGCGGCCTTTCCAAAGGTCGTTGCGCACCAGGCGTTCAACGCCCTTGGCGTGGTAAATGCGGCCCATCTCGCGCGAGCTCAGCACGATGCGGGCGGTGCGTGCCACGCGCGAACGCTGGTAAAGATCAAAGCCCTTTTCAATGTCGTTGCCGTGCACGCGCAGGGACTCGCCGAGCGTGACCGCGTCTTCGATCGCCATGCAGGCGCCCTGCGCCATGTACTGCGTGGTCGGGTGGGCGGCGTCGCCCAGCAGCGTGACGCGGCCAAAGCTCCACTGGCCGATCGGCTCGCGGTCGGCCGTGGCCCAGCGCTTCCAGCTTTTCGGCAGGTCGATGAGCTGGCGCGCTTTCGGGCACAGGCCTTGAAAGTAGCTCTGCACCTCGGCCTGGCTGCCTTCGGTCACACCCCACTCTTCGGTGTTGCGGCTGTGGAAGGTGACCACCACGTTGTACTGCTCGCCGCCGCGCAGCGGGTAGTGCACCAGGTGGCAATTCGGTCCGACCCAGATGCTCGCGGCGTTCCAGCGCAGGTCTTCGGGGAAGTCGGCCTTGTCGACCACCGCGCGATACACCACATGGCCGGTCACACGCGCCGGGTCGCCCACAAACTGCTGGCGCACCACCGACTTCACGCCGTCGGCGCCGATCAGGGCCAGGCCACGGTGGGCCTGGCCCTGCTGGTCGTGCGCGGTGACGCCGGTCGCGTCCTGCTCGATGCGAACCACCCGGGTCGAGGTGACGAAGCCGATCTGCCCGCTGGCCTGCACGCCTTCGAGCAGCGCCCCGTGCGCATCGGCCCGGTGGATCACCGCATAGGGATTGCCGAAGCGCTGCCGGAAGGCCTCGCCGGTGGGAATCTTGCCGACCTGGTATTCGTCGATCGCGTCGTGCATCACCATGAAGTCGGTGTAGACCGCGCGCTTGCGCGCCTGCTCACCAACGCCCAGCGCGTCGAACGCATGGAAGGCGTTGGGCCCGAGCTGCATGCCCGCGCCGATCTCGCCCAGCTCCGGCGCCTGCTCGAGCACCTTCACGCGAAAGCCCTGGCGCACCAGGGCGAGTGCGGCCGCCAGGCCGCCGATACCGCCGCCGGCCACGATCACCGGCAGTTCTGAATGGGGTGCGCTCATGGTTGCTCCTGAAATTGCGTCGCATGCTTATCATCAGTGTACTTAGTTTAATCCGGGTGCTAGGATTCCTGCAACACCACCCATCGCCATGAAACGCAGCCCACCCGCCGTCGACATCGACCACCAGCCCGGCCACTACATTCGCCGCCTGCACCAGATTTCGGTGGGCATCTTCCTGCAGGAGCTGGGCGAGATCGGCATCACCCCGGTGCAATACGCCGCCCTGCAGACGGTGGCCAACCACCCCGGCATCGACCAGCGCACGCTGGCACGCACCATCGCCCTCGACGCCTCCACCACCGGTGGCGTGGTCGACCGGCTCGAGGCCCGAGGCTGGCTGGAGCGCCGCACTTCCACCGAAGACCGTCGGGCCCGCCAGCTGGAACTGACCGAGGCCGGCGTGCAGCTGCTGGGCAGGGCCGTGCCTGCCATGCTGGGCGCGCAGGACCTGATCCTGGCGCCGCTCGACGAACGCCAGCGCACGCAATTCATGAAACTGCTGCGCCTGCTGGTGGACACCAACAACGAACACAGCCGCGCCCCCAGCGAGACGCTGAAGTAGGGTTGGCCCCTTGGCGGTGCGCAGGGCCATGGCTATGATGATCCGCCCTCCCATCCAGCCGCCCCACCATGCCATCCGCCCCCGCGCAGGCCCTGCTGTCGCCCGACCACCTGGCCATGATGGACGGGGGTGTCTCGGTGATCGTGAGCAGCTGCGGCGCCGACCTCACACCCAGCGTGATGCGCGCGGTGGGCAGCCACATCGGCGACGGCGGTCGGCACATCACCGTGTTTGTCTGCCGCAGCCAGTCGGCCCGCCTGCTCGGCGATGTGGCGCGCAGCGCCCGGCTCGCCGCGGTGTTCAGCCAACCCAGCACGCACCGCACGGTGCAGCTCAAGACCCGCGCCGCCCGCTTGCGCGAAGCCACCGACGCCGATGTGCCCGCGCTGCAGCGTTACCTGCGCGGCATGGAGACCGAACTCACCCGCATCGGCTTTGATGCCGTTTACGCGCGGGCCATGCTCATGCACCGGCTCGACGACGTGGTGGCCATCGAGTTCGAACCCGAGCAGGCCTTCGACCAGACCCCCGGACCCAGGGCGGGCCAGCCGATCACGGGTGCCGCATGACGGCCGCACTGCCCTTGCCCGCTGTGGATCTGGCCGAGGTGCGGCCCTGCCTGGAGGGCGCCATTCCTGCCATCATGGCCACCTGCGCGGCCGACGGCACGCCCAACGTGGCCTACATCTCGCAGGTCCATTGCGTGGACGAAGGGCACGTGGCGCTGTCGTTCCAGTTCTTCAACAAGACGCGGCAGAACCTGCTGGCCAACCCGCGCTCCACGCTGCTGGTGCTCAACCCGCTCAACGCCGTGTTCTACCGGCTGCACCTGCGCTACCTGCGCACCGAAGAGTCGGGACCGGTGTTCGAGAGCATGAAGGCGCAGCTGGCCGGCATCGCCTCGCACACCGGCATGGCCGACGTGTTCCGCCTGCGGGGCTCCGACATCCACGAAGTGATCGAGGTCGAGCGGCTGCCGCAGGAGCCCCTGCCCGAGGCCTTGCCGCCTCCGCCGCCCAAGCCCAACTTTCTGGCCGTGCTGCGCCGCGGCAGCGCGCGCCTCTCGGCCGCCTGCAACCTCGCAGAGGCGCTCGACGCCGCGCTGGACACGCTGGCTCAGGACCTCGACATGCGCCACGCCATGGTGCTCATCCTGGACAGCACCACGCAGCGCCTGTACACCGTGGCCAGCCGTGGCTACCTGACCTCGGGCGTGGGCTCGGAGATCGCACTCGGCGACGGCGTGATCGGTGTGGCCGCGCGCGAGTGCACACCGGTGCGCATCATGCACATGACCAGCGCCTACCTCTACAGCCGCGCAATGCGCAACAGCCTGGGCGACGCACAACCACACAACACCGACATCCCCTACCCCGGCCTGCCCGAACCGCACAGCCAGCTCGCCGTGCCGTTGCGCTCGGCGGGTCGAGTGGTCGGTGTGCTGTTCGTCGAGAGCCCGCTGGACATGCAGTTCAGCTTTGAAGAAGAGGACCTGCTCGTGGCGCTCGGCGGGCAGCTCGGCGCGGCCATCGACCTGATGCACGAGGCCGAGTCGCCCTGCACCGAAGGAGACGAAGAGCCCGGGGCGGTGGGCACGCCCCGGGTGGCCGCGGGCCCGGTGCTTCGGGTGCGGCACTACCGCAGCAACGACAGCGTGTTCATCAACAACGCCTACCTGATCAAGGGCGTTGCCGGCGCCATTCTGTGGAAGCTGTTGCGCGATGGCCAGCAAGGCCGCCGCGAGTTCACCAACCGCGAACTGAGGCTGGACAGCTCGCTGCGCCTGCCCGACGTGTCGGACAACCTCGAAGCGCGCCTGCTGTTGTTGCAGCGGCGACTGGCTGAGCAGTGTCCATCGCTGAGCATCCGCAAGACCGGGCGCGGCTGCTTCCGCTTCGAGGCAGACGGCCCGGTCGAGCTGGAAGACATCACGGCCTGAACCGCCGGCTCAGACGGCCACCAGTCCGGGCACCGGCGGCAGACCCAGGCCGCGCGCCAGCTTGGCCCGGTCGCCCGGGCTCAGCAGGTCCTGCGTGCTCGCCAGCATGGCGTCGAACACGGCCGCCGGCGCGCCCGAGCGCATGCCCTGCATCACGTCCAGCCGCTCGGGCGCATTCAGGTTCGGCAGCATCCAGCGCATCACCTGCATCATCTCGGCCGGCGGGATGGTGGCCAGCAGGGCGTCGTGGATGCCGATCAGCTCGGCGTCGCTGTACGCCGCCCAGAGCGCCGCGTTGTGCACCGTCTCTTCGGTGTGCATGTGCTGGAAGTTGTCGGCCACGAACAAGGCCAGGGCCAGGTACAGCGCCTGCAGCGCGGGTTCGCGTTCGGCGCCTTCCTGAACCCGCAGGGCGCGGGCGGCGTCGCGCAGGTGGGCGATGTGGTGCAGATGGGCGTCGTGGTCCCGGGCGACCGGCAGGCAGACACCGGGGCAGCGCGATTCGAGCGCGGGATGCACGAAGTCGTTTTCGTGGGCAACGTGGCTGGCACACAGCGCCATCAGTTCGTCCACCTGGTCGGCTGTGCGGCCCACGTCGGCGGCGTCGGTGAAGTCGGTGCGTCCGACCTGGATCAGCGTGTCGGCCATGAAGGCGCGCAAGGCCTTGTGGATGCCGGCGTACAGGTTGAGGCGGCCCTGGCCGGCGCGGGCGGCGGCGGCCACAGAGGCCATTTCTGTTGCGTTGGATTGCATGGTGGTTCCTTGATCGGGCGGGGCCCGACTCGTCTGGCGATGACCGCAGCACCCCATGTGCCCCGTGTCATGGAGGAGAAGTCTCGGCCTGCGGCCCGCCGCGCGCTGCTAATTAGCGCTTAAAGGAATCGTAAAAATACCTTAAGCGAAGCGCCGGGCGGCTGGCTCAGTCGAGGCTGCGAACCCGACCCCGCAACTGCTTGACGGTCGAGCGCGTGGCCTTGCCTTCGAGCCGGCGCTGCTTCGCGCCGAAGCTGGGCCTGGTGGCCTTGCGCGCCTTGGGCAAGGTGGCCACGCTGTCCACCAGCGCCTGCAGCCGCTCCAGCGCTTCGGCCTTGTTCTGCTCGAGGCTGCGGCTGGTCTGGGCCTTGATGACCACCACACCTTCGGTGGTGATGCGCTGGTCGCTGAGCGCGAGCAGGCGCTCCTTGATCGCATCGGGAAGCGTCGAGGCGTGGATGGCAAAACGCAGGTGCACCGCGTTGGACACCTTGTTGACGTTCTGCCCGCCCGCGCCCTGGGCGCGGATGGCGGTGAACGCCACCTCCTTGGGATCGATGGGGATCGGCATCGGGGCAGTGTGCCACGGGGCCCGGAAGACAGGCTCAGCGGGCAGGCAGGCGCAACGGCGCCGCGGTGCTGTCGTCCCTCTCGTCCTTGAGCGCCACGCCGCTGAGTTGAAGCACCCGCGAGCGCGCGAGCAGGGCATGCAGGCGTGCGGCGGCTTGCGCGGGCGGCAGCCCGGCATCGCGCACATTGGAGATGCAGTTGCGCTGCGCATCGTTCATGCCGACCTGCGGCGCCCAGGTGAAGTAGATGCCCAGGCTGTCGGGGGAACTCAGGCCGGGCCGTTCGCCGATCAGGACCACCACGGTGCGGGCGCGCAGCGCAGCGCCGATCTCGTCTCCGATGGCCACACGGCCCTGTTCCACCAGCGCCACCGGCGCGATCGCCCAGCGCTGTTGCGCGTCGTTCTGCAGCCGCTGCAGCAGCTGAGCCATGAGCGGCAAGGCGTGGTGCATGGCGGCGGCCGCAGACAGGCCGTCGGCAATCACGAACGCCAGATCGGGCGGCGCGTCGCCGGCGTGCACCGCTTGCCAGCGCTGCAGCATCCGGGCCGATGCCGGATCGAGCCGGCGGCCCAGGTCGGGGCGCTGCAGGTAGGTGCTGCGGTCGCTTGCGGCGCTGTGCAACCGCAGCGAAGGCAGGCCCAGGGCCTGCAAGGGGTCCACCAGGCTGCCCGGCTCAAAGGCCAGGTGCACCGCATCGCGCGCCTGCGCATGCGCCAGCTGGAACGCCAGGTGCGCGGCCGTCGGCTGGCTGCTGCCCGCGCGCCCCAGGGCAATGCGCGCGTCCGTGAAGCGTTGCAGGCCGCGCCACGCAGCCGGGGTGACGGTGGGTGCAGCGGCCGGCTTCATGAGGCCTCCAGCCGCGCCACCGCCGACGCCAGCGAGACCGGCAAACCGGACGCCAGCCGCAGACCGTGTCCGGGTTCGCTCACGCCCATGCGCAGCAACCAGGCATCGAATTCGGGCGCGGGCTTGAGGCCGAGCAACTGCCGCATGGCCAGCGCGTCGTGGAACGACGTGCTCTGGTAGTTCAGCATGATGTCGTCGGCCCCGGGCACGCCCATGATGAAGTTGACGCCGGCCGTGCACAGCAAGGTGAGCAGCGCGTCCATGTCGTCGGCATCGGCATCGGCGTGGTTGGTGAAACAGACGTCGCAGCCCATGGGCAGCCCCAGCAGCTTGCCGCAGAAGTGGTCTTCGAGGCCGGCGCGCAGGATCTGCTTGCCGTTGAACAGGTACTCGGGCCCGATGAAGCCCACCACCGTGTTGACCAGCAGCGGCTCGAAATGCCGCGCCACCGCATAGGCCCGAGCCTCGAGGGTCTGCTGATCGCACCCGTGGTGTGCACCGGCCGACAACGCACTGCCCTGCCCGGTTTCGAAATACATCACGTGCTGTCCGCGCTGGCCGCCCTCGAACACCGTGCCGCGGTGCAGCGAGCGCGCCGCGGCATGGGCCTCGGCCAGCAGCGCGAGGTCGATGCCGAAGCTGCGGTTGGTGGCCTCGGTGCCACCGATCGACTGGAACACCAGATCGACCGGTGCACCGCGCTCGATCGCCTGCAGCGTGTTCGTGACATGGGTGAGCACACAGCTCTGCGTGGGCATGGCGTGGCGCTGGATCAGCTCGTCGAGCATGGTGAGCAGACGCATCACCTGCGGCACGTTGTCGGAGGCGGGATTGATGCCGATCACCGCATCGCCGCTGCCGTGCAGCAGGCCATCGAGCAGGCTGGCGGCGATACCGGCCAGGTCATCGGTGGGGTGGTTGGGCTGCAGCCGCGTGGCCAGCCGACCGGGCAGCCCGAGCGTGCCGCGAAAGCGCGTGACCACCTGGCATTTGCGCGCGATCAGCGCCAGGTCCTGCACACGGCACAGCTTGCTCACGGCCGCCACCATCTCCGGGGTCAGGCCCGGCGCAAGCCCGGTCAGGGCAGCGGTGTCGGCGGCATCGCCGAGCAACCAGTTGCGGAAATCGCCAACGGTGAGGTGGGCCACCGGAGCAAAGGCCGTCGCATCCCAGGTGTCCACGATCAGCCGGGTGACCTCGTCGCCCTCGTACGGCACCACCGATTCGTTCACAAAGTGCGACAGCGGCACCTCGGCCAGCGCCATCTGCGCGGCCACCCTCTCTTGACTGCTGCCGGCGGCCACGCCCGCGAGCTGATCGCCCGAACGCAGGGGCGAGGCGCGCGCCAGCAGCGTGCGCAGGTCGTCGAACCGGTAGGTCTGCGTGCCGACGCTGTGGTGAAAGCCCATGGCGCCACTGTAGGGCCAAGCACGGCGCGAGTCACCTTGCGGCCCGGGGTCAACGGCCCGCCGGGGATAATCCGGCCATGGCAAACAAGCAGCGTGTGGTGGTGGGATTGAGCGGTGGCGTTGACTCTGCGGTGAGTGCGTACCTGCTCAAGCAGCAGGGATTCGAAGTCATCGGCATCTTCATGAAGAACTGGGAAGACGACGACAACAGTGAGTACTGCTCGACGCGGCAGGACTTTCTGGACGCCGCCAGCGTGGCCGACGTGCTGGGCATCGAGATCGAACACGTGAACTTTGCCGCCGAGTACAAGGACCGCGTGTTCGCCGAGTTCCTGCGCGAGTACCAGGCCGGGCGCACGCCCAACCCGGACATCCTGTGCAACGCGGAGATCAAGTTCAAGGCCTTTCTCGACCACGCCATGCGCCTGGGCGCCGAGAAGATCGCCACCGGCCACTACGCCCGGGTGCGCGAGCGCCATGGCGCCTTCGAGCTGCTCAAGGGCCGCGACCCGCTGAAGGACCAGAGCTATTTCCTGCACCGCCTGAACCAGGCGCAACTGGGCAAGACGCTGTTTCCGGTGGGTGAGCTGCCCAAGACCGAGGTGCGGCGCATCGCCGCCGAGATCGCCCTGCCCAACGCGAAGAAGAAGGACAGCACCGGCATCTGCTTCATCGGCGAGCGGCCTTTCCGCGACTTCCTCAACCGTTACATCGCCAAGGAACCGGGTCCGATCAAGGACGAACAAGGTCGCGTGCTGGGCCAGCACGTGGGGTTGAGCTTCTACACCCTCGGACAGCGCCAGGGGCTGGGCATCGGGGGGATCAAGGCCAAGGGCGCACAGAAGGGTGGCAACGACCACGCGCCCTGGTTCGTCGCCCGCAAGGACATGGCGAACAACACGCTGTGGGTGGTGCAGGGCCACGATCATCCCTGGCTGCTCACGCCGCGCCTGAGCGCGCAGGACGTGAGCTGGGTGGCAGGGCATGCTCCCGCCGCAGGCGACATGGGCGCCAAGACACGCTACCGCCAGGCCGACGCGCCGTGTGTGCTGCAACCCAAAGGCGATAGCCACTTCGACCTGCACTTCAAGGAACCCCAGTGGGCCGTGACGCCGGGCCAGAGCGCGGTGCTCTACGACGGCGAGATCTGCCTGGGTGGTGGCGTGATCACCACCGACGCGGCCAGCGCCTGAGCGTCTTCAGGGCTTGCTGGCCGGCGAATTCAGGCGCGCGTGAATGCGCCGGGTGGCGCGCCACACGACCCACAGCACCAGCGGCACCATGGCGCCCGCCGCCAGCTCGGGCTGGATCGGCAGGCCGGCGGCCTTGGCGCCTTTGGCCAGGTAGAGCAGCAGGCTGATCACGTAATACGAAATCGCCGCGATCGACAGGCCTTCCACCGTGGCCTGCAGTTGCAGCTGCAGTTCCTGTCCGCGGGTGAGCTTGGCCAGCAGCTCCTGGTTCTGTGCCTCGGTGACGATGTCCACCCGCGTGCGCAGCAGGGCGCTGGTGCGCGAAACACGTTCGGACAACGAGGTCAGGCGCTGTGCACTGGCCGCCACCGTGGCCATGGCCGGCGAAAGCCGGCGCTGCATGAATTCGCCGATGGTCTGCGTGCCCGGGATCGGTTTTTCCCGCAACTCGGCAATGCGCTGCGTGACCACCGCGTCATAGGCCCGGGTGGCGGCGAAACGGTAGGTGTTCTCGGCCGTGGCGCGTTCCACCCGTGCGGCCAGCGACACCAGCTGGTCAAGCAGCTCCTGCTCGGAGGTGGATATGTTCTCCAGCTGGGCGGTGATGGTCGCGAGCTGCGTTTCGGCGGCGGTCAGCATGGGACTCAGGGACTTGGCCACCGGCAGACCGCGCAAGGCCATGAGCCGATAGGTCTCGATCTCCAGCAGTCTCTGCGAAATGCGCCCCGCACGCGTGTCGGTGGTGCCCGGCGGCGTGAGCACCAGCATGCGCTCGAAACCCGAAGGATGCAGGCGGAAGTCGGTCAATGCCCACGAGTGACCGCTGCCGATCTGCGAGGCGACCACGGTGCGCCCGCCGAACCACTGCTGTGCGGGACCCATGAGCCGGGCCTGCGCTTCCGGGTTCTGTTCGGGCAGTTCGCTGTGCAGCATCACGAGCTTGATGGCGGCCACGGTGCGCCCCGGGATCCCGCGCAACCAGCCCGCGGGCGTGACCAGCTTGTCCAGCAACACCGGGTCGGTCGCGCCCAGCCCGACGCCGTGCGGCAGGTGCTGCACGATGGAGTAGCGGGTGAACTCGGTGTGGCGCTCCCATTTCAGCGTGTGCTCTTCCAGGCGCAAGCGCAGGAAGTTGCCACCCAGCTGGTCCAGCGTCAGGTCGTCCTGGCCGGGCAATTGTTTCAGGTGGGCCCATTCCTGCTCACGGGTCACGCCTTCGTTGAGCACCGCCACGAACACGATCAAGGCGGGCAAGCGGATTCGGGCGGACGGCCGCGCGTGCACTTCGTTGTGCAACTCCTCGCGCAGCGCATCGTCGGGGGGCAAGGCGCCAGGCGAATGAAGTTCGTTGGCGGCGGGCAGGGACAAGGTCATGGGCGCTGGGCATGAAGTTGGAGCCGTTCAACTGTATGCCAAAGCGCGCGCCCGACGCAGCCTTGTGGGCAGGGGCCTGGCGCTCGCCGTGCCAGGGCCGGTCTCGACCGGCCAGCGTCAGGCCGGTGGTGCCTTCAGGGGGAGATCGATCAGGACCTTGGTGCCCAGGCCGGACCGCGTCTCGACCGAGACGCTGCCGCCGTGTGCGGTCACGATGTCCCTCGCATGGGCCAAACCCGGCCCGGAGCACCCCTGCGTGGCTGCCGACATGAAGTCGGCGCTGAACGGGCTGGCCCGCACAGCGCCCGGGACCGCGCCGCCTGCGTCCCCGATACACAGCCGGGCGCGGCTCCCCTCGATGGCGGTGGACACCGTGATCACTCCTGCACCGTTGATGCGCTGGGCCGCCTGCAGGATCACGCTGACCAGCGCCTGGTTGAGTTGCGGAACGTGGCACTCGATGGGCGGCAGCTCTGCCCAGCTTTCAACCACTTTCACCTGACCGGGCAGCGCGGCCCTGGCGAGGCGAACCACGCTGTGGAGAACCGTGCCGAGATTCACCGTCTCCTTCGGGGAGCGGCCCAGCCGGGTGAACAGGAGAAGACCGTTCACCAGCTCTTCCATCTGGTCCAGCTCCATGAGCACATCGCCCAGCAGGTCCTGCAGCACCAGGTTCTGGTCGGCGAGGCGCCCGCGAATGCTGGACTTGGGCATCGGGGCTGCGTTCTGCGGCTGCGGCACCGTGGTCTCAGCCGTGGCGAGCGCGCCGGTTTCGGGCCGGCGCGAGGCCGCGCGGATGCCGGGTGCC
Source organism: Hydrogenophaga sp. (assembly GCF_030373225.1). Taxonomy (GTDB): domain Bacteria; phylum Pseudomonadota; class Gammaproteobacteria; order Burkholderiales; family Burkholderiaceae_C; genus Hydrogenophaga. Next base: position 447 of record NZ_JAUCZG010000006.1, on the reverse strand, counting down.
GTGTCGTCCAGGCGCTGGACGACCATGAAGATGTTGTTCTTGGACATGGCCAGCGGGGCGGTGAGCTGGTGCGCCACGCCGGCAACCCTTCGTCCCAGCAGGCTCCATCGCTCCGACCGCTCAAGCCGCTGCCGGCAGGCTTCGATCACGTGGGCCTGTCGCTCGATCTCTGCCCGGGCGCGCTGGAGGGCGATGAGAAGCATGGTGAACAGCAGCATGGCGAGCACCGCCACCACCCCCGCCACCATCGGCCCGCGTTCGATCCGGGTTGCAAGTTCGCGCTCCTCTGCCTGGGCACCCACGACCGACTGAACGACCTGGGACGACCCGTGCTGGAAATGCACCACGCTGGCCACCAGGCCGAAGGCTGCCAACAGCCAGGTGATGAAAAACAGGGCGGATTCAAAAGTGAAGTGCAACACCTGCCACCGAGTAAGGTCAGCAGAT
>NZ_JAUCZG010000005.1 GCF_030373225.1 Hydrogenophaga sp. | reverse complement strand
TTGGGGCGGCCCGGCGGCTGGCCCTGGCCTTGCCCCCACGCTCCCCCGCTGCGCGAGGTCCGCTGCCCCCCGAGGGGGCTGATCCGGCTTGGGGCGGCCCGGCGCCGGATCTGTTTGCCGCCACGCTACCCCGCAGCGAGGGTCGCGATCAGACCTTTCTCAGCAGCTTCTTTCTCACCAGGTGGATGTTGTTCCTCAAGGCGTAAAGCTCGTCGGTGTACGACAGCGGCACCACCACCTTCTCCACTTTCGATTCCATCGCATCGAGCTGTTCGACCAGGTCGGGTGCCTTCTCGGGTGAGGTCTCGAAGCGCTGCTCCACGTCGCGCAACTCGGCATACCAGCGGAACACCCGCTTGCGGATGCGGAAGGTGTAGAGCGGTGGCACGATGCGCGAGAGCGGCAGGGCCAGCGCGAGGATCAGGCCCATGGCCAGCCACATGCGTTCGATCAGGTTCGCCAGCCAGAACGGCAGGTAGCGCTGCAGGAAGGGCGCGCCGCTCTTGATGGCGCGCGAGGCCTCCGGCGACACAGGCACTTCGCTGTGCTCGAGGCTGGGGTACTCGCCCGCCTTGCTGAACCAGCCGGAGCCACCGTGCAGCCCGGTGGCCGTTTGTGCAAACAGCTGCAGGATGGCGGGGTGGGTGCGGCTTTGGGCCAGCAGGCTGGTGGTGGAGGCCACCAGCCGCACGTCGCGGGTCGGGATGTTGCGCGCCAGGTCCACCACGCCCTGGGGCATCACGACCGGCGTGAGGTAACCGAAGCGCCGGGAATAAGCCTCGCTCTGTGCGAAGTCCAGCAGCTTCACGCCCGGGGTCTGCAGCAGCATCTGCACCATCAGCGACTCGGGGGCCGAAGCGAACACCAGGGCGTCGATCTCGCCGCCGAGAAAGGCGACGGTGGCCGGTGTCTGTTCGAGTTCGCTCAGGCTCATCTGTGTCGGGTCGAGCCGGTTCACCTCGAGCAGGGTGGCGAACAGGCGCGGCACTCCGCTGCCGGCGGTGCCCACGTTCACCCGCCAGCCGGCCAGCTCGGCGAGGTGGTTCACCGTGGGGGACTTGCGCAGGCGCCGGGCCGAATCCTCGCGGTAGAACAGCCACAGCGGCTCCACGAACAGGCTGCCCAGCGAGGTGAGGCTGTCTTCCTCGTCATAACCGACGTCGGCCGTGCCGCCCTGCACGAACCCGAGGTCGGCCCGGCCGCTGCGCAGCAGTTCGAGGTTGGCCGAGGAGCCTTCGGATGACAGCAGTTCGACCGTGATGCCGTCGCGCGCCAGCGACTCGGCATACCGTTTGCCGAACTCGGCGTAGGCACTCTGGTCCGGCCCGGTGGCCAGCACCACCCGCTTGGGCGGGTTGGGGTCGAGCCACCAGTAGGCCGCCACCAGCAGCGCGATGGTCAGCACGGCGAAGGGTCCGAACGACGCCAGCATTTCGCGCAGCGAGATGAGCGTGTAGCGAAGCGTTTTGGGCATTCCGTGACCTTAGCACGGGCCCCGGTACCCGGGACTCAGGGCGCCGGCTCCAGGCTCATGACGGTGTAGGCGCCGTTGACCTGCAGGGCGGTGAAGCGCACCTTGTCGCCGGCCTTGACCTTGCCCAGCAGCGCCGGGTCGCTGACCTGGAACACCATGGTCATGGGCGGCATGTCCAGGTTCTTGATCTCGCCGTGCTTGAGCGAGATCTTGCCGGCGGCGGTGTCCACCCGGCGCACCTCGGCCTCGGCCATCGGCAGCGCCTGGTCCGCGGTACCGGTGCGCTTGAAGCCGCTGCTGTTGCCGCTGTAGTGCTGGTAGACACGTCCCGTTCCGTCGGGCTGCACCAGCACCACGTCGTAGGCGTCGCGGCGCGCGCCGTACACCGCGCCATCCATGCCCGGACTGCCAACGGGCATGCCGGGCACGGCCAGGCCGATGGCCTTGGGCTTTTCAGCCAGCAGGCGGCGGATCTCGCGCGCGTTCACGTGGCCTTCGATCACGTAGCCACCGATCAGGCCGGTGTGGCAGGAGCCGAACTTGTCGGGCAGGCCCAGGCGCTTGCGCACTGCGGTGTTGCCGGTGTCGAACACCTGCACCTGGAAACCGTCGGCCTGCAGGTAGGCCACCCAGTCCTGGCAGCAACCGCAGTTGGGGTCTTTCCAGACCTGCAGCACCGGCAGCGCGGGCGCCGTTTGTGCCCAGGCGGGCAGGGCGGCACCGGCAACGAGGGCTGCGGCTGCGCTGAAGAGGGTACGTCTTTGCATGGTGGTCTCCTGGGGGTCAAGCTTTGGGGGTGACGCGGATGGTGCCGCGCATGCCGGCCTCGAAGTGGCCGGCGATCAGGCAGGCGAATTCGAAGTCGCCCGGGCGGTTGAAGGTCCAGACGATGTCGCCGCGCTTGCCCGGCGCCACGTGCGCCATGTAGGGCTCGTCGTGCTCCATGTTGGGAAACTTCTTCATCATCTCGGCGTGCGCCTTGAGCTCGTCGGCGGTGCCGATCACGATCTCGTGCATCACCTTGCCCGCGTTGGACGCGCGGATGCGCAAGGTCTCACCGGCGCGCACCTCGATGTGGTTGGGCGTGAGCTTCATGTCGTCGGTCATGCGGATCTCGACGGTGCGTCTGGCCTGCGCGGGCTCGCCCGCGATGCCCCAGGGCTTTTGCTCCTTCACCACCGGGCCGGCCGGTTTGCCGTGCTGTTCGCCGTGGGCAAAGGCGCGCGGCAAGGCCAGCACCAGGGGAAGGGCGAGCAGGCTGCGTCGGGTCTTGAAAGTCATGTGGCTTCTCCTTGCGAGGTTCAGTGGTGGCCGCCATGCCCGCCGGCGGGCTTGCGCACGGTGGCGGTGGGTGTGGTGGTCGTGCTGGTCGGGACGGGTGCGGCGGGACGGGCGGCCGTGGGTGCGGCGCCGGTCTCCACCAGCCGCGCCTGGGTGCCGGGCGGCATTTTGTAGACGCCGGGGTCGGAGTAGTCGCCGGGTTTCTGGTCGGCACGCACCTTGAGCGTGGTGAACATGCCGCCCATCTCGATCGGGCCGTACGGGCCGGTGCCGGTCATCATGGGGAAGGTGTTGGCCGGCAGCTCCATCTCCATCTCACCCATGTCGGCCATGCCCCGCTCGCCCATCACCATGTAGTCGGGCACGGCGCGCTGCAGGGGCGCCACCAGGCCGCGGTGGTCCACCCCGATCATGGTGGGCACACCATGGCCCATGGCGCCCATGGTGTGGTGGCTCTTGTGGCAGTGCATGGCCCAGTCGCCCGGTTCGTCGGCGATGAACTCGAGCTGGCGCATCTGGCCCACGGCCACGTCGGTGGTGACTTCGGGCCAGCGCGAGCCCTTGGGCGTGGGACCGCCGTCGGTGCCGCTGACCTCGAATTCGATGCCATGGATGTGGATCGGGTGGTTGGTCATGGTGAGGTTGCCCACGCGCACCCGCACCCGCTCGCCCAGGCGCGCCACCAGCGGCGTGATGCCGGGGAACACGCGGCTGTTCCAGCTCCAGATGTTCTGCTCCAGCATGGTGTTGACCTGCGGCGTCATGCTGCCGGGCTCGACGTCAAAGGCGTTGAGCAGGAAGCAGTAGTCGCGTTGCACGTCTTCGATCAGCGGGTGTTTCTGCCTCGGGTGGGTGACCCAGAAACCCATCATGCCCATCGCCATCTGTGTCATTTCATCGGCGTGCGGGTGGTACATGAAGGTGCCGGGGCGGCGCGCCACGAACTCGTAGACGAAGGTCTGGCCCGGCTTGATCTGCGGCTGGTTCATGCCGCCCACGCCGTCCATGCCGTTGGGCAGACGCTGGCCATGCCAGTGGATGGTGGTGTGCTCGGGCAGGCGGTTGGTCACGTAGATGCGCACCCGGTCGCCCTCGACCACCTCGATGGTCGGGCCCGGGCTCTGTCCGTTGTAGCCCCACATGTTGACCATGAAGCCCGGCGCCATCTCGCGCACCACCGGCTCGGCCACGAGGTGGAACTCCTTCACACCCGCGTTCATGCGCCAGGGCGCGGTCCAGCCGTTGAGTGTGACCACCGGGTTGTAGGGACGGCCGGCTCCGGTCACGCCGGCAGGTGTCCAGGGAGGAGCGGTGTCGGCCGAGGTCTGCTGCATCGGCTCGGGAATGGCGGCCAGGGCCACACGGCTCACGCTGGTGGCCGCGACGGCGCCCACGGCGGCGCCGGCGAGCCAGTTTCTGCGGTTCATGCTGTTGTTCATGTCAGTGTCCTGCCGGGGTGGCGCCGGCACCTGCGCCGGGGCTGGAATCGTTGTCGGGACCGGCGTAGCGGGCGCCGGCAAGCAGGGCCTGCCAGTCGGCCTGGGCACGCCAGAAATCGCGGCGGGCCTGCAAGGCCGAATCAAGCGACTGCATGCGTTCGCGCGCGCTGGCCAGCAGCTCCCAGCTGCTCTGCAGCATGCCGTTGTAGCGCAGCAGGGTTTCCTGCTCCAGCGCGGCCTGCAGTTTCGCCACCACGTCCTGCGCGTGCACCGCGCGGGCGTGGCTCATCTGCAGCTGGGCCCAGGCCTGACGGGCCATCGAGCGCCGCTCGCCCGCTGCGCGCAGCAGCTTCGCCTCGGCTTCGACCGCACGTTCGAGCGGGTGGTCACGCAGCAAAGACAGGTTGTCGATGTGCGGTGGCGTCGCTGCGGTGCCGGGGTCGGGCAGGGCGGACAGGGCGGCGTCGACCGCGTCGTTCCAGGCTTGTCGCCGGCCCGAACTCAGGGCGATGAGATCGCGCTCGGCCAGGGTGCGCTGCTGCGCCAGCAGGGGATCGGCGCGCAGCACCGCGGCCTCCAGCGTTTTCTCGCTGAGGCCTTCGCCCGGCGCCAGGCGCGCCGGTACGGCGGGCAGGCTGGTCGGCAGCCGCGCACCCAGCTGCGCCACCGCCTCGGCGTCCCACAACCCGATCTGTTGCGCCAGCCGTTCCTGCGCCATCAGCGCAGAACCCTGCGCAGCCACGCTCGTCTGCCAGGCGCCGGCTTCCAGCAGCTGCTCACGCAGCAAGCGGGCCTGGCTCCAGTTGCCCGCTCCCACCATGCGCCGACCGAGTTCGCTGCCGGTGCGGGTGGCCTCCCACATTTCGGCGGTATGGCGCCAGCTTTGCTGCGCGGCCACGGCGTCGATCCAGGCGCGCTGGAGCTCACGCACGTGGTCGGCATAGGCGACCTGCACGGCGGCCTGTTCCGGCGCGTTCATGCCGGCGCGGGTGAACAGGTCGGGGCGCTGTCTGAGCGAAAGCCGCAAGGCCTGCGCGAGGTCCAGCGGGGCACCGGCTGCGCTGCCCTGGGCGGGGGCCGGCGCGGTCTGCCCCGGGTTCTTTGCTTCCCAGCGCAGCAGATCGATGTGGCCGCGCGGGAATTCGGCCACGCGCTGGTTGGCGCGCTGCCAGATCTCGCGCGCCCGGGCCAGATCGGCGGGGCGTTCCTGTGGATCGGCCGAGCCAGTGGCGGGCAGTACCAGGGGGACGGCGCTGCTCGAGGTGTCGGGGTTGGCGGCCTGCAGGGCACCGGGCATCTGTGCCTGCGCCGGCCACCAGGCGCAACAGGCGAGACTCAGCAAGGCCGTGCGCAGGCGGGTACGGGACAAAGGCGGTGGGTTCCGCCGAAAAACCATCATGGGGATCTCCTGACATCACAAACCGACGCCCGCTTGCGACCCGTTTCGGGCCGTGGCGGACGCACCTCGGGCGTGTGAAGTCAGGAAATGGGTGGCTTGACGCCGCGCCGGGCCTCGCTGCTGGCGAAATGCTCGGCGGGCCTGGCCCGTACGCTGTGCGCGGGCGGCAGGACTTGCAGGGGAGTGGTGGCCATGGCCAGCGCAGGCCCGTTGCAGACATCACACGCGGCGTGCGAGTGCTCGCCGTGGCTGTCCTGCGCGGCGTGGTCGGTGGTGGCACCCACGGTGTGGTCGGGACAGGGGTGGCCACTGTCTGCGGACAGGGCGGCCATGTTGTGCGCCGGCGCGCCCAGCATGTCCATCGCCATGGCATCGCCCACCCAGCCGCGCAGGGGCAGCAAGGCGATCATGAGGACGAGGAACCAATGGCGCATGGGTGTGGATGATACGGGCGGCATGGCATGGGTTCCATTCAGGGCCATGGATGGCGACCTTTCAGGCGGGGCATTGCAGCACCAGCGCCTGCAGCGGTTGCGTCAGCGCCGCGTTGGTCACCACAAACGCCACCCGTTGCACCGAACCGGCGGGCAAGATGAGCCGGGCGCTGCCTCCCTGGCTGGCAGCCCAGGGCGCGACGGGCTGGTACAGACTCACCACGTGATCGTGACGCAGATCTTCACCCGCGTTCTCGCCCCGCGTGACCTTGCTCACCAGTCCATCCTGCAGCACTGCCCAGTAACCAGCGGCATCGGTGCCGGGGACAGCTGCGATCGTTGCGGTGACCACCTGGCCGTCCCGGCGCAAGTGCAGGGCAGGCGCCGAGGCCGGGGGCAGCCCACCCAGGTTGCTGGCGCGCTGGCCGCTCCAGTTGCGGTGATCGCGCCCGTTGAGCACCACCTGGGGGGTGTAGACGTGCTTGCCGCCCAACGCTTCTTTCAGCCGGTACTGCCGGGCCGTCGTTTCGGTGGTGGCGAACGGATCGCGCCAGCCCAGGTGATTCCAGTAGTTCACGTGGAACGAGAGCGCCAGCACGTTGTCGGCGGTCTTCAGGGTGGACAGCCAGCGATCAGCGGGAGGGCACGAACTGCAGCCCTCCGAGGTGTAGAGCTCCACCACGGCCGGCGGATGAGGGCCAGAGCGCACCTCGCAAGTTGGGGCGGCAAGCGAGCCGGCCGCCAGAAACACGCTGGTGAGGGCAACAAGGCGGGGCAACGTGTTCGGCATGGCCATCTCCGTGGGTGGGAATGGCTGTGAGTCGGCCTCGGGGTCCCGGGCTTACAGCCGGGCCGATCGGCGGTGGCTTCAGCGAACGTCGGGTGCCACGCCGAAGCGCACCGGCTCCGCTGTGGGCGCCGGCTGGGTCAGGCGCGCCTTGGCCGGTGCCGCGGCCAACGCAGGTGGCAGGGCCATGCCACGCTCCTGCATGACCGCGCGCAGACGGTCGGGGTAGTCTGTGATGATGCCGTCCACGCCCCAGTCGATCAGGCGGGCCATGTCGGGCGTTTCGTTGACGGTCCAGGGAATCACGCGCAGGCTCTCTTCGCGGGCTCGTTGCACCACGGTCTGGCTCAAGTCGTTGAAGTTGGGTGACCAGACCTTGCCACCGGCAGCCGCCACCATGGCGGGCGCGTCCCTGTGCTGGGAGATGCGCAGGCCAGCGGTCCATTCGCCACTTTCCAGGTTGTTCGAGCGGGGTCGCTGGATGGTGAGAAATGCCAGTGCCATGTCGGGCGCTTGCCGTCGGGTGGCCGCATTCAGGCTCCAGTCAAAACTCTGCAGGTTCGAGCGCCGCGCCATGCCGTGCGCGTTGACCACGTCCAGCACGGCGCGCACGAATGCTTCGGGCTCGGTGGACTCTTGTGGTCGCGAGGGGTTGCGCTTGAGTTCAATGTTGAACCGCACGTGATCGGCTTTGAGACGCTTCACGTGTTCAAACACCGCGGCCAGCGTCGGAATGCGCTCGCCATCGCTGGCCTGCTGCAAGGCGAAATCGCGCGCGAGCTGGCTGGCCGGGTTGATGCGCCCCACGTCGAACCCGGCCAGTTGGGCCGCCGTGAGGGTGTTGAGGGCCGGCCCGCGCGCCTGCAACCAGCGCCCGCTGGAGTCGCGCGTGAGGTCGGGGTTGAGCGTGGTGTCGTGGTAGACCACCGGCACGCCGTCGGCGCTCAGCAGGATGTCGATCTCGATCGTGGAGACTCCGATGGTCAGCGCCCGTTCGATGCCGGCCAATGTGTTCTCCGGCGCCAGCCCGCGTGCGCCTCGATGACCTTGCACATCAAATGCGAGGGCCGCGCCAGCGCACCACATCGACAGGCCCAGAGCCGTGGTGCAGCCCCATCGCAACCAGGTGAGCCGTTGCGGTGGAAGCGGTGGGTTGCAGTTCATGATTTGCCTCCTTGAAAACCGGGGGATTGTCCCAGTGCATCAAGGCAGTGACAAGTCAATGCCCCAGGATCTTCGAGAGGAAGTCGCGGCTGCGTTCGTTCTGCGGGTTGTTGAAGAATTCCTCGGGCGTGTTCTGTTCGACGATCTGGCCCTGGTCCATGAAGATCACGCGGTCGGCCACGGCCTTGGCAAAGCCCATCTCGTGCGTCACGCAGATCATGGTGATGCCCAGGTTGGCCAGCTCCACCATCACGTCGAGCACCTCCTTGATCATCTCCGGGTCGAGCGCGGAGGTGGGCTCGTCGAACAACATGATCTTGGGCGTGAGGCACAACGCGCGCGCGATCGCCACGCGCTGCTGCTGGCCACCCGAGAGTTGCAACGGGTATTTGCCGGCCTGCTCGGCGATCCGCACACGCTGCAGCTGGATCATGGCCTTTTCCTCGGCCTCCTTTTTGGGCATCTTGCCCACCCACATGGGTGAGAGCGTGAGGTTCTCCAGCACGGTGAGGTGCGGGAACAGGTTGAACTGCTGGAACACCATGCCGACGTTCTTGCGCACCTGGTCGATGGCCTTGATGTCGTCGGTGAGCTCGATGCCGTCAACGGTGAGATGGCCCTGCTGGTGCTCTTCGAGACGGTTGATGCAGCGGATCAGGGTGGACTTGCCGGAGCCGGACGGCCCGCACACCACGATGCGCTCGCCCTTGGCCACGTCGAGGTCGATGTCGCGCAGCACGTGGAAGTCGTTGCCGTACCACTTGTTGACCTTGTCGAAACGGATGATGGATTCAGTCATGTTGTTCTTTCAGCGCGCCTTGCTGGCGGAGAGTTGCTTCTCGACCCACAGGCTGTAGCGGGACATGGCGAAACAGAAGATGAAATAGACGAGCGTGATGAACAGGTAGGCCTCGATCTTGAACGGGCGCCAGTTCACGTCGGAGTTCAGTGCCAGCGACAGCGCGCCGGTGAGTTCGTACATCGAGACGATGGTCACCAGCGAGGTGTCCTTGAAGATCGAGATGAAGTTGTTCATGATGCTGGGCACCACCATGGCCAGCGCCTGCGGCAGCACGATCTTGCGTTGCGTCTGCCAGTAGCTCAGACCCAGCGTGTCGGCCGCTTCCAGCTGCCCCTTGGGGATGGCCTGCAAGCCCCCGCGAATGATCTCGGCCATGTAGGCTGCGGCGAACAGGGTGATGCCCACCACCACACGCACCAGCACATCGATGGTCACACCTTGCGGCATGAACAGCGGGAACATGAACGAGGCCATGAACAGCACCGAGATCAGCGGAACGCCGCGGATGAGTTCGATGTAGACGATGCAGGCCGACCGGATGGCCGGCAAGTGGCTGCGCCGCCCCAGGGCCACTGCGATCGACAGCGGGAACGCCAGGAAGATGGACACCGTGGCCAGCAGCACCGTCAGCGGCAGGCCGCCCCACAGGTCGGTGCGCACGTCGGACAGGCCGAACACGCCACCACCCATGAGGATGAAGAAGATGGCCATCACCGCCACCCACATCAGCGCCAGCCAGGGTTTCCAGAACACGCGGATGCAGCTCACCACCAGCGCTGCCAGCATGAGGCTGGTGGCCAGCACCGGGCGCCAGTGCTCGTCGAAGGGGAACCGGCCGAGCAGGATCAGCCGGTACTTTTCGGTCACCACGCCCCAGCAGGCGCCGATGCCGCGCACGCTCTGGCAGGCCTCCGCGTTGGCGCTGAAGACAGCGTTGCCCAGACCCCAGCTGTAGAGCTTGGGCAGGAGGTAGACGACCAGCGCCAGCAGGAACAGCGAGGTGATGCTGCTGCGCACGTCGCCGAACATGTTGGTGCGAACCCAGGGGGCCAGGCCGCTGGTGCGCACCGGGGACGGGCGCGCGGCAATCGGAACGTAGGTGTCTGGCATGGGTTACCTCTCCTTGATGGCCATGCGGTCGTTGTACCAATTCATGAACAACGAGGTGGACAGGGAGGTGGTCAGGTAGACCAGCATGATGATGGCGATGCACTCCACCGCCCGACCCGACTGGTTGAGCGTGGTGTTGGCGATCGAGACCACGTCGGGATAACCCACGGCCACTGCCAGCGACGAGTTCTTGGTGAGGTTCAGGTACTGGTTGGTGAGCGGTGGAATGATCACGCGCATGGCCTGCGGCAGCACCACCAGGTTCATGGTCTGCCTGGGTGCCAGGCCCAGCGCAGCAGCGGCTTCCTTCTGCCCCAGGCTCACCGACTGGATGCCGCCTCGCACGACCTCGGCCACGAACGCCGAGGTGTAGAAGGTCAGGCTGATGAGCACGGCCATGAATTCGGGCGAGACGCTGCCACCGCCTTCGATCATGAAGCGACCCGCTTCGGGCACCGCCCACTGGGTGGGCATGCCACCGGCCAGCCAGCCTGCGATGGTGCCGGCGACGACGATGGCCAGCGTGGGCCACAGGGGCTTGCGAAGCCGGCCGGTCTTCTCGAACTCGCGCAGCGCCCAGCGCCGCCACACCCAGGACAGCAGGACGCCGGCGACCAGGCCGGCCAGCACGAGCAGCCAGCCCTCGCCCTGCATGGGGCGGGGAAAGGCGAAGCCGTCCTTGCTGAGGTAGAACAGGTCGCCCAGGTTCCAGGCCTCGCCCGGTGGGGGAAGCACCTCCACGAAGAACAGGTACCACATCAGCATCTGCAGCAGGATGGGCACATTGCGGAACAGCTCCACGTAGCCGTAGCAGATGCCGCGCACCAGGCCGTTGCGCGAGAAGCGCCCCACGCCAAGCAGCACACCGAGGATGGTGGTGAGCACGATGCCGATCACGGCCACGCGCAGCGTGTTGAGCACACCGACCCAGATGGCCTTGCCATAGGTCTCGCTCGGGTCATAGTTGATGAGCGTCTCGCCGATGTCGAAGCCGGCGGAGGCGCCCAGAAAATCAAAGCCGCTCTGAATGCCGCGGATGCGCATGTTCTCCTGCGTGTTGTACGCAAGGAACCACACGCCCAGGCCAATCAGCACCAGGGCAATCGCCTGGTAGATCAGGCCGCGCGCGGCGCGGCTGCGCCAGGACCAGGCCGGTCTCGGGGGTTTGGTGACGGAAGTCAAGAGAATCTCCTGGTGGAGGATGGGTGCCCGCAGGCCCCAGATGCGACAACGCCGGCAGGAAAACCAGGCCGGCGTTGTCAACCCGGATCGCGCGATCAGCGAACGGGCATGGGGTACATCAGGCCGCCCTTGTTCCACAGCGCGTTGACGCCGCGCGGCAGGCCGATCGGGGTGATGTTGCGTTCGTAGGCTTCACCGTAGTTGCCCACGGCCTTGACGGCGCGCACGGCCCAGTCCTTGTCCAGACCCAGCAGCTTGCCCGTGTCTTCGGTGCCGCCGCCCAGCAGGCGCAGCACGTTCGGGTTTTTGCTGTCGCGCTTCATGGCGTCCACGTTGGCAGCGGTGATGCCGAGTTCTTCGGCTTCCAGCAGCGCGTAGCCGACCCATTTCACGATCGCAAAGAACTCGTCGTCACCACGGCGAACGGCCGGGCCGAGGGGTTCCTTGGAGATCAGCTCGGGCAGGATCATGTGGTCGTCGGGCTTGGCGGCTTCCTTCGAGCGGATCGAGGCCAGGCCCGAAGCGTCGGTGGTGTAGGCCTGGCAACGGCCGGCGAAGTAGGCGGCGTTGGTGGCGGCCAGTTCGGCGAACACGATGGGGCGCAGGTTGAGGTTGTTGGCGCGCGAGTAGTCGCTCAGGTTGAGCTCGGTGGTGGTGCCGGACTGCACGCAAACGGTGGCGCCCTTGAGGTCTTTGGCGCTCTTCACATTCAGGGCCTTGGGAACCATGAAGCCCTGACCGTCGTAAAAATTGACGCCGGTGAAGTGCAGACCCAGCGATGCGTCGCGGGTGAGCGTCCAGGTGGTGTTGCGCGGCAGCAGGTCGACTTCGCCGGACTGCAGGGCCGTGAAACGCTGCGCTGCATTCAAGGGCACGTAGCGCACCTTGTTGGGGTCGTTGAGCACGGCCGCGGCGACAGAGCGGCACACGTCCACGTCCAGACCACTCCACTTGCCCTGGCTGTCAGCGGCAGAGAAGCCGGCCAGGCCGGTGCTGACGCCGCAGATCAGCTCACCGCGTTTCTTGATGGCATCCAGGTCCTTGCCTGCATGTGCCGGCAGGCTGGCCAGGGTGGCGGCTGCGCCCAGGCCCAGGGCCGCGAGTTTCAGGGTCGTTGTCTTCATCGGGTCTCTCCGTTGTGTTTGAAAGGATGTCTGTCGGCGTTACCGGCGCACCTGTTGGGTGCACCAGACGACCGCAACCGAATGTATCCCTGGCCTTTTGGACCCTGGATCGGGGTTTACGTGGGAAAGCCATGCAAAAAACACATGCCGACACGTCGAGCCACCCACGGTGGTACCCCTACCGGTGTCGGCATGCAGCTTCCGTGCCAAACACCGGCAACGCCGAGGTCCCAGTCGCGACAGGCCGGTTTTCACATCGGCGGGTCGACCCGTATCCTTCGGTGGCAGACCAAAAACATGGAGACAGGCACATGACCCGAATCACCCCTGAGGGCGAAAGGCCTTCGGCCCAGGCGCACCACCGGTTCTGGCCCAGGCGGCTGCCGCTGCGGCTCTCCCCGCCAGCCACCTCGCTGTGGCACAACCTGGCGGTGAGCGCCTTGCGCTACCCCGACAAGCCCGCGCTGGTCTTTTTTGACCAGGTGATCACCTACCGCCAGCTGTTCGACCAGGCGCAACGGCTCGCGGCCCACCTGCGCTCGCAGGGTGTGGAGGACGGCGACCGCGTGATCCTGCTGATGCAGAACTGCCCGCAGTGGGTCGTGGCCCACTTCGCGATCCTGCGCGCCAATGCGGTGGTGGTGCCGGTCAATCCGATGAACCGGTCGGACGAACTTCAGCACTACATCACCGACCCCGATGCGCGCGTGGCGGTGGTCGCCGCCGACCTCGCCGGTGAGCTGCTCAAGGCGAACGCGGCCGTGCCGGCGGCCGGGCGCCTGCGCCACCTGGTGGTGTCCCACTACAGCGAAGCCATCGGTCCCCAGGCCGATGTGCCTGCCGCGTGGCGCGACTGGCTGGGCACGCACCATGCCACGCCCGATCTGCCCGGTGGCTCGGTGTGCGACTGGGCCGGCGCACTGGCCTGCACGGCGCCGGCGCCCGAGCACAACCGCGTGCCGACGGATCTGGCCGTTCTGCCCTACACCAGCGGCACCACCGGTCTGCCCAAGGGCTGCATGCACCCGCACAGCACGCTCATGCACAACGCGGTGGCCTGCAGCGTGTGGGGCAACGGCGCCGCCGAGAACGTGATGCTGCTGGTGGTGCCGCTGTTCCACATCACCGGCATGGTCACCGGCATGCACGCCGGGGTGTACACCGGCGCCACCATCGTCATGATGCCGCGCTGGGACCGTGAACTCGCCGGGCGGCTCATCTCGCGCTGGCGTGTGACCCACTGGACCAACATACCCACCATGGTGATCGACCTGCTCGCCAGCCCGAGCTTCGAGGAGTACGACCTCTCCAGCCTGGTCTACATCGGCGGTGGCGGTGCGGCCATGCCGCAGGCGGTGGCACAGCGACTGCTCGAGCTCTTCGGGCTGCGGTACGCGGAAGGTTATGGCCTGACCGAAACCGCCGCACCCTCGCACAGCAACCCGCCCGATGCGCCCAAGCAGCAGTGCCTGGGCGTGCCGTTCCTGAGCACCGAGGCCCGGGTGGTGGACCCGCTCACCCTGCAGGAGATGCCGCAAGGCGAAGCCGGCGAGATCATCATCCACGGACCCGAGGTGTTCGACGGCTACTGGAAACGGCCCGAGGCCACCGAGGCCGCCTTCATCAGCTTCGAGGGCAAGCGCTTCTTCCGCTCGGGCGACCTGGGCCGGGTGGACGAGGATGGTTACTACTTCATCACCGACCGGCTCAAACGCATGATCAACGCCAGCGGATTCAAGGTCTGGCCGGCCGAGGTCGAGCTGCTGATGTTCAAACACCCCGCCATCGCCGAGGCCTGCGTCATCGCCACCACCGACGCCTACCGTGGCGAGAGCGTGAAGGCGGTGGTGGTGCTGCGCGAGTCGCACCGGGGCAGCACCACCGAACAGGAGATCCTGGACTGGTGCCGCGAGCACATGGCGATCTACAAGTGTCCCCGCAGCGTCGAGTTCGTCAGTGCCTTGCCCAAGAGTGGCAGCGGCAAGGTCATGTGGCGGCTGCTTCAGGAGCAGGAAGCCGCGCGCGCCGCGCCGGCACAATGACGGCATGCCTTCGATCGAGCACATCTTTCACCGCCTCTGGCAGCCCCGGCGCAGCCTGTTCTGGCTCATGCTGGGCTTCAATGCGCTGTCCAGTTTCATGATCGGCTTCCTGCAGTTGACCGATCCGCCCATGGGCATCCGCCTGGTGGTCAGCGTGTTCGCGCTCACCAATTCCCTGATCGGCTGGTGGCTGACGGTGCGCCTGTGGCGCGAGACCGATCCGGACCGGCCCGCAGACCCATCCACTTCCCCTTAGGAGACGCCATGTTCAACGCACTCGTGATCACCCAGCCCGAGAGCGGCTACCGCTGTGACCTGACCCGCCTCGACGAAGCGCAGTTGCCCGCCGCCGGCGATGTGACGGTGCGCGTGGACTGGTCCACCCTCAATTACAAGGATGGCCTGGCCATCACCGGCAAGTCGCCGGTGGTGCGCAGTTTTCCCATGGTGCCGGGCATCGATCTGGCCGGCACGGTCACGCACAGCGACCACCCGGCCTGGAAGAGCGGCGACCGCGTGCTGCTCAACGGCTTCGGCGTGGGCGAGAACCACTGGGGCGGGCTGGCCCAGCTGGCCCGCGTCAAGGGCGACTGGCTGGTGGCCCTGCCGCAGGGCCTGAGCGCGCGCGACGCCATGGCCATCGGCACCGCGGGCTACACCGCCATGCTGTGCGTGATGGCGCTGCAGCGGCACTGGATGGAGGCGGGTGTTGCGCCCGGCAGCGGCGAGGTGCTGGTGACCGGTGCCAACGGCGGGGTGGGCAGCGTGGCCGTTTCCTTGCTGGCGGGTCTGGGCCACACGGTGGTCGCATCCACCGGCCGTCTGCAGGACGCGGAGCACCTGAAGTCGCTCGGCGCTTCGGCAGTGATCGACCGCAACACGCTGGGCGCGCCCGGCAAGCCCCTGCAGAAGGAACGCTGGATCGGTGTGGTCGATTCGGTGGGCAGCCACACCCTGGCCAACGCCTGCGCCAGCACGCGTTACGGGGGCGCCGTGGCCGCCTGCGGCCTGGCCCAGGGCATGGACCTGCCGGCCAGCGTGGCGCCCTTCATCCTGCGCGGCATCACGCTGCACGGCATCGACAGCGTGATGGCGCCGATGGCCCGGCGCGTGGCCGCCTGGGACGCCCTGGCCAGCACCCTGAACCGCGGGCAACTCGCGGCCATCACACAGGAGATCGGTCTGGCCGAGGCCATCGCCGCAGCCACCGAATTGCTGGCCGGCAGGGTGCGCGGGCGGCTGGTGGTGGATGTGAATCGTTGAAGGGCTCCCGCACGGCGTGTTACAAACGCGGGGGCAGAGGTGGGAATACGCATCCCTTGAATGCGTTGTGTTGGTTCATGGCCCAAACAACAAAACAGATCGCTGACCAGTGAGCATCTTCACCACCATTCTGGACACCGTCACACAACGCCTGACGAGCACTCCCGCCCGTCACGATCCCGCCACCCTCTCCCGCATCCGCCGTGCCATGGTCGACCTGCTGCCACCCGACGCCGGCTGGGAAGACGAGCGGCTGCGGCACCGGTTGCTGGTGGCGGTGGACCCGAAAAGCCTGTGGTTCCTGCGGGTGGAGCTGCACCAGCGTCTGTGCCGCTCCATGGGTGAAGAGGCCGCGCTCGAGAGCGTGCAGGCCCTGTGGCCGCTGTTCGAGGACAGCATCGAGCCGGCCTTGCTGGGCAAGCGCCCGGGCCGCCGCGGCAGTACCCGCCGCGGTGACGCACCCCGCGCCCGCTGAAGCGCCTCAGGCCGGGTCGCTGACCGTGCCCTGGTAGGCGTGCCAGGTGGCGTGACCCACCACCGGCCCCAGCACCAGCAAGCCCAGAAACAGCGGCAGCATCGCAAGAATCATGAGCAGCGTGATCAGTGCACCCCACTGCAGCATGACGCCGGGGTTCTGCACGCAGGCCCGCATGCTGGTGAGACCGGCTGAAATCGCATCGACCCGGCGGTCCAGGATCATCGGGATCGAGATCACGCTGGTGACGAAGATCAGGCCCGCGAACACGCCGCCGACCACGGTGTAGGTGATCAGGAACGACAGGTTGTCGGGATTGAACAGCTGGGCCAGCAGGTTCGCGGTGGATGGCATGGTGTTGAAGGTGACGGCAAACACCACCAGCGATGCCCGGCCCCACAGCATCTCCAGGATCAGCAACACGCCGGCAAAGATGGCCATCGTGCCCTGGGTGGGGCGCCACGCCAGCAGCGAGGCGCGCAGCGAAGGCTGCTGCCCGTTCTGCAAGGCACGGCTGGTGTCGTACAGGCCCAGGCAGAGGAAGGGGCCCATCAGCAGAAAGCCCGCGCTCAGTGCCAGCACATATGCCGGCGCGGCGCGAAACACCGCCAGCAGCGCATGTCCCATGAGGAAAAAACACAGGCCGTAGAAGAGTCCTGTGCGCGGACAGCGCAGGAAGTCGGCCCATCCCATTCGCAGCCAGCGCAGCGGGTCGCCCGCGTTCAGCTCGGTGATGCGCAGGTCGAACACCGAGGGCGGGCGCGGGGGTTCGCCGGGCTGGTCGGTCGCGGGTGTGGCTTCGTTCATGTCTGTCTCCTCTTTGCCCACCGATTGAACCACCAACCGGTGGCCTCAGGCCGCGGCCGCTTCAGGCGTGCCGACCCGGCGCATGTGCAGCGCCAGCGCCGCGTCCAGCGTCTGCGTGTGCCGGCTGAACCAGGCCCCGAGCTCGGACGCCATCTGGCGCACCGGTGCGAGGTCACCGCGCTGCGCCTGGCCCAGGCCTTCGCGCAGGAGGTTGAGCACCACGCGGTGTTCCATGGTGTGCTGCCCGGCCGTGGCGAACGCCTCGCGGCGCATCCAGTCGTCTTCGGTGCCGAAATGCGCTGCGGCGTGCTGCACCAGTTCCTGCCAGGCCGGCACCACCTGGTCGTCTGGCGCCGCCTGGGCGCGTCCCAGCAGTTCCATGAACTCGCGGTTCATCTCGTCCATGGGCTCAAAGCCCAGCCACAAGGCCGGCGTCCATTTCAATACCTGCATGTTTGCTCCTGCGGCCATCCACCTGGCCTGTGCGCAGCATGCCTGCGGGCTGGCGCCGGTGTTTTGATCCAGCGCATGAAAGCGGTTCAGATGACCCGGAGGCGGCCAGTAAACTGCCCCACCATGACCAGCGAATTCCAGCCCCCCTACGTTCCCCTGCAGCAGCTCGATGCAAGCCTCAAGTCCACCGGGTTCGCCCTGCTCGGCGCCGCCAGCGTGGCCGCCTGGCTGGACGCCAGCGCCGACGAACTGCGCTCGCTGCACGGGGGCTGGGACCACCTGCCGGCCGATGCCTACCTGAAGGACGGCGGGCGCTACCGCAGCCGGCGCCACAGCTGCTTTGTGGTGCAGGGCGGGCGCGTGCAGCAGGCGCCCCACCGGGCGCATTGGCAGCCGCTCGAATACAACGCGCTGCACGGCGGCATGCAGCGCTGGTTCGAACCCATGGAGCCCGCCGTCGTGGCCTTGCCGGTCTGGGGCCGGCTGCTGACCCGTCTGGGCGAAGCGGCCAGCGCGTTGCGCGGTGAGCAGCCCTGGTTTGTGGAAGCCCACCCGTTTCGCATCGACACCACCGACGGCATCGGGCGGCCCACACCCGAGGGCGCGCACCGCGACGGCGTGGATCTGGTGGCCGTGTTCATGGTGGGTCGCCAGGGCATCAAGGGCGGCGAGAGCCGCGTGTTCGAGGCCAACGGGCCGGGCGGGCAGCGCTTCACGCTGCGCGAGCCGTGGTCGCTGCTGCTGCTCGACGATGCGCGCGTGATCCACGAGAGCACACCCATCCAGCCGCTGGAAGGCGACGCGCTGGGCTGGCGCGACACGCTGGTGGTGACCTGCCGGGCGGGCGGTTTTCAGGGCGACTGAACCGGGGCCGCCGGGCTCAGCGACGGATCGCGTTGGGGAAGTACATCGCGGTGAGGCTGCGGCTGTGCACCGGCGAAAAACCGTCGGCGACCACCGTGGTTCCGCTGCCGTAGCGGCGCCATTCGCGCACCCAGTGCAGCTGGTCGCACACCTCGGCCAGACCGACGGTCTCCCGGTCGCCGATCAGGATGCCGTGCACCCGCAGCGCCAGCCGTTGCCGGGCATCGCGCAGCTGCGCCAGGGTGTGGTGCGTCACGCCGAACTCGCCATCGCTCACGATCAGCAGGTCGGCGTCGTGCCAGTCGGTGGTCTGCACCAGTTCGATGGCACGCTCCATGGGCGTCTGCACGTCGGTGCCGCCATCGAAACTCTGGCCCATGAGATCGAGCAGGTGCGACAGGCCCTCGGCGTCCAGCGCCAGGTCGCGCTCCAGCAGCTCGTCGGGGCCGCCAAAGGCCAGCAGCCGGCAGGCCCTGCGCAGCGCATGCGCGCTGCGCAGGGCCTGCAGCACGCAGGCCTTGGCCACGTTTTCCGGCGCGCCACGCATCGATCCCGAGGTGTCCAGGCACACGATGAGCGGGCCGCGTCCAGCATGGCCGGGGCTGCGTCGCCGGGGCTGGGGTTCGGGTTGCGGCAGCGGGCGCTGCGACTGCTCGCGGGCCCGGTCGTCGTAGGTGAGCAGCTGTGCTTCGGCAAAACGCGCGCGCCACAGGCGGCGCAGCACCGGGTGGGTGAGGTGGAGGCTTTCGCCGCCGGTCATGCGGGCGAGGGTGCGCGAGCGGCGCACACCATCCACGGCGGTGGGTTCGGGCCGCCGTTCTTCTTCATCGGCCGGATGGCGCACCGCGGGCATCGGTTCGCGGGCATCGGGTCGGGTGGTGAGCGCAGGTGGGTGGGGCGCCTGCTCACGCCGGCCCACACCGTCGATGAAGCGTGCGAGCTGTGGCAGGCGCTGCAGCAGTTCGCCGATGCGACGCGCTTCACCCCATTCGCGCCGGTTCAGGTGACCCTGCAGATCGTCCCAGCGCAGGTGCGCCAGATCGCCCAGCGACTGCAGCAGCGAGAGCACCTCGTCCCAGCCCTGGCGCTGCAGGTCCCAGCTGTCGCGGAAGTCGCTGCGCATGCGCGCGATGGCCTGCTCGCGCGGCTCGCCGCCCGGGCGGTCGATGAGGCTGTCGAGGTGCCACAGCAGGCTCTGCATCACCTGCCGCGTGAGGGGTGCGCTGCCTTGCGTGAGGGTCAGCAGTTCAAGCTCGACCAGCAGCGGGCGCAGCGCCTGCGTGGCGGCGGCGTCGCCAAAGTCGTGGGCGGCGTCGGGCAGGGCGCCGGCCAGGAGGGCTTCCATCCAGCGCGTCAGGTGGGGCAGGCGCTCGGCAGGCTGGCCACTGCTGCACACCACCGCCCATCGCCAAAGCTCGCGGGGCAGGGCGTCGAGGTGGTGGTAGGGCGTGGCCGGCTGGCCGGGCCCTTCGACAAGCTCAGGGTGATCGGAATGAGGCCCTTCGACAGGCTCAGGTTGAACGGGGTTTGTTGTCGTGCGATCGACCGATCCAACCGCCCGGGCTGAGCCCACCCCCGTTCGGGCTGAGCCTGTCGAAGCCCTCACGGGGTTTCCCACGACACCGGCGCAGGGCGATCCACCTTCGTTGCATCCACCGGCAGGCATGCAAAGCCGTTGCGCGTGGTCTGGAGCTGTGTCAGCAGCGACGCGACACCGGCGCAGCGGCCCAGGTGCACCGCCTCGATCTGTGCCAGCCACGACGCAGGCAGCCAGTCGTGTGCGCGTGCGGCGCCCAACACGCTCGCCGCGGTGGTGGTCAGTTCGTTGTGAAGTTCGACCAGGCGCGCGAGCAATTCGTCGGTCTGCGCCACGCGGGCCTCGATGTGCACCGGGCTGTAGCGCCGCTGCGCGCGCTCGCTGGTGATGCGCACCATCTCGCTCTCACCGGCACCGGGTCCGGCGATCGACCGGGCCAGCGCGACCTTGCCCGCGCTGTCGTCCTGCGCGTCGGCCGGCGCTCGCCGCTCGATGTCGAGCTGCTGCTCGAACGCCGTCACCGCGCGCTCCAGGCCGTCCAGGGGCAGCGGTCCGGTGAGCGCGACACGGTGCAAGAAGAAGTCGGTCCAGCCCGTCACGTGCGACGTGTCGCTGGCGAGCACAAAGGGGAGCAACCACAGGTCCCACCCGTCCACCTCGCAGGCGCCCCGGCTGGCGGCCTGCAGTTGCAGCAAGGCCACCCACTGGCGCCAGCGCCGGTCGGACACGGTCTGCCCGGTTTGCCGGGCGTGCTGGCGCGCCTGCAGCAGCAGCGCCAGCACGGTCTCGCCGACCACGGTGCGGGGCGCCTGGGCGCGCAGTGCATCAAGCCGCGCGCGATCGATCAGCGCCTCGGGCGGTGCGGCGGCGGGGGCTGTCACGCTGGTTTGCAGCAGCGCCGCAAAGTGGGCGTCGTCGACGGGCTGCACCGGCACGCGCAGCAGGAAGCGGTCGTGAAAGGCGAGCAGGCTGTCGTCCTGCGGCTGTTCGTTGCTGGCACCCACCAGGCACACCAGCGGCACCGGCAGGCGCTGGCTGCCGTTGTCGAACTGGCGCTCGTGCAGCAGACCGAGCAAGGTGTTGAGGATGGCCGAGTTGGCCTTGAACACCTCGTCGAGAAAAGCCACTTCGGCGCCGGGCAGGTAGCCTTCGGTCAGACGCTCGTAGCGGTCGTCTTCGAGGGCGCGCAGCGAGAGCGGGCCGAACAGTTCCTCGGGCACGGTGAAGCGCGTGAGCAGGCGCTCGAAGTAGTGCGCGCCGGGCAGCAGCCGCTGCAGCCGGCGCGCCAGCTCGCTCTTGGCCGTGCCCGGCGGGCCGAGCAGCAGCACGTGTTCACCGGCCAGCGCGGCCAGCAACAGGGCGCGTGCGGCCACGTCGCGCTGCAGCAGGCCGCGTTCGAGCTCGGCGAGGGCGGGCGCCCAAGGGCTGTGTCGAGCAGGGGCGTGTTCGGGCATGGCAGTCATTCTGCCGCCCGGTCTTCAGATCCGCTCGAAGATCGCGGCAATCCCCTGGCCACCACCAATGCACATCGTCACCAGCGCGTAGCGACCCTGAACCCGGTGCAGTTCGTGAATGGCTTTCACCGTGATCAGTGCGCCGGTGGCGCCGATGGGGTGGCCCAGCGAGATGCCCGAACCGTTGGGGTTGACCTTGGCCGGGTCCAGGCCGAGGTCGCGCGTGACGGCGCAGGCCTGGGCAGCGAAGGCCTCGTTGGCCTCGATCACGTCGAGGTCGTTCACCGTCAGTCCGGCTTTCTCCAGCGCGATCTTCGTGGCCGGCACCGGGCCGATGCCCATGTATTTCGGGTCCACGCCGGCATGTGCGTAGGCCACCAGGCGCGCCAGCGGCTTTGCGCCACGCGCCTTCGCTGCACCCGCTTCCATCAGGACCACGGCCGCGGCGGCATCGTTGAGGCCCGAGGCGTTGCCGGCGGTCACGGTCCCGTTTTCTTTCAGGAACACCGGCTTGAGTTTGGCGAGGTCTTCCAGCGTGCAGTCGGGGCGGAAGTGTTCATCGGTCGCCCACGACACGTCGCCCTTGCGGCTCTTGAGCACCACCGGCACGATCTGGTCCTTGAAGCGGCCTTCTTCGGTGGCGCGCTGTGCGCGGTTGTGGCTTTCCACCGCGAGCCGGTCCTGGTCGTCGCGGCTGATGCCCCACTTGGCGGCGATGTTCTCCGCCGTCACGCCCATGTGGATGGTGTGGAAGGGGTCGTGCAGCGCGCCGACCATCATGTCGACCATCTTGGTGTCACCCATGCGGGCGCCCCAGCGCATGTTCAGGCTGGCAAACGGGGCACGGCTCATGTTCTCCGCGCCGCCGCCGATGGCCACGTCGGTGTCGCCCAGCAGGATGCTCTGCGAGGCCGAGACGATGGCCTGCAGGCCCGAGCCGCACAGGCGGTTGACGTTGAAGGCGGGCGTGCCCTCGGCGCAGCCGCCGTTGATGGCAGCCACCCGCGAGAGGTACATGTCTTTGGGTTCGGTGTTCACCACGTGGCCGAACACCACATGACCCACATCCTTGCCGTCCACGCCGGCGCGGGCGAGGGATTCGCGCACGACCAGTGCGCCGAGTTCGATCGGTGGCTGATCCTTCAGGCTTCCGCCGAAGGTGCCAATGGCGGTGCGCACGGCGCTGACGATGACGACTTCTCTGCTCATGGGGGTCTCCTGGTGTTTTGGGCAGCCGATATCGTAGCCCCGGCACCCACACCCAACTTGATCTGCGTCAGAAGGTCTGGCGGGAAAGCACGCGCAGGCGGGCCGGAACGCTGCCGCCGGACGCAGGCGCCGCACGCGTGACGAGGATCTCGCCCATGCTCAGGTACTCGCCGGTCAGCGCGGTCACGTTCACCTGGTGGGTCACCAGCATCAGGTTGCGCGGTGCCATCCAGCCCTGCACGCTGCGCAGCACATCGTTGCTCTGGTCAGGCCCACCGCTGCTGCCGAAAAAGGAGTTGAGTGGCGTCCACACGGTGTTCTGGCCAAAGGCGAGCATGGCGGTGTCGACACAACGGCACCAGGCGCTGGAGCGCACCTCGTCGAGCTTCACGCGCTCTCGCGTGAATGCAGCACCCACGCGCCGTGCCTGTTGGCGTCCGGCCTCGCTCAGGTTGCGCTGTGTGCCGCATTCACCCAGCTTGAAGTTCGGCGGATCGCCGATGCCGGGCTCGGTCAGCGCATGGCGCATCAGCACCACACAGCCGCCTTCGCGCAGCAGGGTCCAGAAGCCCGGGGCCTGGGCGCGCGCGGGCAGGGCGGCGGTGCCGATGGCCGCAGCGCCGGCGATGGTGAATTCGCGTCGGTTCCAGAAGGGTTTCTGCATGGCGTTCAAGGGGTTTCAGCCGCGCACGTCGGCCACGGGTTGGTCGCCGAAATCGGCGCGTTCAAGCCAGGCGAGCACACGGGCTGCGGCCTCGCCAGGCGGTGTGAGCTGACCCTGGCGCTGGAGTTCCACGAAGCGGCCCCGGTCGGGAAACGCGGCCGGATCACCCGCGCGCAACTGCACCTGCATGTCGGTGTCGATCACGCCGGGCGCCAGCGAGACCAGGCGCGCGCCGTGCTCGCGTTGCGCTTCGTCGAGCGCGCTGCAGCGGGTGAAATGGTCCATGCCGGCTTTGGCGGCGCAATACGGTGCCTGCGCCGCCATGGCGCTGCGGCCCAGGCCCGAAGAGATGTTCAGCACCTTGCGCGGCCCGCGCCAGCCCGCTTGCACCCAGCCGTTGGTGGCGCGCAGGAAGGCGGCGGTGAGCTGCATGGGGGCTTCCAGACCCACGCGAAGGGCGTTCGCCAGGTCCTCGGGCGGGCACTGGTCCAGCGGTCCGATGCGCGGGATCACGCCGGCGTTGTTGATCAGCGTGGCGCCGCTCCAGTGGCTGGCGGGCTGGCTCTGCAGAAAGGCCTGCAGCCGGTTCGCCGCACCGGTGCTGTCGGCGAGGTCTTGCGACCACTGCGTGAGCGGGGCCCCGAGCGCTTGCGCTTCGGTGGTCAGTTCGCCGTTCACCTGGCGCGAGATGCACAGCAGGTGCCGATCAGGACCGAGCAGCTGGCGCGCCATGGCCAGGCCCATGCCCCGCGAGGCGCCGGTGAGGATGGTGAGGTGTTGTTGCGTCATGGTGGTTTCAGAACGGGCAGGGGCTGTGGAATTCCATGGCCTGGCCATGGAGCGGATGGGGAAACAAGAGCCAGTGCGCGTGCAGCAGCAGGCGGGCAGCCGTGGCCGGTGTGTCGGGCGCAGCGTACAACGCATCGCCCACCACCGGGTGCCCAAGGGCTTGCAGGTGCACGCGCAACTGGTGGGTGCGGCCCGTCACCGGTTCGAGCTCGAGGCGGGTGGTGCCGGCGGTCGATGGTTGGGCCGAGATGCGCCAGCGGGTGAGGCTGGGCTTGCCTTGCACACGATCCACTTTTTGCAGGGGTCGCCTGGGCCAGTCGGCCATGAGCGGCAGGTCGATGCTGTTCCAGCCGTTGTCGGCCTGGGGGTTGGTCAGTTGACCGGCCACCACGGCGGTGTAGCGCTTGTGCACGCGGCGCTCTTCGAACGCCAGGCTCAGCGCGCGTTGCGCTTCGAGGCCGCGTGCCATGACCACAAGGCCGGAGGTGGCCATGTCGAGCCGGTGCACCACGAGGGCGTCGGGCCATCTGGCCTGAACCCTGGCGCTCAGGCAATCCTGTTTGTCGGGGCCTTTGCCGGGTACCGCCAGCAAGCCTTCAGGTTTGTTGAGGACGATGAGTTGTTCGTCCTCGTGGATGAGGGAGACATTGCTCACGCCGACCTCGCGGGCTCGCGGACGCACGCCAACGAGGTCATCGGTGATCGGGTGGAACGCCGCAGCGAAATAAAGGAGGAGGAGCGGCGCAGCCGACCCGGGGGACATTCGCGGAGGCGTTCCGCCCGGTCGCCGATGACCGGACCAGCCGGAGAAAGCAAGCAAGCCATGAAACCGATTGTCCAGGCAAAGGACAATACCCCCATGCTGTTGCTCGCCCCCATGGAAGGTCTGCTCGATGCCACCCTGCGTGATGTGCTTACCCGCACCGGTGGCATCGACCGCTGCGTGAGCGAGTTCATCCGCGTCACCGACATGCTGCTGCCCGAGCGTGTGTTTGTGCGCGTGGTGCCTGAACTGCTCAACGGCGGTCGCACCCGCGCGGGTGTGCCGGTGCGTGCCCAGCTGCTCGGCTCCGACCCGGGCTGCCTGGCCGAGAATGCCGCGCGCCTGGCCGGGCTGGGCCCGCACGGCATCGACCTGAACTTCGGCTGTCCCGCCAAAACCGTCAACCAGAGCCGCGGCGGCGCCGTGCTGCTCGACGAGCCCGAACTCATCGGCCGCATCGTGGCGGCGGTGCGCCGCGCCGTGCCGGCGCACGTGCCCGTGTCGGCCAAGATGCGCCTGGGCTTCAACGACGACGCGCGCGCCGAAGACTGCGCCCATGCGATCGCAGAAGCCGGTGCCGACGAACTGGTGATCCACGCCCGCACCAAGGCCCACGGCTACCGGCCCCCGGCCTACTGGGACCGGCTCGCCGAGGTGCGCCAGTCGCTGCCAGCACACCTGCGCCTGCCGGTGATTGCCAATGGCGAGATCTGGACCGTGGCCGATGCGCGGCGCTGCCGCGAGGTGACCGGCTGCGAACACCTCATGATCGGTCGCGGCATGGTGACCGACCCCGGCCTGGCGCTGGCCATCAAGGGGCTGGGTGACGTGCCGTGGGCGGCATTGCCGCCGCTGCTGCAGCTGTTCTGGCAACAGGTCAGCGCGCGGGTGGAGCGGCGCCACCGCGCGGGACGGCTCAAGCAGTGGCTCAATTACCTGCGAAAACGGTATCCCGAGGCGCAGCAGGCCTGCGACGAGCTGCGTGTGTTCAACGAGCCTGCGCACATCGACGCCTGGCTGCGCCGGGCGCAAGGCCCGTGCCCGCCTACCACAGAGCCCAACCCGGTGGCGCCAGCAGAAATGACGCAGGCGTGTTAACTTCCGCCCCCGGACCTGCAACACGACCCCTGTATGACCTCTCTCAATCACCGGCTGGACGCTCTTTCGGGTGAGCGCATGCGCGGCATGCGCCGCGGCCTTGAAAAAGAGAGCCTGCGCTCCCAGCCCGATGGCAAGCTGGCCCTCACGCCGCACCCCGCCGCCCTGGGCAGTGCGCTGACCCATCCGAACATCACCACCGACTACAGCGAGTCGCAGCTCGAGCTCATCACCGGCGTGCACCCATCGGTGGAGTCCTGCCTGGCCGAGCTGACCGAGGTGCACCAGTACACGGTGCGCAGCCTGCGCGCCCTGGGCAACGAAATGATGTGGGCCTCGAGCATGCCGTGCGGCCTGCCCACCGACGAGACCATTCCGCTGGGCCGCTACGGCTCGTCCAATGTCGGTCGCGCCAAGAGCGTCTACCGCATGGGCCTGGGTCACCGCTACGGCCGTCGCATGCAGACCATCTCGGGCATCCACTACAACTGGTCGCTGCCGGGCGTGACCAGCGACGAGTACTTCGCCACCATCCGCAACTTCCGCCGCCACGCCTTCCTGCTGCTCACGCTGTTCGGTGCGTCGCCGGCGGTGTGCTCGACCTTCGTCGAAGGCCGCGAACACGAACTGCAGAAGCTGGGCAGCACCGGCACGCTGTACATGCCGCACGGCACCTCGCTGCGCATGGGGCGCCTGGGTTACCAGAGCGAGGCCCAGGCCACGCTCGCCGTGAGCTACAACGGCCTGGAGGGCTACGCCGCCTCGCTGCACGACGCGCTGACCCGGCCGTGGCCGGCCTACGAGGCCCTGGGCATCCGCAATCCGGGCGGTGACTACAACCAGCTCGCCACCACGCTGCTGCAGATCGAGAACGAGTTCTACGGCACCATCCGGCCCAAGCGCGTGATCTACCCCGGCGAGCGCCCGCTGCACGCGCTGCGCGAGCGCGGCGTGGAGTACATCGAGGTGCGCCTGCTCGACCTCAACCCGTTCGAGCCCATCGGCATCGGCGCGGCCACGCTGCGTTTTCTCGATGTGTTCCTGTTGCATTGCCTGCTCTCAGACAGCCCGCCCGACACGCCGGCCGAGATCCGCGAACTCGCCCACAACCAGCACCTCACGGCCGCTCGCGGCCGCGAGCCGGGCCTGAACCTCATGCGCGGCGGTCAGGCCGTGCCGCTGGTGCAATGGGCCGACGAGATACTGGCCGAACTGCTGCCGATCGCCGCATCGCTCGACGAGGCGCAGGGCGGCACCGAGCACACCAGCGCGGTGCAGCAGGCCACGGCCCAGCTCAAGTTGCCCGGCTTGCTGCCATCGGCACGCGTGCTGCAGGCCATGCACGACCACCATGGCGATTCGTTTGTGGGTTTTGCGCGGGCCCAGTCAATGGTCACGCACCAGCATCTGCTCTCGCTGGACTGGAGCAGCAAGCAGCAGGCCCGTTTTGAGGCCATGGCGGCGAAATCGATCGAAGACCAGCGCGCCATCGAGGCGGCCGACACGATGCCGTTCGAGATCTACCGGCAGGAATATGTGTCGCCGGCCCGGCTCGGCCGCCCGCAGCTGCAGTCGACGGCGGTCGCGGCCTGAGCGCGCTCGCAGGCGATCTTCAGGCCTCGCCGCCGAAGCGCTTGACCAGGTTGTCGATGTATTTTTCGACGAGTTTCTCGAACTCGCCCTCGACCACCGGCGCCACCACCATCTTCATGAGGCCGGGCAGCGGCACCTCGATCTCGCCCTGAATCCCCAGCGTCACGTTGGTGGACTTCTTGTTGTCCACGATCTTCCAGTTTCCGCCCACCTGCGCGTTGCCGATGCCCTTGACCGGTGTCCATTTCACCGTGCCCTTCGCCTTGTCGCTGGTGTATTTGCTGGCGTAGACGGTCTGGATGTTCACCTGCGCCGTGCCGACCTTCGCCATTTCCCACTGGTAAACGCCGCCGCCCAGGTCGGTGAGCTTGTCGACCTTGGGGAAATGGCTGACCGATTCGGGCACGTTGGAGAGCACATCGAACACCTCGGCCGCCTTGGCCTTGACGTCGAATTCGTATCCCAGATCGATTTTCACGGTGATGGCCATGGGGCTCCTCGGGCGGTGGTTGTGTTGGCGAATCATTGTAGGCAGGGCCCCCGGGCGCGCACCCCGGGAAATACCCCGGGCACAATCCCCGGTTCCCCTTCTTCTTTCGGCCCCCTTTTCCGGTCCTTTCTCCCATGAGCATCCAGTGGTTCCCCGGGCACATGCACCTCACGCGCAAGGCCATCACCGAACGGGTGAAGGACATCGACGTCGTGATCGAGATGCTCGATGCGCGCCTGCCGGGGTCGAGCGCCAACCCGCTGCTGGCCGAACTCACGGCCGGGCGGCCTGCACTCAAGGTGGTCAACAAACAGGACATGGCCGACCCCGAACGCACCGCGCTCTGGCTGGCGCACTACAACGCCCAGCCGAACACCCGTGCCATTGCGCTGGACGCCAGCGTCACCGCGCCTGCGCGCGCCATCATCGCCTCGTGTTTCGAGCTCGCTCCCTTGCGCGGTGGCATGGTCAAGCCCATGCGGGTGCTGATCTGCGGCATTCCCAACGTCGGCAAGAGCACGCTGATCAACACCTTCATGGGCAAGCGCGCGGCCAAGACCGGTGACGAGGCCGGCATCACCCGGACCGAACAGCGCATCGCGCTGGCCGACGATTTCTACCTGTTCGACACGCCCGGCATGCTGTGGCCACGCATCGTGGTGCCCGAGAGCGGCTACAACCTCGCGGCCAGCGGCGCCGTGGGCCGCAACGCCTACGACGACCAGGAAGTCGCACTGGAACTGCTCGCCAAACTGAAGGCCAGCTACGGCGCGCAGCTCGAGGCGCGGTACAAGCTTGGCCTGCCGCTGGACACCGTGGCCAGCCTGCCCGACGAAGACCTGATGGCGGCCATTGCCCGCAAGCGCGGCGCCATCGGTGCGGGCGGCAGCATCAACTGGCAGAAGGCGGCCGAGCTGTTGATCGCCGACTTCCGCAGCGGCGTGCTCGGGCGCATCACGCTGGAGACACCCGGGCAGTTCCTGCAGTGGCTCGCGGCCGGCCAGCAGGCCGATGCAGAGCGCCAGAGCAAGAAGAAAGAGCGCGCCAACAAGCCCCGGAAAACCGACCGGCGCTGACGTTGCGGCCCGCGGCATTGATCCGCGTCAAGGTGGGCCCTGCGCAGGCACACCACCATGGCATTCCCCGCATTCGAAGGAGTTCGCCATGAACGACACGCGTCGCATCCTGCTGATCGAAGGCCATCCCGACCCCGGGGCCGAGCGCCTCAACCACGCCCTGGTCGAGGCCTATGCCGCCGGTGCGGCCGCTGCGGGCCACGAGGTGCGTCGCATCGCCGTGGGCACGCTGGACTTCCCCGTGCTCAGGACCGCCGAGGCCTGGCACCACGGCGCGCTGCCGCCGGGCCTGCAGGTGGCGCAGGACGGCATGGCCTGGGCCGAGCATGTGGTGATCTTTTTCCCGCTGTGGCTGGGCGACATGCCGGCGCTGCTCAAGGCGTTTCTTGAACAGGTGGCACGCCCCGGTTTTGCCGTTGGTCCGGAAGGCCCGAAGCCCTTCGGTCGAAAGCCGTTGAGCGGACGCTCGGCCCGCGTGGTGGTCACCATGGGCATGCCGGCACTGGCCTACCGCTGGTACTTCCGCGCGCACAGCGTCAAGGCGCTGGAGCGCAACATCCTGGGGTTCGTGGGCTTTGCGCCCATCCACGAAACGCTGATCGGTTCGGTGGACGGTCTCGGGACCGCCGGGGTGGGGCGCTGGCGCAAGAAAATGCACACGCTCGGCGAACAGGCCGCCTGAGGGGGCCCAGGCCCGCGTCAGGGCAGCAGGGTGATGCGCAGCACGCGGCCGTCGGCCAGCCAGGCGCACGCGCCGTTCGGTGCGGGCGCGAGCCGCTCGACGGTTCCCGGCAGGGGTTTGAGATCGGCGAGTTCGTGCCACTGGCCCGGCGCCTCCCAGCGCAGCGCGTGCAGCGCCTGGCGCGCCATGTCGGGAACGACGATGGTGGGCCGCACGCCCGGGGTTTGCACGATCACCGCCAACTGCTGCTCGAGCGCACCCATGCGGTGGTTCGACACATCGAGTGCGCGGGCGAACGGCACGAGTGCCGGTGGTTGCAAGTGGTGCAGCGTGAGCACGCCGCCGATGTGGGGCGTGGTCACGCTGGCCACATCCAGGCGGCCGTCGCCATCGAAGTCGGCAAAGCCCACCGGGTTCAGCCAGCGAAAGGTGGAACCGGCGTGAGGCCCGCGGGCGCGCTCCACCAGGGTGGTCTGTCCGTTGCGCTGTTCCAGACCCAGCACCACCAGCGCAGCACCCCGAAGGGCATCGGCTTCAACCAGCACGATCTCGTCGCGACCGTCGCCGTCCAGGTCCACCAGCCGGGGCACGCGGTCCTCGAACACGCGGTGAACCGGCAGGCTCAGGCTCACCACCTGGGGGCCTGCCGTTGACCGGGGCCACACATGGACGCTGCCCGCATGCACCGGCGAACCCAGGGCACCGTGGGGATAGCGGCGGGTGGGAGAGCCCAGCCAGACCCATGCGATGTCCCTGGATCCTTCCACCGCCTGGCTGTCGGGCAGGCGACCGGCTGCCACGTCCGGTGCCGGTGTCCGGGCCGCAGGGGGTGCGCAGGCGCCGTCGGCGGGCTCGACCGACAGCCCCATGGCCACGGCCCAGCCGGAACAAAGGCTGCTCAGCAGCCCGATCCAGGCACGCACTGGTCGGCCCGGTCACTTCACCGTGATGGTGATGCGTTCGCTGATCACCACCGGGTGGTGCGGGATGTGGTTCTGGTCGGCCACGATGAGCTGCAGCGTGTGGGTGCCGGGCTTGAGCTCGACGCTGGTTTCGGTCTGGCCCAGGCCGAAGTGGCGGAACTGGTCGTTGGCGGGCAGCGGCGCATTGGCATCCACGGCGGCCACGTCGATCAGCAGGTGGTGGTGACCGGTGCCGGCTTTCTCCACGCCCGCAGGTGCAACACCCATGCCGGCGAGCCCGAACACCACCTTCACCGGGCTGGTGACGGTGGCGCCGTTGCGCAGGTTGGCAAAGTAGACCCGGGCCTCGGGCGCTGCAGCCACTTTCTGGTAGCCCGATGCCAGCGTGGGCGTGCTCGCGGTGATGCTGACCGGGGCGGTGGGTGCTGCCTTGGCCATCATGGCACCGTGGTGCATGCCGCCATGGTGCATCGCGTGCATGGCCGCATGGTTGTGGCGGGCGCAGCCGGTGAGCACGAGCATGGCGGCGGCAACGAGACCGAGTTGCGCAGCGCGCAGGGAAATGGTCATGGCTGTCTCCTGGAGGGGTTGTTGTGCCGCTCAGGATACGCCCGCAGGCGCTGGATGGAGGGCTTTGCCCGGCGCCTGCCGGGGTCATTGCGACCCCGTCGCGCCGGCGGGATCAGGGCGCGACCTTCACGCCTTTCCAGAAGGCGACGCGCCCGCGGATCTCTTCGGCTTCGGGCTTGGGGTCCGGGTAGTACCAGGCCGCATCGGTATTGAGCTCACCGTCGACCAGCAGCGAGTAGTAGCTCGCCTGGCCCTTCCAGGGGCAGCTGGTGCGGTGGTTGCTGAAGGTGACGAAATCGCGGTTGAGCGAGCTCTCGGGAAAGTAGTGGTTGCCTTCCAGCACCACGGTGTCGTCGCTCTGCGCGATCACGGCGCCGTTCCAGGTGGCCTTCATGCCAGGCTCACTTGTTCTTTTCCTTGCCGCGCGGGAGCACCGAGGTCACCGGTGGCATGGGGCGGTCGGACGTGACCGGGCCCTTGGGCGCCGAGGTGTCCTTCTTCGGCTTCTTGGAGAGTTTTTCGTTGCGTTGCTCTTTGCCCATGGGGGCCTCCGTTGAACAGCCGCGAAGGCGGCTTGACTGCGCGATGGTAAGCCACAAAACAGCGCTTCAAGGCTGCCCGATGCCGAGGAAAGCGGCGAGTGCCCGGGTGTCGTTGGCACCGGCCTGCATGACGACCTGGTTGCTGCCCTGGTGGCGCGCGACGATGTAGGGCACCGAGGTGGCCCCCAGCCGCTCCAGCAGAACGGTGTTGCTCTTGATGGCGGCCAGCACGTCGGGCGCAACATCGGCCGACGCCGAGGTGCCGCCGGTGCCGGCCAGCAGCGACTTTTCGTGGTCGGCCATGGCCTGCACCGGGTTGGCGGCGGTCATGATGGCCGCACCCTGGGGAGCACTTTTGGCGTTCATGATCGCCACCGGCAGCCAGACGAACTTCGCGCGGTCGTGCAGCGGCACCGAGGCTTCCCAGAGGCGGGCGCAGTGCGGGCATTGCGGGTCGAACAGCACATAGACGGCATTCGTGCTGAGGATCTTGCCGGCGGCAAAACCCCTGGCCTGGCTGGCCAGCACGTCCAGCGCCTGGCTGGCGGCGATCGGGGCGGTGTCGGCAGCGGCGACGCTGGTCGTTGGCGCAGCGGTCTCCTGCTTCGAGCAGGCCGCCAGCAGGGACAGCGATGCGAGCAGGGGCAGGGCGAAGTGTCGAAGGTTCATGGTGGTCGTCGAGGGTGGTGCCAAGGCCCGGATCATCGCAGACGGTCCGGGCCAACGAAAAGGCGCAGCGCCCGGCTTCAAGGGGTGCGCTGCGCCTTGGTTGGCGGCCTGCCGGCAGGAGGTCAGTTGCTCAACATCAGGTTGATGATCAGGCCGGTGGCGATGGCCACCAGCACGTAGTCGCTGCCCACCTGCACCCACTGCTGGCCGCGTGGCGGCGCATACAGGCGGTGCTGCTGGTGGTTCACCACCACGTACTGGCGGCTGCGGTATTCGCTGGGGATGTAGCGTCCGCGCTGGAACTGCGGGCCGCGGGCCTGGTAGTGGCGCACCTGCGGTCCGTGGCGGTATTCATGGCGGTCGGCGCGACGGTCGTGGCGGTAGTCGCGGCGGTCTTCGCGACGCTCCTGGCGGAAGTCGCGGCGATCGTCCCGGCGCTCGGCGCGGAAATCACGACGGTCATCGCGGCGGTCGTCCACCCGGTGCATGGAGGGGGCGTCGAAGCGCTGGCCGTGGCCGTGGCTGTTGCCCTGGGCGAAAGACAGGGAACTGATGCCCAGCGTGGAAGCGGCGATCGCGATCGCAACAAGATGTCGGGGTTTCATGGAGTGGACTCCTTGGGGGTTGGTGAGCCTCCATCGTGTGCCCCCCATGTATCTGCCCGGTGAACGCGCCCCGACGCGCAGGCAAAGTCCGGTAGCCGCATGTGTGCTGTGTGCCGGCCTCAGCCCCCGGCCGCGGCCTGGGCGTGCAGCTTGGCGGCGATGTACTCGCCATGGGTCACGTGCAGCAGGCCGGCCACCTTGCTGATGACGTGGTGCTCGTTCGCGTCGAGCTGGTTGTCGGCAAAGGCCACGTCCCACATCGCCTCGATCACCGCGATCTTCTGTGGCTGTGTGAAACGTTCGTTCATCAGGCCGGTGAAGCGCTGGTAGTCATAGGCGGTGCGAGCGGTCTCGTGGGCGAGTTCCATCAACCGGTCGATCTCGTCGTCGCTCAAGTCGAACTTGCGCCGCAAGGCACTGATGACCGCCTCGCGCTCGACATCGCTCATGTCGGGCTCGGCCCGCATCACCTCCACCAGCAGCACCGCGGTGGACAGCTGCAGGGTGTGTTCCTGTTCATGGGGCAGCTGGGCACCGGCCGGGGCGTTGAGGCTGGCTGCCAGGTTGTCGAAGAGGTCTTTGAGGCTTCTGAGCATGGATGGTTCGTCGGGAAAAGTGGAGAGGTCGGGATGGAGCTCAGCCCGGCTGTGATGGTTCCCGGGCCCACACCAGCAACAGGTTGTTCGCCGGCATGGCGTGGCGTTCGCGCAGGTGCAGTCCGGCTCGTTGCCCCTCGGCGATCACCGCCGGCAACGCCCGGATGCCCCACTCGGGGTGGGTGTTGCGCAGGCTTTCGTCGAAGGCGAGGTTGCCCGGGGACGTGGGCACATCGTGCTCGAGATAGGGGCCGTAGGTGATGAGCACGCCGCGCGGGGCGAGCACCCGCGCTGCACCCTGCATGAGGCCGGTGCAGGCGGCCCAGGGCGCGATGTGCAGCAGGTTGGCGCAGTACACCGCGTCGAAGGTCTCGCCAAAGGCCTCACCGAACAGGTCGGCTTCTTCGGGCCATTGACCGGATGTGACGTCCAGTCGCATCGGGGGCAGCACGTTGCGAACGCCCGACTGTTCGGTCCAGGCAGCGATCGTGGCCATGGCGCTGGCCTGCAGGTCGGTGGGCTGCCACTGCCAGCCGGGCAGTCCGCGGGCGAACCAGGTGGCGTGCTGGCCGGTGCCCGATGCGATCTCGAGCGCCATGCCGCGCTCGGGCAAGACCCGCTGCAGGGTTTCCAGGATGGCCTGTTTGTTGCGGTCGGCGGCGGGACTGGTGGGCAGGGCGGTCATGGGTGCATTGTGGAGCAGCCGCTCGTGGGGGCTTTGCGGCCATCGCCCGGGCCTGCCCGCGATGCATGGGGTGCGTGCTAGAGTCCGGCCTCATTTTCGCGTGGGCTTCTCCGTGCGTCTCATTCACGCACCCCGTCTTTCATGCCAGCAGCCTTCGCCGCCCCCGATCCCCGCATCGACATCGTTTACCTCTGGGTCGACGGCAACGACCCTTCGTGGCGTGCCCGACGCCACCGCGCCGCACAGGCGCACGGTGCGATCGAACACAGCGCCATGGCGCTCTACGCCAATGTGGAAGGGCGCTTTCGGGACAACGACGAGTTGCGCTACAGCCTGCGGGCGCTGGAGCGCCACTTTCCCGAGCACGGTCATGTGCATGTCGTCACCGACGGGCAAACCCCTTCGTGGCTGCGTCCGTCGCCGCACCTCACGCTGGTGGACCACCGCGAGCTGATCCCGGCGCGCCAGCTGCCCACCTTCGACTCCGCACACATCGAGTCGTATGTGCACCGCATCCCTGGCCTGTCCGAGCGTTTTTTCTATTTCAACGACGACGTGTTCTTTGGTGCGCCGGTCCAGCTGGATCGGTGGTTCTGGCCCGGCGGGGTGTACGCGACCTGGTCCGACGACCCCGTCGTGCAGGGCACCGCGCTGCGCGCCGACGAGAACGCGCTGGAGAACGCCAGCCGGCTCTCGGCGCGGTGGCTCAGCCGACGGCCTGGCTACCGGCACACGCCGCGCACCTTTGCCCACTCGCCACGACCCCTGCTGCGCTCGATGCTGCTGGCGGCAGAGCAGGAAGCGCCCGAGCTGTTCGAGCGTGTTCGGTCCACCACCTTCCGCACCTGGGCGAGTCCCACGCTGGTGTCCGACTTCGTGCTGCGCCGGGCGCTGGCCTCGGGGGAGTTGCGCATGCGCGAGTGTCCGCACCTGCACGTGACCACCGGCTGCGATGACCAGGCGCAGCAGCTCGACGCCTTGATCGAGGCGGCTGGCCAGCTGGACTTTTTCTGCATCAACGACACCACCGACGACGCGCATGGCCAGGACCCGCGGCTGGCCAAGGTGCGTGCTGCGCTGCAGACGCTGTTTCCGCTCGCATCGCGTTTCGAGAACGACGCCACCGGCCTGCCACCGGCCGCAGCGCACGCGCCCCACCGCCACCCTGGCCGGCTTCGCGCGGCCCATCAGCTAGCATGAGCCGATGAGTACCCAATACGAGAGCCTCCAGCTCGCCAGCCACTACCCCGATGCGTTTCATGTGGCCGCGCCCCCCACACCAGCCGGGCGCGATGTCTGGCCGCGCAAGCCTGGCGTGTTCGTCCGCCTGGAGGCCAGCGGGCCGGTTGCCGAAGGTGCCGTTGCCGACGCGCCGGCTGTCGAGCTCGCCACGGGCCAGTTCGGCCTTGTGCCCACCTGGGTCAAGTCGGCATCGGACGCCAAGTTGCGCTCGACCAAACTGGTCAATGCGCGCTGCGAGATCGTGACCACCTCGAACAACTTTCGCG
This sequence comes from Hydrogenophaga sp., assembly GCF_030373225.1. GTDB lineage: Bacteria > Pseudomonadota > Gammaproteobacteria > Burkholderiales > Burkholderiaceae_C > Hydrogenophaga. The sequence goes on along the minus strand of NZ_JAUCZG010000005.1, from coordinate 136,302 downwards.
ACAGCTGGCTCGGCGCGCGCCGCTGCATCGTGCCCATGATGTCGTTCCAGGAGGACGACTTTCGCAGCGGCAAGGCCGTGCCCACGCGCATCACCCGGGTGGACGGAAAACCCATGGGTGTGGCGGGTTTGTGGGAATGCTGGAAAGGCGCTGGCGACGAGACGATCGTGAGCTTCTGCCTGCTCACGGTGAACGCCAACAGCCATGCGCTCATGCACCGCTACGGTCAGCCCGGCAGCGAAAAGCGCATGCCGGTGATCCTCAACGAGGGCGCCTACAGCGCCTGGTTGACCGCGCCCCACCCGGAGAAGGCACGCGAGTTCATGCGCGCCTTCTCGGCCGCCCTGCTCACAGCGAACCCGGTGCAGAAGTGAAGCGAGGGACGCGAAGCGCCCCGCGGGGGCCGCTCAGTCGGCGCTGACGGTCTGTCGGCGCTTGCTTGACGCGGCGGCCTGGCGCGCATCACGCTTGGGCGTGACCACCAAGGGCGGCATCGGCTCGTGAAAGGTGGAGTGTTCGCGCAGCAACATGGCGGCTTCGTACCGCGTGCGCCGCTTGATGATCAGGTGCAGCAACAGCAGCGCCGCACCCACCGCCAGCGCCATCCAGGCCGGCGCGAGCAGCGCCCGGGCCGCCACCTTGAACATGGCCTGGTGGTCGAGCACCAGCGACAGCACCCACAACCCGCCACCCGCCAGCAAGGCGCTCACTCCGTTGATGAGCAACGGATCGTGTCGGCGGCGACCGGGTTTGCGCGAAGGGCGTTTTGCCTTGCGCAGGGAATCCTGTTCTTTTGACATGCCTGCGTATGGTGCCTTGAAGGAAGGACTGGCGGTGTTGCAGACCGACGAAACCGACGACTGGGCGGCTGGCCGTGCGGGCCCGGTGCGCTGACGAGGCGGTTAGGTTTAACCGGCCTGCGCGCATGATGACTTATGGGTGAAAGGCGTCTGTGCGCCAGCACTCAGTTGAGTGCGGCGGGCGTGGTGACGATGTCGTGTTCGGACACCCGATGCTGTTCACCAACCGCCCCCAGCGCGCGGCGCTCGGCCTGGTTGATCACCTCCATCGGCGTGGCGCTGTCGGGCTCGAGCGTGACCACCCCCACGCCCACCTCGGGCGTGAAGGGCTGACAGACCTGCTGCGCGTCCATCACCGACAGTGGCAGGGGCACGGTCGATCGCAGGCGGGTGATGACTTCCAGGGTGGCTTCGGTGAGCTTGTCGCTGGACATCACCACCACGAAACAGCGCGGGTGGTAGAGGCCGACCACGCATCGAAAGCCCGCCGCGCGGCGCACGCGCGCCGCCAGCGTGCTGAGGATCTGGTGCTCCGAGCCCTGCGCGGGTGTGTCGCTGAGTTCGTACAGGTTGCCCACATGCAGGCACACCACCGTGCAGACGCCGCCACGGCGCGCCGTGCGCCAGAAAGCGTGTTCCACCTCGGTCAGCAGCGCGGCGCCCGTGGGCAGGCCGGTGGCCGGTTCGGTGCCCTGGTCCAGGCGGGACAGGCGCGCGAGCTCGCGGTTGTGGCGGTTGCGCAGCAAACCCAGCACCGAGGCGATGAGGAAATAGGACACCACGCAGGCGGCGGTGGCCAGCCAGGTGCCCAGCCCCGGCCCGGCGACGTTGAGGCCGCGCGCATACAGTCCTGCGGTGCTGGCCGCCAGGCAGACGATGCCCAACGACATCCAGCGGGCCAGCGGGTCGCCGAGCTGGATGGCACGGCGAACCGCCAACAGGGCCAGCAGCACCGGCACCATGTTCACCGCCGCCGCCAGGGCGAGCAGGGCGCGAAAGTCGGCCCGCTCCACCTGGGTGGCCAGCGCCGCCAGGGCGAGTGCCGCCATCAGCAGCACCGTGCCACCGATCACCGTGAACTGGTGCACCTGCGAGTCCTCGCGCACGCCGCCCAGCCAGTTGCCCAGGTAATACAGGCCCATCGCACCCGCCAGCGGCCCCAGGCCCGCCTTGAGCACCATCACCAGCCGCTCGGGCAGGTCGGGAAAGAAGACCTCCGGCAGGCCCGACATCAGCACGCAGCTGCCACCGGCGATCAGCAGGAAAAGGGCGTTGCGCACCGAGGCCATGGAGCGGCTGGCCAGCGCGTCGCCGATGGCGACGGCCAACAAGGTCAGCACGCCTCCCAGCATGGCCGACCAGACTGCTGTTTCAGCGACGGGCATGCGGCGCATTGTGGCGGCAGTGCGGCCGGAGCCCCGCGACATTTGTCACGCCTGCCACCCGCGCGGCCGGCACGATGCACCTACAGTCCACCCCATGCCTCTTGAAAAAACGCCACCGCCAGCGGCGGGCCTTCTGCACGCCGTCGCGCGCCTGCGCCTGACGCGCCTGGCGGCCAGCGCCAAGCCGTTTCTTGCGCGGGGCTCCGGCACAGGTCGCTGCGCGGGGTGCCGCCTGGTGGCCAGCCACTGCGTCTGCGCCTTGCGCCCCCAGCTGTCCACGCGCGCCGGGGTGTGCCTGATCATGGGCGACATCGAAGCGCTCAAACCCAGCAACACCGGCTGGCTGGTGGCCGACGTGGTCACCGACACCTGGGCGTTTGGCTGGTCCCGCACCGCGGTCGATGCCGGCCTGCTGACCTTGCTGGCCGACCCGTCATGGCAGCCCTGGCTGGTGTTCCCGGGTGAGTTCGTGCCGCCCGGGCGGGTGGTGACCGACCTGCCCCCGGACGCGCCGGGGAGCGCACCCGGACGCAAGCCCTTGTTTGTGCTGCTCGATGGCACCTGGTCCGAAGCCCGAAAGATGTTTCGCAAGAGCCCCTGGCTCGATGCGCTGCCTGTGCTCAGCCTGCACCCCGATGTGGTGTCCAACTACCGGCTGCGCCGCTCTGCGCGCGAGAGCCATTTCTGCACCTCGGAGGTGGCGGCGCTGTGCCTGGCCCTGGCCGGAGAAACCCACGCCGCACAAAGCCTGGCCGCCTGGCTCGACGTGTTCACCGAGCACTACCTCAGCGCCAAACGCAGCGTGCGGCTCGACCTCGACAGCGAGGCGCACCTGCGGCTGCTCACCCTCGCCGCTCAGGAGGCTTGAGGGGATGAAAAAACGCAGCGGTGTAGCATGGGAAGCCTCCAAAACCAACCCAGGTGACGAGGCATGACCGACACTCCCTCCAGCAATCCCCACACGCCCCTGGCGCCTCGCGGCCCCCGCACCTCGCGCGTGCCTGCGCTCATCATCACGGTGATCGTGCTGGTGGCGGTGCTGGCGGCAGGCTATGTCGGCTGGCAACGGTTCAAACCGGTGCCGGCCCCCGAGCCCGCGACCGAACCGGTGGCGTCGGCGCCGCTGGTGCCGGCGGTTCCGCTGGCGCCCACGCCGCCCGCCATCGAGCACCCCATCGAACCGCCGCCGGACGACGCTGCTGGAACCGTGGCGGCCTTGCCCGCGCTGGACGAGGCCGATCGGCTGGTGGGCGAACTGCTGAACGACCTGCTCACGCGCAGCAACGTGCTGACCTTCCTGCAGCTCGACGGTTTCGTGCGCCGTGCGGTGGCCACGGTGGACAACCTGGCGCGGGAGCAGGCGCCCTCGCGCGTCTGGCCCGTCAACCCCACGCCCGAGCGCTTCACCGTGCTGCGCGGCAGCGACGGGGTGCAGACCATCCACCCCGACAACCAGCGCCGCTACACGCCGCTGGTGGAAATGATCGACGCGGTCGACACCGCACAGGCTGTTGCGCTGTACCGCCGGCTCTACCCGCTGTTTCAGCAGGCCTATGAAGAGCTCGGCTTTCCAGGTCGCTACTTCAACGACCGGCTGGTGCAGGTGCTCGACCACCTGATCGCCACGCCGGTGCCTGGCGCGCCACCGTCCGTGACCCTGGTGGAGGTCAAAGGCGAGGTTCCGTCCACCCGGCCCTGGGTGCGTTACGAGTTTGCCGACCCTGCGCTGGAGTCCCTCTCGGCCGGGCGCAAGATGCTGCTGCGCACCGGACCGGCGAACCAGCAGCGCCTGCAGGCCAAGCTGCGCGACATCCGCCAGCGCATCGCCCGACCCCAACGCCGCTGACGTCTTGCCCATGCCCGCTGCACCTGTTGCCCGCCTGATCTGCTTCAACAAGCCCTATGGCGTGCTGAGCCAGTTCACGCCCGAAGGCCGCTGGCGCGGACTCAAGGACTTCATCGACATTCCGGGCGTGTACGTGGCCGGCCGGCTGGACGCCGACAGCGAGGGCCTGCTGCTGCTGACCAACGACGGCCAGCTGCAGGCCCGCATCAGCGACCCGCGCCACAAGATGGAAAAGACCTACTGGGTGCAGGTGGAGGGCGTGCCTGATGAAGCCGCGCTCTCGGCGCTTCGCCAGGGCGTTGCGCTCAACGACGGCCCCACGCGGGAGGCGCGCGCCCGCCTGATGCCGTCGCCCGCCGACCTGTGGGAGCGCGACCCGCCGGTGCGCGTTCGCCAGTCCATTCCCACCCACTGGCTGGAGCTGGTGATCACCGAAGGGCGCAACCGCCAGGTGCGCCGCATGACCGCCGCCGTGGGCCACCCCACGCTGCGCCTGATCCGTGCGGCCATCGGGCCGCACACGCTGCAGGGCCTGGCGCCCGGTGCGCTGCGCGGCTGAACGCATTCGTCTCCACCCATGCCCCACAAGATCCTGCTCACCGGTTTTGACGCCTTCGGCGGCGCCACCCTCAACCCCAGCTGGCTGGCCGTGAAGTCGCTTCACGGCCGTCAGATCCTCGGCCACACAGTGGTGGCCGCGCAGCTGCCCACCGTGTTCGATGCATCGCTGCAAACGCTCAACGCGCTGCTCAAGCAGCACCGGCCCGCGCTGGTGGTGTGCGTGGGCCAGGCCGGTGGTCGCAGCGCCTTGTCGCTCGAGCGCGTGGCCATCAACGTGAACGACGCGCCCCTGGCCGACAACGCGGGTGACCAGCCGGTGGACACGCCGGTGATGCCGGGCGCACCCGCCGCCTACTTCACGCGCCTGCCCATCAAGGCCATGCGGGCCGCGTTGCAGGCCGAAGGCATTGCCGCCGAGGTCTCGCAGACCGCCGGCACCTTCGTCTGCAACCACGTGTTCTTCGGGTTGATGCACGCGCTGGCCACGCGGCGGGCGTTGCAGCACACCCGCGGTGGCTTCATCCATGTGCCCTGGTTGCCGGAGCAGGGCACGCCGGACATGCCGCTGGACGAGATCGTGCGCGGCCTGCGGCTGGCCGTGCGCTGCGCGCTGCAGGTGCAGCGCGACACCGTGCTCGGTGGCGGGGCCACCCACTGATCAGGCCTGCCACACACCGAAGCCGGCCGAGCGCAGGTCGATGCCGACCTCGATCTCCTTGTCCACCGCATTCGCATACTTCATCGGGTTGAAGCCTTCGTACAGGTCCGGCAGCAGGCGCAGTCCGTACTTCATCACATACGCGTTCGACTGGATGCCCGCCTTGTGCTTGTCGAACCGCACGTCCGGGTCGAGCCCGGTCATGCCCACGTACACACACGGCTTGCCCTCCACGTAGCCCGGGTTGTTCTTGCGAAACCGGGGCTCGAGCAGCACGTCTTTGTGCAGCTCGATCACGTAGACGTGGTGGTGGGGGCGGCGGGCCATCTATGCACTCAAGGCCTGTGCAACCCGGTCCGTCGCCGTGATCGAATCGGTCACGAGGCGCTCGTCCACGTCCATCAAGCCCTCGTATTCGCCGAGCTTGCGCTTGTGGTGGCACAGGACCACTCGGGCGCCTTGAGTTGCAGTCGCCAGCTGCGCCTGGCTGCCGACCGCCAGAGCCGTCTGCTTGTTGCCAAGGCCGTTGGCGATGCCGGGTACTTCGGTAACGGAGGCACCCGACCTCATGTTTTCCACCGAGACGGGTTCAGGCGAAACCTGGATGTGGGGAGTGGGCTTCTTGAAAGTCAGCATGGCTTGTGTGCATCTGGTCGCGCCGGCTCAGTCCGCTTGCCGCAACACGGCCCGCATCTGCTCACCCGCCAGCGACATCGCCCGCCCGAAGCCCGCCACGTGGCGCAGCGATTCGGGCTCGATGACGAACAGCGAGAAGTCGCCGAACGAAAACAGAGGCTCTGCGTCGGGCAACCTGGCCAGGTAGGCCTGGCGCGCCTGCTCGTAGCCGGGCGAGTCGGTCGCGCATTGCCGCGCCCGGCCTTGCACGCTGGCGCGGGGCAGGGCCAGGGGTGAGTCTGCGGCCGCCAGCGGCGCGGTCACCAGCAGCGCCACGGCCGGGTTCGCCAGCATGTCTTGCGTGTGCGTGGCCAGACGGCTCACGTGAATGGCGAAGCCCGCACCCTCGGGCAGCAGGGCAAAGGGCACCATCGACACGGCCGGCGCGCCCTTGTGCAGCGTGGCCAGCGAGGCCACGGGCTGCGTGCGCAGCAGCGACATCAAGGCAGTGGATTCCGATTCGTTCATGTGATCTTGCAGGCGCTGTTCATCGATCCGATTTGAACTCAAGGCCGTGATGGTCTAAGGTCAAGTGGCCTGGCGACCCGGTCGCCCGGTCTCTGCCAGCGGATGGGCCGTTGTCAGGCTCTCTTATTTTTCTTCTGAAAGGAGAACAACATGGGACTGCTCGACAAGTTTTTTGGATCCAAACCCAAGTATCCGCCGCTGCCGGCGGGCAGCGATGCGATGGGCAAACTCGATGAGCTCAAGGCACCGCTCGAAGAGCTGGCGCACAAGGTCTCCGACCACCTGCAAGTGGTGCCGGCAGAACATGAGGCCTTCGTCTTCCTAGGCAGGCCACCCGAGAGCTTCGGCCTGGCCTGGATTCATGACGGCAAGGTGGCGAGCCTCAAGGACATTGCCAAGGAGCACCACCTCTCGCAGGTTGAAGTCGGTGAACTGGTTGCCCGGCTGGGGCAGGCCTACCAGCACGCCAGCGAATCACCGCGCTACTCGGCTGAAATCGGCGGCAAACAGATGGTGGTCATACCGTCGAGTGGTCTGGAGCAGGAGATGCACCAGATCATGTCGAAGACGCTGCACTGAGCGCGACGCGAGGTGCGGGGTTTCAACACCCCGCACATGGCGCGAAGCGTTTCGAGAGCACTTCTTTGCGTCGTGTCATGACCATGGCCGGCGTGCAGGTCACAAGCGCCGTGCCCGGCACAGATGCAAAGTCTTCTGCCAGATACCAGCCGCCTCGCTGAGCAGCGGCCGTGTCTGTCAGGCTGGTGCGCCTCAAAGCCTCAAAGCCTCAAAGCCTCACAGCCACACCGATCCCGGGGCCGGGCTGGTCTCGATGGTGAAGTCGGGCGTCCCGCCCAGCACGAAGGCGCCGAGCACCAGGCTCAGCACCGAGATGAACAGGCTGGCCCAGAACGCCGTCCAGAACCCGTCGACCTTGAAGCCGCTCACCAGCTTGGACACCAGCAACAGCATCAGCGCGTTGATGACCAGCAGGAAGAAGCCAAAGCTCAGCAGCGTCAAGGGCAGCGTGAGCACCACCAGCAGCGGCCTCACCACCGCATTGGCCAACCCCAGCAGCAAGGCCGAGACCACCAGCGCCGAGGTGCTGCCGAACCGGATGCCCTTGAACAAGTGGCTCGCCACCCACAGGGCGAGGGCGGTGATGGCCCAGTGGAGGAGGAAGGGGGTCAGGTTGGCGAGCATGTGACGGATCTCAGGTAGGGGACCAACACAGCGGGTGAACCGTGTCGGTGGGGCGGGTTGACCGCTGTTCTTCAATGCATGGCCGCGGGAATTGGCCCCGCACGGTCAGGTCCCGGCCAGGTCATTTGATTGCAAGACCGGACTTCGTTGATGTTTGAAAAGTGGAAGAGTCACTTGCCCCAACTGTCCTTCAACCCCGTCACCCGGTTGAACACGGGCTTCACTCCAGCCAAGTGATCCACCCGATCCGCCACAAAGTACCCAAACCGCTCGAACTGGAATTTCTCATCCGGTTTCGCCGCAGCCAGTGACGGCTCCACATACGCCGTCACCACCTTCAAGCTGTTCGGGTTCAGCGCTTCGATGAAGTCCTTGCCGCCGGCGTCGGGCTGGGGGTCGCTGAACAGGCGGTCGTACAGGCGCACTTCGGCGCTCACGCCGTCGGCCACGCTCACCCAGGTGATGGCGGCTTTGGCTTTCACGCTGTCGGCGCCGGGGGTGCCGCTCTTGGTGCCGGGGATCACCCTGGCGTGCACGGCGGTCACGGTGCCGCCCGCGTCTTTTTCGCAGCCGGTGCACTCGATCACGTAGCCGCCTTTGAGGCGCACCACGTTGCCAGGGAACAAACGCTTGTAGCCCTTGGGCGGCACTTCTTCAAAGTCTTCGCGTTCGATCCACACCTGGCCGCCGATCTTGAACACACGCTCGGGCGGCGGGGTCTGGCCCTCGGGCACGGCGTGGTGGGGCAGGGCGGGCTGGGTGCAGTCTTCGGTGTGATCGTCGCTTCCAAAGGCCTCCGCCCAGTTGGTGAGCACCAGCTTGACGGGGTCGAGCACGGCCATGCCGCGGTGGGCCTTGTTCTCAAGGTCTTCGCGCAGGCAGCCTTCGAGCGTGCTGTAGTCGATCCAGCTGTCGCTCTTGGTCACGCCGATGCGCTCGGCAAACAGCTGGATGCTTTCGGGCGTGTAGCCGCGCCGGCGCAGGCCGACGATGGTTGGCATGCGCGGGTCGTCCCAGCCGCTGACCTTGTGGTCGTACACCAGCTGCGCGAGCTTGCGTTTGCTGGTGATCACATAGGTGAGGTTGAGCCGCGCAAACTCGTACTGGTGCGGCGCGGGGTGGGCCAGCAGGCCGCCTTCGCACAGGCGGTCCATCAGCCAGTCGTAGAACGGGCGCTGGTCTTCAAACTCCAGCGTGCAGATGCTGTGGGTGATCTGCTCCAGTGCGTCCTCGATCGGGTGCGCAAAGGTGTACATGGGGTAGATGCACCAGGTGTCGCCGGTGTTGTGGTGCGTGGCGCGGCGAATGCGGTAGATGGCGGGGTCGCGCAGGTTGATGTTGGGCGAGGCCATGTCGATCTTCGCGCGCAGCACCATGCTGCCGTCTTCGTGCCGGCCGTCGCGCATTTCGCGAAAGCGCGCCAGGTTGTCGGCGGGTGTGCGGCTGCGAAACGGGCTGTCCACACCGGGTTTGCCGAAGTCGCCGCGCGCGGCGCGCATCTGCTCGGCGGTCTGTTCGTCCACATACGCGTGGCCGGCTTCAATCAGGTACTCGGCCGCGCGGTACATGAAGTCGAAGTAGTCGCTCGCCTGAAACAGGTGGCTCTGGCCGTTGGCTTCCCAGTTGAAACCCAGCCATGTCACCGAGTCGAGGATGCTGTTGACGTACTCGGTGTCCTCCTTCTCGGGGTTGGTGTCGTCAAAGCGCATGTGGCACACGCCGCCGTAGTCGCGCGCCAGGCCGAAGTTGAGGCAGATGCTCTTGGCGTGGCCCACGTGCAGGTACCCGTTGGGCTCGGGCGGAAAGCGGGTGCGGATTCTGGCCGGGTCCAGCGGGCCGGCGGCGTGGTGCGCGGCGTCGCCCGGGGTGCCGGCCCAGCGGCGGCTGGCGTAGGTGCCTTTGTCGAGATCGTTCTCGATGATCTGGCGCAGGAAGTTGCTGACCTTGTGTTCGCCCTCTGCGGGGGCGTTGCCGTTGGGGCTGGATGGCTTGCTGGTGGGGGTGTTGGAGCTCATCCGGGCATTCTATTGATCTCACCCACTCGGTTTGGCTTTTGTCCCAGCCTCGCCACCCGTTCACCCTGTGCTGGTCGAAGGGTTCACCCAGGTGCCGGCGAGGGCTTCGACAGGCTCAGCCCGAACGGCGGTGGCGCAGCCCGAACGGAGGCGGCTCAGCCTGAACGGCGGTGGCGCAGCCCGAACGGTGGTGCCTCGGTTCCAACGGTCTGTGGCGCGGGCTGAGTGGTCGGGGAGCGCGACTTGCGGGCGGGGGCTTTCCGTTATCGTTGCTGCGAAGTCGAGCAACCACGCCGGGGCGCACACCACATGCACAACGAGAACCCTGAAACCATTCCGAACGAAGAGCCCACCCCGTGGGAGGTCACGCAGGCCGAAGACGTGTTTTTGCCTTCGGTGCGGGTGCGCCTGGGCTGGGCCGACATCGAGGCTGCGGTGGAGCGCGGCGCCATCGTGCCGAGCGAGGCGCACGCGCTCTGGGCGTCCTGGGCATCACCCGGCAGCGACCAGCGCGTGAGCGCGGCCGAGCTGGCCCCGCCGGCCGTCCAGCCTGTGCCCGCCGGCGTGCCCATGTCGCCCATGCCGCGCGTGGCGCCGGGCCCGGCCTTTTCGTTCTCCAACACGCTGTATTACTTCGGCGGCATGCTGGCCATTGGCGCCATGACGCTGTTCATGACGCTGGGCTGGGAGCTGTTTGGCGCCTGGGGGGTGTTTGCCCTGGCGGTGGCCTACCTCGTGGGCGCCTTGCTGGTGGCGCGCAACCTCATGGCGCAGCGCATGCGAACGCCGGCCGGCGTGCTGGCCACGCTGGCGGTGTGTCTGGTGCCGCTGGCCACCTGGGCGCTGCAGAGCGCCCTGGGCTTCTGGCCCGAGGGCACGAACGACAGCTACCGCGACTACCACCGCTTCATCGACTGGCGCTGGCTCACGCTGGAACTGGCCACGCTCGCCGCTGCGGTGGTTTTGCTGCGCAGCTTGCGGCTGCCGTTCATGGTGATGCCGGTGGCGGTGACCCTCTGGTACCTCAGCATGGATGTGGCCCACATGATCATGCAGAAGGACGGTTTCGACTGGCAGTTCACGCGCGACGTGTCGCTGGTGTTCGGCCTGGCCACCTGCGCCATGGCCGTGTGGGTTGACCTGCGCAGCCGCCGCGCCAGCCATCCGCTGAACCGGCAGGACTTTGCCTTCTGGCTCTACCTCTTCGGCGCCATCATGTTCTGGTGCGGGCTGAGCCTGCGGGACAGCGATTCGGAGCTCAACAAGTTCCTCTATGCACTGATCAACGTGGGCCTGGTGTTTCTGGGTGCCGCGATCGGCCGTCGCGTGTTCACCGTGCTCGGCGCCATCGGCGTGGCGAGCTACCTTGGTTATCTCTCGCACCGCGTGTTTGCCGACAGCCTGCTGTTTCCGTTTGCGCTCACGCTGCTCGGCCTGGCCGTGGTGGCACTGGGCATCTGGTGGCAGCGGCGCGAGGCCACCATTCACGCGAAGCTGGCCGGCTGGCTGCCAGCGGCCTTGAAGCCGCTGGCGTCCGGTTGACGTTCAGTACGTCAGGTTGAGCTGCAGCACGGCCGTGGTGCCGCTCACTTCATTGCCCACCACCAGCAGCGGTTTGCCGTTGGGCGACTGGGCTGCGGGAATGAACACCAGGCCTTCGGGGCCGAGATCGCCCACGGTGGCGAGGTTCGGTGGGTCGGTCACCCACTCGTCGCGGGTGTTCAGGTAGTCCACGCGCGTCGGCGCCGCCGGGTTGGTGATGTCGTACACCAGCACGCCGCCCATGCGCTCCAGGCCGATGAAGGCGAAGGTCTTGTTGCCGATCTTGCCCACCGCCAGGCCCTCGGGCTCGGGGCCCTTGGCGTCGCTGCGGCTGTCGAGGGCATCGCCCTCGTTGTGACCGGAGTTGAAGTAGGTTGCGCAAGGAATGGTGCGGTCTTTTCCAAGCCTGCAGTCGGGGCCGGCGAGGAACTGTTCGATCGCTGCGCCCGAATCCCAGACCAGGGTGCCGTTGCCGTCCCAGATGCTGAACGAGCGGGCGCCGTAGCTGTAGAGCTTGTCGTACATCAGGCGGTCGCCGGCGGGGTCCTCAAGACCGGTCGTGGCGCTGAAGCGAAGGGGCGCGCCCATGGCGTCCGTCTTGTAGCCCTGCACCCAGCTGATGTTGAGCCTGCCCAGCTCGGCGGCTGCGTTGCAGGTGCCCGGACCGATGCCGGTGGCACCGCAGTAGCCGAACACGGCGGGGTCGAGCAGGGCGCCTGCCACGGGTGGTGTGGCGACGGTGCGCAGTTGCGGCGGCACGGTTTGCCATCCGGCAGCCCGTGTGAGCGCCGACACGCGCAGCTCTTCGATGAAGCCCAGGGCCGGGTTCTGCGTGCCGAGGTAGTCGGGGTTGTCTTCGCCCCAGGCCCGGGCGTCGCCTTCGTTGGCCGTGACCAGGTAGGTCTGACCGCCCGCGCTGTACGACACCATGCTGTCGGGCAGGTACATGCCGTGCACACCGGGCCAGGTCTTGATGATGATCGCGTTGTCCCGGTCGGATGCGTCGATTTCGTTGCCCGCCAGGCCGTAGTCCTTGTAGCCCAACGGCAGCACGTTGGTGACGGTCGCGCTGGCGATGTCGACCTTGGCCAGCGCGTTGTTCTCTTGCAGCGTCACCCAGGCGGTGGTGCCGTCGGCAGAGACGGCGATGTACTCGGGCTCGAGGTCTTGCGCCACGGTGGCGCCCGGGCCGTAGATGCGCACGCCGGCGGCACGCAACGCGGCGGCCTGGCCATTGAAGCTGGTGAAGCCGGCGTTGCGCACCACGGGGGCCGCCAGGTTGCGCACGTCGATGATGCTGATGCTGCCTTCGGGGTCGGTCTGGTAGTTGTCGCTCGGCTCACCTTCGTTGGCCACGAGCACGCGGGTGCCGTCGGGCGTGAAGGTGATCATGTCGGGTTGGGCTCCGATTTCCACCGAACTGATCAGGCTCAGATCGGATGCGCGATACAGCGCCATGCGACCGTTGTCGGTCTTCACCGGTGCCTGGATGGCCACGGCCACGGTGCCGTTGAACACCGCCACGCTGTTGATCTCGGCGCCGGCCAGCACGGCGGTGGCGTCGAGCGTGCCGATCTTCACCGGGTTGGCCGGGTCGGCGAGGTTGAGCACGTCCACCGCGCCCAGCTGGGCGTTGACCACGAAGAGGCGCCGGCTGGCGGCGTCGTAGGCGGGAATCTCCGCCGCGCTCACCTCGAACTGGCCGGTGCTGTAGGCGCCGATCTTCTCCAGCGTCAGGCTGGCGGGCGTGGCTTCGACCACAGGCGCTGGCGTCACGGGGGTGTCGCTGCCGCCACCGCAGGCGGTGATCACGGCCGTTGCGACGAGGGTGGTGGCGAACAGGGTGGCGCGGGAGCGGCGGGCTGGGAGTCGCATGATGGTCTTGTGGTTGTTCAGGGTTGAAAACCACGGTTGTAGGGACCGACGGTGAAACGACCGTGACGTCTGGATGACGTTGGTGTGACGCTCCGCCCGCACAGCGGCGGACACTACTGTCCGAAGCGCGGGCCGTCTTTCAGAAACGCGGCTTCATCCGGGGTGGTGGTGCGTCCGAGCACGGCGTTGCGGTGCGGAAAGCGGCCGAACCGGGCCACGATGTCCCGGTGCACCACGGCAAAGCGCAGGTTGCCCGCGAGCGTGTCGCGCAGCGCTTCGGGGCTGCTGTCCACCAGCCGCTGGAAGCGCGCCACACACTCCTCCTGCAAAGGCAGTTGTTCGGCGTGCATCAGCGGCATGTAGAGGAACACACGGCCGGCCGGGGTGAGCGTGGTGTCCATGCCTTCGTCGAGCGAGCGCTGGGTCAGGCGCTGCGCGCGCGCGTCGCCGTCGAAGGCACGGCGCTGGCCGCGGTGCACGTTGCGGGAGAGCTGGTCGAGCAGCACGATGAGCGCCAGCCGCGTTCCGGGCTCGGTTTCCCAGTCGGTGAGGCCGCCACCCAGCGCCTCGTTCACCAGCGGCCCGAAGCGTTGCCGGATGGCCTCGTCCTGCGCCGGGCTGCCGCCGAACCAGAGGTCCTTGCGTTCCTGCGAGGGCCAGTCGAGCTGAAGACCGTCGCCAAACCAGACATCGAGGACGTCCAGGGCGGCAGGGAGTGTGGGCTGTTTCATGGTGGGTTACGTCTGGCAACGACTTTGACGGGCCATGCGGTACAGGGCCGGCGGCGATTCTCTGTAATGCAGCCACAGGGTAACCACAAAACCCTGCCAACAGCCCTTCGTGAATTCAGGAGCCCGCCATGAAAACCTTGTCTCTCAAAGCCCAATGGGCCCGCACCTCGGCCTTGGCCCGTGGCCTCACGCTGGCCGCGCTGGCCGCCAGCGCCTGGGCGATGTCCACCGTGGCCACGCAAGCCCATGCGCGCGGCGACGTGTACTGGTCGATCGGTGTCAACTCACCCGGTGTCGCCGTGGGGGTGTCCAACGCACCGCCGGTGTATGTGAACCAGTACCCGGTGTACGAAGAGCGCTACCCGGTCTACCGAGAACGCCGCCCGGTCTACCAGCGGCCCATCGTGGTGCAGCCGCGCCCGGTGGTGGTGTATCCGCAGCCCATCTATGTGCAGCCGCGCCCCTACTACCGCGCCGGCTGGGGCCATGGCCCGCGCTGGGATGACCGCCGCCATGGCCACCACAAGCGCCACCATGGCCTCCGCGGTGGCCGTGACCGGGACGACGATGGCCGGCGCGGCCACCGCTGACCGGTCTCACATGGCCCGAAACCGCTCTGCGTGAAGCCGGCTGACGGCGAAGGCCTCGGGCCGGCCGCGCAGTCGCAGGTTCATGCGCCCGGCTTCGGTGCGCGAGACGCTCTCGATGGCGTCGGCCCGCACCACGGTGCCCCGGTGGACCTGCCAGAAAACGGCGGGGTCCAGCCGGGGCATCAGTTCTTTCAAGGGTGTGCGTATCAGCACCTCGTCCTGGGCCAACAACACGCGCACGTATTTGTCGGCCGCTTCGAACGCCAGCACCTCGGCCACCGGCACCATGCGAACGTTTTGTCCCACGCTGGCCGGGATCACCTGAAGGCGCTCCGAGCCCGGCTGTGCGCCGGGATCCTGCAGGAGGCTGCGCAGTTGTGCCAGCGTGGCGTCGAGCACTCCGCTGGCGGGCCGCCGTTGCTCCAGCACCGCCTGCACGCGCTGCACCGTGAGGCGCAGCCGCCCGGGCTGCACCGGCTTGAGCAGGTAGTCGACCGCCTGGGCTTCGAAGGCCTGCACGGCGTATGCATCAAAGGCGGTGACGAACACCAGCGCCGGAAACGGCTGGTCGTCGGGCCATTCTTCGGCGAGTTCGGCGGCGGCTTCGAGCCCGCTCTGGCCGGGCATGCGGATGTCGAGCCACAGCACATCGGGTCTGAGGGCCAGCGCCTGCGCCACGGCGGCCTCGCCGTCGCCGACCACCGCCACCACGTTCAGCCCGGGCCAGGCGTGCGCCAGTTCGGCTTGCAGGGCACGGGCCAGCAGGGGTTCGTCTTCGGCAATCAGGGCGGTGGCGTTCATGGCGTTTGCAGGGGCAGGGTGAGCAGGGTGCGGGTGCCGGCGCCCGGTGCGCTGTGCCATTCGATGCCAGCACGGCCGGGGTAGGCGGTGGCCAGGCGTTCGCGCACCTGGCTCAGGCCGAAACCGGCCTTCGGCTCGGCCTCGCAACCCACGCCGGTGTCGCTCACCTCCAGCTCCAGGCCTGCGCTGCCCTGGCGCGCTGCCACACGAATCTCGCCGCCTTCGCGGCTGGGCTCGAGCCCGTGGCGGATGCAGTTTTCCACCAGCGGCTGCAGCAGCAGGGGTGGAACGACCTGGCGGCTCAGGGCATCGGGCAGGTCCAGCGTGTAGCGCAGGCGCGGACCCATGCGCACGGCCATGAGTTCGAGGTAGTCGCGCAAGCGTGCAAATTCATCGGCCAGGGTGTGACGGCCGGCGGCGGCCTCGGTGCGCGAGGCCGTGAGCGTGGCGCGCAGAAAGTCGTTGAGGCGATCGAGCATCGCCACGGCACGTTCGGGGTCGGTGGTGATCAGCGCGCGCAGGTTGGCCAGTGTGTTGAACAGCATGTGCGGCTCCAGCTGCGATTCGAGCAACTTCAGGCGCGCCTCGCTGGCCTGGCGCTGGGCTTCTTCGCCAGCGAGCCGGGCGCGGGCCAGCGTTTCGCGGCTGGTGAAGTAATAGGCGCCGAAGCCGCCGGCCGACAAGGACATGAGCACGAAGCCCAGGGTGGCGCGCGGAAAGTTGTTCAGGCCGATCAGCAACGGGCGACCCAGCAGCAGGTTGGCGCAGGCGCTGCCCAGCGGATAGGCCAGCAGCACCGAGCCCACGACCAGTGCGGCCATGGCCGGCGCGCCGGGTCCGCCGCCGGGGTGCAGCACGAAGCGCCCGCCGTCGATCAGTGCCCAGATGAACAGGCCGATGAACTGGGAATAGAGCATGTTCACCGCAAAGGCCTCGCCGCTGACCGCCGTGATGGCCAGTGCGATGACCGTGTTGAACACCACGGCGGCCAGGGCCCGGCGAGCGATGGTGGCGGCGTTGATCGGCGGCATGGACGCAGTATCCCGCAAGGCCGGGGCCTGGCTCACAGGCCCTGGCGCTCCCGGTCCAGGCGCTCGCGTTCCTGCGCCACCAGCCGAGCCTGCAGGCCACCGCCGCCGAGCGCCACCCACACCCCCACGCCGTGCATGAGCAGGCCCAGGCCCCAGCCCAGCGCCGGGTAGATGGCCCAATGGCGCCCGCTGGCCAGGGAGATGCCCATGAGCGCGGTGTTGACGGCGAGATAGACCAGCGCGTGGACATACCAGCCCATGCGGGCGCCCACGCGGCGGCGGGCGATGCGGTCGAGTTCGGATTCAGAGGCAGGGTGTTGTGGGTGCATGTTCATGGTCAGGCTTTCAGTGAAAAGGGAAAGAAAAAGGACGACAGGAAAAAAAGGGGTCAGACCAGGCCAAGCCATTGGTCCCACAGCAGCTGGCCCAGAAAGCGCCCGGGCAGCAGGGTGAAGGCGCCTGCGATCAGGCAGGCGCCGACGTAGAGCGTGACCATGGTCTTGCGGTGCCCACCCACGTTGCCGCTCAGCAGCTGGCGAAACGCCAGGAACAGGCTCGCCAGCACCACGGGCACCAGCAGGTGGATGGGTGTGTAGCCGGCGATGTTGGGCAGGTTGAAGTCGCGGATGAAGACGGCTGACAAGGCGGTGATGAGCATCAGCGTGACCCAGGCGTAGCCCGCGGCGCGGTGCAGGCGGGGGCGCTGGTTCAGGCTCTGGCGGTTCGCGTGACCGCGCCGCGCCCACAGGGCGATGGGCCCGATGGCGATGGCGGCCAGTGCGGCGGTGAGGTGCACGGCGATGAGGGGCGTGAGTTGCATGGCGCTCTCCGGTGGGTGGGTGCACGCACTGTGCCCACGCGCCAGCGGCGGGCCCAGCGGTTTGCGACGAAGCGCCTCTCGCTGTCGCGAAACCCCCGGCGGGCGGCGTGAAATGCAGCGCCCCGAGCGTCTTTACCCGCGGCTTACCGCGCCGATACCCCGCAGCGGCGCTGGCGCCCACCCCGTTCCTACAATGGCTGCATGAACAAAGCGACGTGGATTTCGAGTGCGGTGGTGCTGGCGCTCATGGGCGGCGGCGCCTGGTGGTGGAACCAGCTCAGCGAGAAATCGGCCGTGCAGTACCGCACCGCCGTGATCGAACGCGGCTCGCTGCAGGCCAGTGTGTCGGCCAGCGGCACGGTCAACCCGGTGACGCAGGTGTCGGTGGGCACGCAGGTCTCGGGCCAGGTGCGAGCGGTGCACGTGGACTTCAACACCGAGGTCAAGGCCGGCCAGCTGATTGCCGAGATCGACCCCCAGACCTTCGAATACCGCGTGCGCTCCTCGCAGGCCGATGTGGACGCGGCGCGCGCTGCGGTGCAGATCGCGTTGGCCAATGCGGCGTCAAGCCGGGCCAACGTGTCGCGCGCCCAGACCGAGCTGATCGAGGCCCGGCGCATCCACGAGCGCAACCTGAGCCTGGTGGCGCAGGGCTTCATCGCCCAGAGCGAGGCCGACCGCACCGCGGCTGCCGTGAGCTCGGCTGCCGAATCGCTCAAGGCGGTGCAGGCGCTGGTGGCCGTGAGCCAGGCGCAGATCCAGAGCGCGCAGGCCAACGTGGCCCAGCGCGAAGCCGCGCTGGCGCAGGCCCGCGTCGACCTCTCGCGCACCCGCATCACCTCGCCGGTGGACGGCATCGTGATCAAGCGCACGGTCGAGAAAGGCCAGACCGTGGCCGCCAGCCTGCAGGCGCCCGAGCTGTTCGTGATCGCGCAGAACCTCTCCGACATGCAGGTGGATGCCAGCATCGACGAGGCCGACGTGGGCCGCATCCAGGCGGGTCAGAAGGCCAGCTTCACGGTCGATGCCTTCCCGGGCCAGACCTTCGAAGGCGAGGTGCGCCAGGTGCGCAAGGCCGCCACCAACGTGTCCAATGTGGTGACCTACGTGGCGGTGGTGGGCTTCTCCAACACCACGGGGCGCCTGTTGCCCGGCATGACGGCCAATGTGCGTGTGGTGACCGAATCGCGCCAGGCGGTGCTGAAAGTGCCCAACGCCGCCCTGCGGGTGCGCATCGCCGGCGTGGAGCCAGCAGCCGTGCCGGCGGGCCCGGCCGATGCGCCTGCCGCTGCCGCCGCGCCGCGCGCGGGCGCTGCGGGACGGGGATCGGCGCAGCGCGGCCGCATCTTCCTGCTGAACGACAAGGGGCAGCCCGAAGCCTTCGACGTGCGCTTGGGCGTGAGCGACGGCACCGCCACCGAGTTGATGCTGCGGCCCGACTCCCCGAACGCGGACGCACTGGTCGAAGGCGCCACCGTGGTCACCGGCGTCTCCGGGGCCGCGGCGGCGACGCCAGCCCGTGCGAGCGGCCCGCGCATGCCGTTCTGACCATGACCGCTTCCCGCGCCCCCGGCGCAACCCTCATCGAGGCGAGCGACCTGGTCAAGACCTACACCATGGGCGATCAGACGGTGCACGCGCTCGCGGGTGTGACGCTCACCATCGAGGCCGGCGAGTTCGTGGCCATCATGGGCGCCTCGGGTTCGGGCAAGTCCACCCTGATGAACATCCTGGGCTGCCTGGACCGACCCACCAGCGGCCATTACAGCCTGGCGGGAGAGGCGGTGGAGCGTCTCTCGCCCGACGAACTGGCCAGCGTGCGCAACCGGCGCATCGGTTTCGTGTTCCAGCAGTTCAACCTGCTGCCGCGCACCAGCGCGCAGGAAAACGTGGAGCTGCCGATGGTTTACGCCGGCGTGCCCACCGCCGAGCGCCAGCAGCGTGCCCGGGCCGCGCTGCAGCGCGTGGGGCTGGGGGAGCGCAGCGGCCACACCCCGGCCGAGCTCTCGGGCGGCCAGCAGCAGCGCGTGGCGATTGCGCGCGCGCTGGTCAACCAGCCCCAGCTGATCCTGGCCGACGAGCCGACCGGCGCGCTCGACACCCACACCAGCGAAGACATCATGCGGCTGCTCACCGAGCTCAACGATCAGGGCATCACCGTGGTGCTGGTCACGCATGAGAGCGACATCGCCGCCTGGGCGCGGCGCCGGCTGGTGTTTCGCGACGGGCTGATCGTGGAAGACGTGCGGCAGACGCCGGTGCGTCCATCGATCGCGGAGGCGGCACCATGAACTTCATGGCCGCGCTGCGCAGCGCCTGGCGCGCACTGGCGTCGAACGCCTTGCGCTCCATGCTCACCATGCTGGGCATCATCATCGGCGTGGCCGCGGTGATCACCATGATCGCGGTGGGTGCGGGCGCCACCGAGCGGGTGCAGGAACAGATGAAGGGCCTGGGCTCCAACATCATGCTGGTGATTCCCGGCAGCGTGACCAGTGGCGGTGTCCGGCTCGGTGCGCAGGCCAGCCAGGGCCTGACCGAAGAGGACGCGCTGGCCATCGCACTGGAGGTGCCCGAGGTGCAGGTGGCTGCACCGACTTCGCGCACCTCGGCACAGCTGGTGGCGGGCAACACGAACTGGGCCAGCACGGTCTACGGCACCACCAACGACTACCTGGAAGCCCGCGACTGGCCCCTGGCCAGCGGGCGGCCGTTTGAAGACGCCGAGGTGCAGGGCTCGGCCAAGGTGGCGATCATCGGCCAGACGGTGGCGCGTGAACTGTTCGGCGATCTCGATCCGGTGGACCAGGTCATGCGCGTGCGCAACGTGCCGGTGACCGTGGTGGGCCTGCTCGATCGCAAGGGTCAGAACTCGATGGGCCAGGACCAGGACGACACGGTCCTCGTGCCGATCTCCACCTTCCGCAACCGCATCCAGGGCGGTGGCGGCGGGCGGCTCAAGCGCGTGGGGTCGATCAGCGTCAAGGTGACCGAGGGCCAGAGCATGAAGGTGGCCGAAGAGAGCATCAAGGAGCTGCTGCGCCAGCGCAAGCGGGTGCAGCCGGGTGCCGACGACCCTTTCACCGTGCGCAACCTCACCGAGATCCTGCAGGCGCAGGAGGCATCGAGCCGGATCATGACCTTGCTGCTGTCGGCCGTGGCCGGCGTGAGCCTGATCGTGGGCGGCATCGGCATCATGAACATCATGCTGGTGAGCGTCACCGAGCGCACCCGCGAGATCGGTCTGCGCATGGCGGTGGGTGCGCGCGGGCGCGACATCCTCACGCAGTTTCTGATCGAGGCCGTCACGCTGAGCCTGATCGGCGGCGCCATCGGCGTGGTGCTGGGTGCCATCGCCACCTGGGCGGTTGGCCAGTTCGCGGGCTGGCAGGTCAGCATGACGCTCAACTCCATCGTGCTGGCGGCCGGTTTCTCGGCGCTGGTGGGCGTGTTCTTCGGCTTCTACCCGGCGCGCCGGGCGTCCCGGCTGCTGCCGATCCAGGCGCTGCGCCACGAGTGAACATGCCCCGGACCGCCTCGGGCTGCAGGTACGATACCGGCCTGCCGGTCGGGCCCGTGTCGGGTCCGCGGTCCACCTGAGAAGCGCCCCGGCGGCGTGCCCGTTCCATGGATTTCGTGTTGTTGATCAAGGCCGCCATCATGGGCGTGGTGGAGGGGCTCACCGAGTTCTTGCCGGTGTCCTCCACCGGCCACCTGATTCTGGCGGCGACGCTGCTGGACATGCCTGGCGAGAAGATCAAGCTGTTCGAGGTGGTGATCCAGACCGGTGCCATCCTCGCGATCGTCTCTCTGTACGCCGGCAAGCTCTGGGACACCCTGGTCGGCCTGCCGCGCGAAGCGGTGGCACAGCGCTTCACCGCCAACGTGCTGATCGGGTTTTTTCCGGCGGCGCTGGCAGGGTTTCTCTTCATCGACTTCATCAAGGGCGTGCTGTTCCAGCCGGTGGTGGTGGCGCTGGGTTTCATCGTGGGCGGCTTCGTGATCCTGTGGGCCGAATGGCTGCAGAAACGAGGCGCCCGGGTGCACATTGAATCGGTGGACCAGGTGCGCTGGACCGATGCGCTCAAGGTGGGGCTGGTGCAGTGCACCGCCCTGGTGCCCGGCGTGAGCCGATCGGGCGCAACCATCATTGGTGCCATGCTGCTCGGCTTCAACCGCAAGGCCGCCACCGAGTTCAGCTTCTTCCTCGCCATTCCCATGCTGTTCGGCGCCGCCGCCTACGACATCTACAAGAACCGCGAGCTGCTGAGCACCGCCGACATTCCGCTGTTTGCGGTCGGCCTGTTCTTTTCCTGGCTGTCGGCCTGGGTCTGTGTGCGCTGGTTGCTGCGGTTTGTCGGCACGCACACCTTTGTGCCGTTTGCCTGGTACCGCATCGCGTTCGGGGCGCTCATTCTGGTGAGCGCGGCACTGGGGTGGGTCGACTGGACGGCTTGAACCGGATCTGCGCCGCCAGAGGCGCGTGACCCGGATCTACGCCGCCAGAGGCGCGTAGAGGTTGAAGCAGAAGGTCGCGCCTTTGCCGGGCTCGCCGTTGGCGGCCATGCTGCCGCCGTGGCGCTGCACGATGCGCAGCGAGGTGGCCAGACCGATGCCCAGACCGGCGAATTCGTTGGGCATGTGCAGGCGCTGGAACGGCTGGAACAGCTTGCCCGCGCGGGCCATGTCGAAACCGGCTCCGTTGTCGCTCACGCAGAAGCGCGTCTGCCCGTGGACCTCCTGTGCATACACCCGGATCTCGGCCTTCTGCGTCTGGGCGGTGTACTTCCAGGCGTTGTTCAGCAGGTTCTGCATGAGCGCCTCGATCAGCGGCGGATCGGCCATGGCGTTGAGGCCGGGCTCGACCACCCAGCGCACGTCGCGTTGCGGGTCGGCGGCAGAGAATTCGTCGAGCAGGCGACTGGCCATGGAGCTGATGCTCACCGGCTTGCGCTGCAGGTCGCCGCGTGAGAACTGCGAGAGCGTGAGCAGGCCGTCGATCAGCTCGCCCATCTTCTTGCTCGCGCCCATGATGCGCTCCAGATGCGCCAGGCTCGCGCCGTCGAGTTCGGGGTTGTCTTCTTGCAGCGCCTGCGCGAATCCGTTGATGATGCGCAGCGGCGAGCGCAGGTCGTGCGCCACGGCGTAGGAATAACTCTCCAGCTCGTCGTAAGCCGCCTTCAGGGCGCGCGTGCGCTCGTCGATGCGGTGCTCCAGCGAGGCGTTGAGCTGCTGGATCTGCATGGCGTGGCGCCTGCGCTCGGTCACGTCCTGCGTGACGCCCACCGCCCGCACCGCGCGGCCCTGGACATCGCGGTCGAACTCGGCGCGCACCGAGAACCAGCGGTCCTCGCCGCGGATGTTGAGGCGGTATTCGATGTCGTAGTCCACCAGCCCCTTGACCGCCAATGCCCAGTGCTGCAGCACACCGGGGCGGTCGTCGGGGTGCGTCATGGCCAGCAGTTCGTCGTCGCTGAATTCAGCGGTCGGCAGGTCCAGCACCTCGTGCGAGCCCCAGAGCGTCACGAAGCGGCGGGTGGCGACATCGGCGTGCCAGCTGGCCAGCCCCGCGATCTGGTGGGCCTGGCGCAGCAGCTGTTCGCTGGTGCGCAGCGCCTCTTCGGTCGCCTTGCGTGCCGTGATGTCCTGCACCACCGCGATCAGGTAATCGGGCTCGCCGCTGTCCTTGCGCACCAGCGAGAGGGTCAGGTGCACCCAGACCACATGGCCGCGCTGGTGGATGTAGCGCTTCTCGATGCTGTAGTTGGCGATCTCGCCCTTGAGCGCGCGCTGCAACAGCTCCTCGTCGAGCTTGAGGTCGTCAGGGTGGGTGAAGTCCCGAAAGCTCAGCGCCATGACCTCGGAACGGGAGTAGCCGATCAGGTCGCAGTAGGTCTGGTTCACCCGGATCCAGCGCCCGTCGATGTGGCTGTGCGCCATGCCGGTGGAGCTGTGTTCGAAGGTGTCCTCGAGCTGCTTGGCGCCGCGCTGGATGTCGGCCGTGGCCTCCCGCAAGCGCTGGTTCTGCCGCTGCATCAGGGCAATGGCACCCACCACCACCACCTGCGTGAGCAGGTGCCAGCTGTTGAGCCAGAGCGCCTCCACCGGGTCGGCGAACGCCAGGCTGAAATAGGGTTTGACCAGCAGGAAGTTGACGATCAGCATGCCCACCAGGGTGCTGAACATGCCGACCCGAAAGCCGCCGTAGAGCGCCGCCACAGCCGCGGCCAGGGACAAGGTGATGAATCGCCCGCCCGATTCGGCGGGTGCGAGCGCCACGCGCATCCAGGCGGCCAGCACGGTGATCACGAAAGCCACCACCAGGCGCCTGGCCATGCTGTGCCGCGAGGGCTGCCAGAGTTTCAAGTGCGACCAGAGCCGCTGGGTCAGCGGGTCAGTGGGTGTCGGGGGTGTCAAGGGCACGGCAGCAGGGCCTCTTGTGGGGGGTGGAGTGTGCCCTGCGGTTATACCGGAGCCGCTGCCCCCCTCACCTCAGGGTCTGCCCTGAGGGTTTTCCCTTATGGGTGGTGTGACGCCGCCAGCGTGGCAAGCATGGCGTCGATGGCGGCGGCGGTTTCCAGCGGCTTCTCCATGGGAAACAGGTGACTTCCCTCGATCATCGCCATGCGCTCGGGATGCCTGGCGCCCACCAGCCGGTGCGTCATGGCCGTGCCGACTTGCTGCATTTCGAGTGATCGCGTGCCGCCGATGAAGGCAACCGGGCAGGGCAGGGGATGGCGGCGCAGCAGGCGGTCCAGGTTGTGCGGCAAGGTGTTGTAGATCGCCGTTTCCACGTCGCGGTCGAAGTCCAGCGTGCGGTGCCGTTTGCCGCTGGCGTCGATCTGGTCGTGGGTGCCGTGGGTGATGTAGTCCTGCAGCACCTGCGGCTCCCAGGCGGCAAAGGCCTTCTTGCCGGCGAAGTGGGCCATGGCGGTCCGGGCATCGGGCCAGCTGTTGCGCCGCTTGCGGCTGACCTTGCCGGGCGAGATCGAGCCCACCAGCTGGGTGCGTTTGATCAACTCGAGCGTGCGCGCGCGCCAGCCACCGAGCAGGGGCGAATCGATCAGCAACACGCCCCTGACCGTGTGACCACCGAGCCGGGGATGGCGAGCGGCGCACATGAGGCTCAGAAAGCCACCGAGCGAATGGCCGACCAGCCAGGCACCGCTGCCGTGCGCTTCGATTTCGGGGGCAGCGAAATCGGCGAGCTGCTGCACCAGGTGCGGCCAGTTGCTGGTGACCGGGTAGGCCGGGTCGTGCCCGAATTTCTCGACTGCCCGCACCGCGTGGCCGCGGGCTCGCAACGACTTGAACAGGACGCGGTAGGTGCTGGCGGGAAAGCTGTTGGCGTGCGAGAAGATGATCAGGGACATGGATTCAGCGAAACAGCGGGAAGGGTGCGCCGCCGGGTCGCCCGGCGCCGGTGCGGCATGGGGGCCACAGGCTCAGATCAGTTTCTCTCTGGCGTTCGTGATCTTCTTCAGCGGCTGGCAGCGCGGGCCCGTGCTCAGCAAGGGCACCTCGGTGTGCGCTCCGTCCCAGGTCGGGTGTTCGATGCTGTCGAACACCTGGCGCAGCTTCTGCCCCCAGGTGTTGTGCACCATGCGGAAGTAGGGGTTGTTGTCGTCGATGCAGGTGATCTTGTCGGAGGCCAGCTGGTTGACCTCGTACACCGCCATGTCCAGCGGCAGTCCGACCGACAGGTTGGACTTGAGGGTGGAGTCCATCGACACCAGCACGCACTTGGCCGCTTCGTTGAGCGGGGTGTCGGGTGTGATCACGCGGTCGAGAACGGGTTTGCCGTACTTGGACTCGCCGATCTGGAAGAACGCCGTCTCGGAGGTGGCTTCGATGAAGTTGCCGGCCGAATAGACCTGGAACAGGCGCATGCCCTCGCCCTGGATCTGTCCACCGAAGATCATCGACACGTTGAACTCGACGCCTGCGCGCTGCAGCGAATCGCCGTCGCGCTCGTACACATGGCGCACCGCAGATCCGAGCACGCGGGCGGCGTCGAACATGCTCTTTGCGTTCCAGATGGTGATGGGTTCGCCACCGTCGATGTCCTCGAGTTGTTCCACCTGCAGGATCTCGCGCACCGACTGCGAAACGCTCAGGTTGCCGGCAGACAGCAGGCACATGAAGCGGTCACCCGGCTTTTCGTAAACGATCATCTTGCGGAAGGTGCTGATCTGGTCGAGGCCCGCGTTGGTGCGCGAGTCGGACAGGAAGACCATGCCGGCGTTGAGCTTGACGGCGACGCAGTAAGTCATGTTGAGGAGGCCAGTTTTTTCAATGAATAGAGCTGCTCCAGCGCTTCGCGCGGGCTCAGGGTGTCGGGGTCGATGCGCTCGAGTGCGGTCTGCAGCGGGTGGGCGTCGGCCTCCAGTGTGGCAGGTGGCGGCGCAAACAGGTCGACCTGCGTGCGGCTTTCCTCGCTCTGCGCCTCCAGCGCGGCCAGCGCGTGGCGCGCCTGCTGCACCACGGCGGCAGGCACGCCGGCCAGCCGTGCCACCTGGATGCCGTAGCTGCGGCTGGCCGGACCGGGCTCGATCTGGTGCAGGAACACGATGCCGCCGGTCCTGCCGCCGCCCTTGCCCGCCGATTCCACCGCGCTCACGTGCACGTTGAGCGCGGCATGGTGGCTGGCCGGGAACTCGGTGAGCTCGAAGTAGTGCGTGGCAAACAGCGTGAAGGCGCGCGACTTGTCGTGCAGGTGGGTGGCGATGGCACCGGCCAGTGCCAGGCCGTCGAACGTGGAGGTGCCGCGGCCGATTTCGTCCATCAGCACCAGGCTCTCTGGTGTGGCGGCGTGAAGGATCTGCGCCGCCTCGGTCATCTCCACCATGAAGGTGGACTGCGCATTGGCCAGGTCATCGGCCGCGCCGATGCGGGTGTGGATGGCGTCGATCGGACCCAGCCGGCATGACGCCGCCGGCACGAAGCTGCCCATGCTCGCCAGCAGCACGATCACGGCCACCTGGCGCATGTAGGTGCTCTTGCCGCCCATGTTGGGACCGGTGATCACCTGCATGCGGTGCTTGGGGCCGAGCACCGTGTCGTTGGCAATGAAGCCGCCGGCACCGCCGCTGGCCGCGCTCGTTGACCAGGTTTCGTTCAGCCGAGCCTCCACCACCGGGTGGCGCCCGCCACGGATGTCGATGCAGGGCTCGGGCACGAACTGCGGTGCGGTCCAGTTCAGCGTGAGCGAGCGTTCAGTCAGTGCACACAGCGCATCGAGCGCGGCCATGGCACGCGCCAGCTGCGTGAGCGGTGCCACGAAGGCCTGCATCTGGTCGAGCAGTTGTTCGTACAGCCACTTCTCGCGCGCCAGTGCCCGGTCCTGCGCCGACAGCGCCTTGTCTTCAAACGCCTTCAGTTCGGGCGTGATGAAACGCTCGGCATTTTTCAAGGTTTGCCGGCGGCGGTAGTCCTCGGGCACCCTGGAGGCCTGGCCCTGCGTGACCTCGATGTAGAAGCCGTGCACCTTGTTGAACTGCACGCGCAGGTTGCTGATGCCGGTGCGCTCGCGCTCGCGCCGCTCCAGCTCGATCAGGAAACCGTCGCAGTTGTTCTGGATGGCGCGCAGCTCGTCGAGTTCGGTGTCGAAGCCGTCGGCGATGACGCCGCCATCGCGCACCAGCGCTGCGGGTTCAGCGAGCAGGGCCTGGCCGAGCAGTGCCTGGCAGCCTGGCGGGGGCGTGAGGTGTTGACCGATGCCGTGCAGCAAGCCGCCAGTTTCCTGGCTCCCGAGCTGGCGGGCCAGTTGCTGCGCCCGCTCCAGCGTCTGGCCCAGACCGACCAGCTCGCGGGGCTTCACCTGCCGCAGCGCGGTGCGGGCGGTGATGCGCTCGACGTCGCTGGCGCCCTTGAGAGAGGCGCGCAGACCTTGCCAGAGGCCGCCGCGCAGCGTGTCGATGGCGGCCAGCCGGGCCCGAGCCTGCGCACGTTCGCGCGGCGGCGCCAGCAGCCAGCTGCGCAGCGCACGGCTGCCCATGCCGGTGCAGCACACATCGAGCAATGAAAACAGGGTGGGGCTGGTCTCGCCGCGCAGGGTCAGCGTGAGCTCGAGGTTGCGACGGGTGTTGAGGGGCAGGTCGATCAGGTCGTCGTTGCGCGCGACCTGCAGGCTCTTGACGTGGCTGAGGGCGCGGCCCTGGGTGTGCTCGGCGTAGTTGAGCAGGGCAGAGGCGGCGGCGTGGGCGTCGCCCAGGTCCTGGGCGTCCCAGGGGGCGAGGCTGGCCGTCTGGAGCTGCTCCAGCAGCTTTCGCTGGCCCAGGCTGGCGTCGAAGGCCCAGGCCGGGCGCAGCACCGCCACCAGCCGCTGCCCGTTCGATGAGGACAGGGCTTGCACGGTCTTCTCGAACGTGGGGGATGCATCGGCGCTGTAGAGCAGTTCACCCGGGCCGACCCGGGCCACCCAGTCGGCCAGCTCGTCGCTGGCGCACTGGGCCAGGAACACGATGCCCTGGGTGACCGACATCCAGGCCAGGCCGCAACCGGTCCGTGCGCCGGGATGCACGGCCATCAGCAGGGCTTCGGACTTGTCGGAGAGCAGTTCGCTGTCGGTCAGCGTGCCCGGTGTGACCACGCGCACCACCTTGCGCTCCACCGGCCCCTTGGCGGTGGCCACGTCACCCACCTGCTCGCACAGCGCGACCGATTCGCCCAGCTTGATCAGGCGCGCCAGATAGGTGTCGACCGAGTGAAACGGCACGCCCGCCATGACCACCGGCTGACCGGCAGACTGGCCGCGCTGGGTGAGCGTGATATCGAGCAAGCGCGCGGCCTTTTCCGCGTCTTCAAAGAACAGCTCGTAGAAATCGCCCATTCGGTAAAACACCAATGTGTGCGGAAATCCGGCCTTGATGGCCAGATATTGCTGCATCATCGGGGTGTGTTTGTCCAGCGGAATGGTCAAGGCGAGGCTCTTGGAAAGGATGTTCAAGACAGCCGTTGACTTTAGCAGTTCGGCCCCTGTGAGCCGGTCGCCTTCGGCTCGGGCAGACCGAGTGGTTTCCTGGTTCCTGTTGTCCTCAACCTCAGCGCACGCATGCCCGAAGCTGCCCCCGATTCCGTGCCCAGCGGGCACCACCCCGACCTCGCGGCGAGCGCCAGGGGCCAGGTCCCGGCCCTTCCTTTCGAACCCCTTTTCATGGCTTCGCCGGTGCCGGCTTCGGTCTCGAGCTGGCACGACGGTCGCCTGCTGGCGGTCAACGATGCCTGGCTGCGCCTCACGGGCTTGTCGCACGAAGAGGCGGTTGGCCGCACCACCCTGGAGCTCGGGCACTGGCCGGACATGGCCGCACGCAACCGGTTCCTGAACGACCTGTCGTCAGCGAACGAGATGCAGGTGCTGCAGCTCAAGGGAGGCATTGCGCACCGGGTGCGCATGCACGCCACCGTGCTGGAGGCCTTGCCCCAAAAGCTGTTGCTGGTGCAGATCACCGAAGCCGCGCGCGAACACGAGGCCGAGACCGCGCTGGCCCGCTCGAACGAAGCGCTGCGGCAGGCCAATGTGGCGCTGCAACAGCGCGTGGAGCTGCACGTGGCGATCGAGAAGCTGGGGCGCGTGGGTCACTGGACGAACGCCGAGAGTGAAGAACACGTTCATTGGTCGCCCGGACTGCACGAGATCTCCGGGGTGCCCTTGAATGGCCTGCTGCAGCGCGACGTCGGACGCGGCGGCATCCACCCCGACGACATGCCGGCCTGGCTCGAGGCGCGGGCGGCGCGGGACAGCCGGGAAGTGGCGTTCCGCTGGCGCCGGCCCGATGGCCAGCAGCGCTGGTTCCGCACCCGCATCAGCCAGACTTCGGTCGCGGGCAATCCGCAGACCGACTTCGGCGTGGTGCAGGACATCACGCCCGAGCGCGAAGCCAGCGAGCAACTGGCCCGGCAGCTCGACCTGCTGCAGAACATCGCGCAGCGCGTGCCCGGCATGATGTTCAAGTCGCGGCTCGGGCCGGACGGCAGGAGCACGATCCTGTATGTGAACGACGCGGCCCGCGACCTGCTCGAGCTGGAGCCGCTGGCCCTGCAGAGCGACGCGCGCATCCTGTTCCAGCGGGTCCACCCCGACGACCGAGCCGACGTGATCGCCTCGCTCGATGCATCGGCCCGCAACCTGAGTGTCTGGCGCCAGACCTACCGGGTGGTGCTGGAACGCAGCGGGCTGCGCTGGTACTCGGTGGAGGCCGTGCCGCAACGCGAGGCCGATGGTTCCGTGATCTGGCACGGCTACACCTCCGATGTCACTGAAGTCCGGCTCGCGGCACAGCGCCTCGAGCAGCAGCAGCAGATGCTGGAGGCGGTCAGCCGGGCGCAGGCGGTGTTCATTGAAACCGAGGACAAGCGCGGCGCTTTCGAGAGCCTGCTGGTCGCCTTCATCCAGCTCACGCAAAGCGACTACGGCTTTGTGGGCGAGGTGCTCTACGACGTCAACGACCGGCCCTACCTGAAGACCCATGCGATCACCGACATTTCATGGGACGACGAGTCCCGGCGCAGGTACACCGAGCAGCTCGATGCCGGCATGACCTTCAGGAACCTCAAGAGCTTGATGGGTCGCGCCATGTCGAGCGGGCAGCCGGTGATCGCGAACGACCCCCGCAGCGATCCGCGGGCCGCAGGCCTGCCCGAGGGACATCCGCCCATGGAGGCCTTCCTGGGCGTTCCGCTCGCGGTGGGTGACCGGCTGGTGGCCATGGTGGGGCTGGCCAACAAGCGCGGTGGTTACAGCGAAGCCGATATCGGCTTCCTGCAACCGCTGCTGGGCGCGGTGCGGCAGTTGGTGCTGGCCTGGCGCAGCTTTCAGGAACGCAGGCGCACCCGCAACCAGCTCGAAGCCACCAGCACCCTGCTCGCCGAGAAGAGCGAAGCCCTGCAAGCCACGCTCGACAGCATCAGCCAGGGCCTGACCAAGGTCGACGCCCAGGGCCGGATCCTGTTCTACAACCGCCGCACCGTCGAGTTGCTCAACCTGCCGGAAGACCTCATGGCCAGGCGGCCCACCCACGAGGAGGTGGTCCGGTTCCAGCGCGACAGGGGCGATTTTGGTGACGGGATGCAACTGCTGGACCCCTTTGCCCGGCGCTTTCTGGATGAGTCCGATTCGGTGGCCCTGCCTGATCACTACTGGCGCAAGACCCGGGAGGGTCTCACGCTCGAGATCCGGTCGCGCCGCCTGCCCGATGGCGGCGTGGTGCGAACCTTCACCGACGTGACGTCGTACATCTCGACCCAGGAAGCCTTGCGGGAAGAGCGTCAGCGCCTGGCCTGGGTGCTCGACGCCACGCGCCCGGGCATCTGGGAAACCAACCTCACCGACCTCACCCTGACCGTCAACGAACGCTGGGCCGAGATGCTGGGTTACACCCTGCAGGAGCTGGAGCCGATCACCCACGAGACCTGGCAGCAGCGGGTGCATCCGGAAGACCTCGTGCGGTCTGCCCTCGAACGCGATCGGCACCTGCGTGGCGAGCAGCCCTTCTACGACTGCGATATCCGCCTCAAGCACAAGGACGGTCACTGGGTCTGGATCAACACACGTGGACGGGTGCACCAGCGGGACAACGACGACCGGGCTCTCTACATGTCGGGCACGCACCTGGACATCAGCGATCGCGTGGCTGCCCAGGAACAGATCCACGCCCTCAATGCCAGCCTGGAGCAGCGGGTGCAGGCGCGCACCGCCGAGCTTGAGCGGTCGATGCGGGACATGGAGGCGATTTCGTATTCGATCGCACACGACCTTCGCGCTCCCTTGCGATCGGTCAATGGTTTTGCCCAGGTGATCGTTGAAGAAGAGGGCGAGCGTCTGAGCGAGAACGCGCGCCAGATGTTCGAGCGCATCGCACGCTCGTCGCGCAACATGGGCCAGATGATCACCGACATGCTGGAGTTGTTGCGTGTGGTTCAGGTCGAACTCGATGCGCAGCCGGTCAACATGTTCGAGCTTGCCAGTGCGGTGGCCGACGCCCTGGCGCCGCAGGTGCCCTCAGCCCGGATCGAGGTGGGCGAACTGCCCGACGCGCTGGGAGACGTCACGCTCTTGCGCCAGGTGCTGAGCAACCTGCTGGACAACGCCCTGAAGTACTCAAGGCATCAGAGCGAGCCGCAGGTGAGCGTGGGCTTCGACAAGGGCTCGGGCGCCTACTTTGTGCGCGACAACGGCATGGGATTCGACATGAGTCACGCCGACAAGCTGTTCGGGCTGTTCCAGCGCCTGCATGCCGGCAGCGATGTGCCCGGCATGGGCGTGGGGCTGGCGATCGTGGCGCGCATCATCGAGCGCCACGGCGGCAGGATCTGGGCCGAATCGGCGCCCGGGCAGGGCGCCTGCTTCTGGTTCCGCGTGCCGCAGGCCTGAACGTCAGAAGGGTGCGTCGCCCTGGCGGGTGGCGTCTGCCGGTGGTGCTTCGGCGCTGGGTGCCTGGGCTGCGGGCACCGCAAGGCCGACCGGCGCTCGCGACTGACGAACCGCCGCCTTGTCGCCGGCGCTGGCGAACTTGCTGTACCTGCCCGTCACACCCACCAGCTGGCCATAGATTTTCGGGTTCGCGGCCAGGCATTCCTTCTGCTCCAGAAAGTCGGCCTCGCCGGTGAAGTTGCCGACCAGCCCGCCGGCCTCGGTGACCAGCAGCGCCCCTGCGGCCACGTCCCAGGGGGACAGGCCCATTTCAAAGAAACCATCGGTGAAGCCCGCGGCCACATAGGCCAGGTCCAGTGCGGCCGAGCCAGGGCGGCGCACGCCGGCCACGCGAGGCATCACGTCGCCCAGCATCTGCAGGTAGGTCTGAAAGGCGTCGCCCGGGCGAAACGGGAAGCCGGTGGACATGAGGCAGTCACGCAGCGTGGTGCGCTTGGCCACGCGGATGCGGCGGTCGTTGAGGTAGGCGCCGCGCCCGCGCGTGGCGCAGAAAAGGTCGTTGCGGGTCGGGTCGTAGATCACCGCTTGTTCGAGCTTGTTGCCCACCATGAGCGCGATGCTCACGCAATAGACCGGAAAGCCGTGGATGAAGTTGGTGGTGCCGTCCAGCGGGTCGATGATCCAGACATGGTCTGCGCCGCCGTGTCGTCCTTCGCGTTTGCCCGATTCCTCGGCCCAGATCGCGTGATCGGGGTAGGCGGTGAGCAAGGTGTCGATGATCGCGGCCTCGGCGGCCTGATCGACCTCGGTCACGAAGTCGTTGGTCTGTTTGACCGACACCCGGACCGATTCCACATCCAGTGCGGCGCGGTTGATGATGGTGCCGGCAAGGCGTGCGGCCTTGATGGCCACGTTGAGCATGGGATGGAGCGTGGACGACATGAATTGTGTACCTCGGCGCGACGCAGGGACGCGGCGCGCGGCAGTGGAAGAGCAGCTGGATGCGCCCCGGCGATGCGGGGCGGCGACAATAGCGCGGATTTTACCGTCCCCCACCGACCTCCAGCATGCGCACCCGTTTTGTACTGATCCAGACCAGCCACGCCGGCAACGTCGGCGGCGTGGCCCGTGCCATGAAGGTCATGGGTTTTGACGACCTCGTGCTGGTCCAGCCGCGCTGGGCCAACGTGTTGCGGCGCGAAGAAACCATCCAGCGCGCCAGCGGCGCCAACGACGTGCTGGCGAAAACGCGTGTCGTCGACACGCTGGACGAAGCGCTGGACGGCATGAGCCACCTGTGCGCCACGGCCATGACGCCGCGCGACTTCGGCCCAACCACACGGGCGCCGCGCGAACATTTCCAGGCCCTGATGGCCGCGCCCGACGCACCCGAAGGCGTGGCCTTCCTGTTCGGCTCCGAGCGCTTCGGCATGCGCAACGAAGACGTGTACCGCTGCCACGTGGCGCTGAGCATTCCCACCGCGCCCGATTTCGGTTCGCTCAACCTCGCTGCGGCGGTGCAGCTGATCGCCTACGACTGGCGCCAGGCGCTGGGCGGTTTTGCGCCGCTGCCCGAGGCGCCGCCACGCCAGCAGGCCGACGCGCAGGCCATCGGCGGCATGCTGACCCACCTGGAGCAGGCGCTGGTGGCGGTCGACTTTCTCGACCCGGCCGCGCCCAAGAAGCTCATGCCGCGCCTGAACCAGCTTTTCAACCGGGCTGCGCCCAGCGAGGAAGAAATCCACATCCTGCGAGGTGTTGCGAAGGCGATGCTGCAGGTGGCCGACAAGGCCAGGCGCTAGACTGCCGCCATGTTCACCCGCCTGCGCTCCGAC
Source organism: Hydrogenophaga sp. (assembly GCF_030373225.1). Taxonomy (GTDB): domain Bacteria; phylum Pseudomonadota; class Gammaproteobacteria; order Burkholderiales; family Burkholderiaceae_C; genus Hydrogenophaga. Next base: position 103,095 of record NZ_JAUCZG010000005.1, on the reverse strand, counting down.
ATCCAGTGCGTCCTCGACCGCGATCCCGCTGCGCGCAGCACCTGGGAAGTCATCACCTGCTACCCCGGCCTGCATGCGGTGTGGCTGCACCGACCGGCCCACTGGTGCTGGACGCACGGCCTCAAATGGCTCGGCCGGTTCATCTCGCACCTCGCGCGCTTCTTCACCGGCATCGAGATCCATCCGGGTGCCAAAGTGGGTGAGCGCGTCTTCTTCGACCACGCCATGGGGGTGGTGGTCGGCGAGACGGCCGAGATCGGCGACGGCTGCACCATCTACCAGGGCGTGACGCTGGGGGGCACCTCGCTCTACAAGGGCACCAAGCGCCACCCCACGCTGGGCAAGGACGTGGTGGTGAGCGCGGGCGCGAAGGTGCTCGGCGGCTTTCTGGTGGGTGACGGCGCCAAGATCGGCAGCAACGCGGTGGTGATCAAGCCGGTGCCGGCGGGCGCGACGGCGGTGGGCATTCCGGCACGCATCATCCCGAGCAAGACCGGCGAGAGCGCCGACGTGACCGATCCGAAGTTCCAGGCTTACGGCATCACCCAGGAAGACGATCCGCTGTCACAGGCCATGCGCGGCCTGATCGACACCACCGCCAGCCAGGAGCACCAGATCGCCTTGCTGTGGTGCGCGATCGAGAAGCTGGCGCAAACGCGAGACGGTGATTGCGTGCCCAAGGATGCGGCTCGCGAAGAGTGCTTCGAGGCCGAGAAGCTCAACCAGCTCATCGGGAAATAGGGAACACCCCCGCGCCGCGCCTGCGGCGCGGCGCGGGGGTGTACTTAATGATGATGTCCGTGTGCACCGTGCGCGTGGCCGTGTGAAATTTCTTCCGCACTCGCCGCCTTGACATCCACCACCTTCACCGCGAACTTCAGCGTCTGCCCGGCCAGCGGGTGGTTGCCGTCGAGGTGCACCGTGTCGCCCTTGATCTTCATCACGGTGAACACGTGCTGCTGGCCCTTGTCGTCGCTGCCTTCGAGCTGGCCGCCGACCTTCACGCCCGGTGGAAAGTCGCGCTTGGGCATGGTTGTCACCAGGCTGTCGTCGCGCACGCCGAACGCGTCTTCGGGCGGCAGCACCAGCGTGGCGGCAAAGCCGGCCTCCTGGCCTTCGAGTGCCCGCTCGATGCCCGGCAGCGTGTTGCCGTAGCCGCCATGGAGGTAGGCGCGCGGCTCCTTGCCGTCTTCAAGCACCTTGCCCTGGGCATCGGTGGCACGGAAGGTGAGGGTGACGATGGTGTCTTTGGTGATCTTCATGGGTGGCTCTTGAACGGTTTCAGCGTGCGGCGCGCACGGCAGATTTGGGGCGAAAGGCTTTGCAGACCTCGTCGTTGGTTTCCAGATACGGGCCACCGATGAGGTCGATGCAGTACGGCACGGCGGCAAAGATGCCGTTGACCTTCTGGGTGCCGTCGGGGTTCTTGAGGCCTTCGAGCGTTTCGGCGATCGCCTTGGGCTGGCCCGGCAGGTTCAGGATCAGGCTGCGGTCGCGGATCACGGCGACCTGGCGCGAGAGGATGGCGGTGGGCACGAAGGTCAGGCCGATCTGGCGCATCTGTTCGCCGAAGCCCGGCATTTCCTTGTGCGCCACGGCCAGGGTGGCTTCGGGCGTCACATCGCGCAACGCGGGGCCGGTGCCGCCGGTGGTGAGCACCAGCGAGCAACCGGCCTCCACCAGTTCGATCAGCGTGGCGCTGATGCGCTCCACCTCATCGGGAATGAGACGGGGCTCAAAGGTGATCGGGTTCTTCAGCGCTCGCGTGAGCCACTCCTGCAGCGCGGGCAGGCCCTTGTCTTCGTACACGCCGGTGCTGGCGCGGTCGCTGATGGACACGATGCCGATGCGAACCGGGTCTTCGGGTGGGCGGGTCTGTTCGTTCATGCGGGGTCTTCTTCCACAGGTGCGTCGGGCTCGTCCGAGCCCTGATTCAGCGCGGCCTTGACCAGCTGGAAGATCTCGCGATAGGCCTTGCCGTGGCGCACGGCTTCGCCGGGATGCTCCTGTGCCGCATTGGCCTGCGCGTCCTTGCGGGCCTGACGGATCAGCGCGCGCAGTTGCTGCACGTCGGTGTCCGGTGCCTGCTCCAGCCAGCGCGTGAGCGCCTCGTCGTTACCGATGAGCTGGTCGCGCCACTGCTCGGCCAGGTGCAGCGACAAGGTGCCTTTCGCCGAGCCTTTGTTCTGTTCGTCGAGCGCGGCCTCCACCTCGGCGAGCGTGGCTTCGTTCACGCCGCGCATGAGCTTGCCGATGTATTGCATCTGGCGGCGACGGCCTTCGAAGTTGGTGATCTTCTTCGCGTCGTTGACGGCGTCCACCAGTTTTTCAGACAGGTCGAGCCGCTTCATCAGGTCGGCGCGCAGCGTGAGCAGGCTTTCGCCGAGCTCCTGCAGGCGGTCGCTGTATTTCTTGAGGTCGGTCTTGCTCATGTCGTCCGAACCCTTGAGCTCGCGCTTGAGTTCCAGGTCCAGCTCGCTGCCCAGGGCGACGAACTGGCCGCGGACGAAATAGCCTTTGGTGGGTTTGCGGGACATGTGGGTACTCGGAAGGAGAGGGCTGCACGCTGTGCAGCATGGGCATCTGCGCGCGATGCAGCGCCCGGGTAGGGCGGCCAGTATCATAGCCGTCGATATGAAAAATGCCCCCCACACCCCGGCCCAGCCCACCCCTTCGGTCTCGGCCAGCGCCCCGCTCCCCGGTTTCCAGTACGCCAGCAGCCAGTTTGAAGAGCTGGTTGACCTGGCCCTCTCCCATGCAAAAGTGCTCGGTGCGGCCGACGCAGCGGCCGAAGTGTCCGAAGGCGCCGGCCTGAGCGTCTCGGTGCGCAAGGGCGAACTGGAGAACGTGGAACGCAACCGCGACAAGTCGCTGGGTGTCACCGTGTACCTGGGCCAGAAGCGCGGCAATGCCTCCACCTCCGACTTCTCCGCCGCCGCCGTGCGCCAGACGGTGCAGGCCGCCTACGACATTGCGAGGTTCACTGCCGAAGACCCCATGGCCGGACTGCCCGATGTGGCGGACGTGGCCGACGAGGTGCTCGATCTTGATCTGTTTCATCCATGGGCGTTGAACTCCGAGCAGGCCATGCGCATTGCACTGGAATGCGAGGCCGCGGCCTTTGCCACCAGCAGGAAGATCAACAACAGCGAAGGCGCCGGCGTCTCGGCCCAGCAATCGCACTTTTTCACCGCCCACATGCGCGAAGGTGCGCGCTCCGGTGCCGGCATCTTCAGCGGCGGCTATGCGAGTTCGCGCCACAGCCTGTCGGTGGCGCCCATTGCCGGCAAGGGCGCGAACATGCAGCGCGACTACTGGTACAGCTCGCAACGTTCACCGCAAGACCTGGCCTCGCCGCAGGCCGTGGGCCGCTACGCTGCCGAGCGCACGCTGGCGCGCCTGAACGGCCGCAAGATCGCCACCACCGAATGCCCGGTGCTGTTCGAGTCGCCCATGGCGGCGGGACTGCTCGGTGCCTATGTGCAGGCAACCAGCGGTGGGGCGCTCTACCGCAACACCACCTTTCTGCCCAACAGCCTGGGCAAGCGCGTGCTGGCCAGGCACATCGACATCCTGGAAGACCCGCACGTGCGCAACGGCAAGGGCAGCTCGCCGTTCGACGACGAAGGCGTGCGCACCGCCAGGCGCAAGGTGGTCTCGGCCGGCAAGGTGCTGGGCTATTTCCTGTCCACCTACTCGGCGCGCAAACTCGGCATGCGCACCACCGGCAACGCCGGCGGCTCGCACAACCTCACGCTCACCAGCCGCCTGACAGCGCCCGGTGACGACCTGCGCGCCATGCTCAAGAAGCTCGGCCGTGGCCTGATGGTCACCGAACTCATGGGCCAGGGCGTGAACTACGTGACCGGCGACTACTCTCGTGGCGCCTCGGGCTACTGGGTGGAAAACGGCGAGATCGCCTATCCGGTGCACGAGATCACCATCGCCGGCAACCTGAAGGACATGTTCCAGGGGATCGAGGCGGTGGGCTCGGACGCGTACAACTTCGGCGCGAAGACCGTGGGCTCGATCCTGATCAACCGGATGAAGATCGCCGGTAGTTGATGGCCCCCACGCTGCCCCGCTGCGCGAGGTCCGCTGCCCCCCGAGGGGGCTGGGCCCGCCTTGGGGGCGGCCCTGCGGCGGTCCCGGTTGTGGCCCCCACGCTCCCCCGCTTCGCGAGGTCCGCTGCCCCCCAGGGGGGCTGTTTCGCCTTGGGTCGGCCCGGCGACGAAACGCTGGCCCCCACGCTGCCCCGCTTCGCGAGGTCCGCTGCCCCCCGGGGGGGCTGTTTCGTCCTGGGTCGGCCCGGCGACGAAACGCTGGCTTTGCGGTTGCCGGGCTGACCTCATGCGCCCGGAAGCGCTGGCGCTCCTTGCCGCAGCCTGCTGGGCGCTCTCAAGTCTGTTTTCGGCCGGACCTGCGCAACGCCTGGGGGCGTTCGCTTTCAGCCGTTGGCGCATGCTGTTCGCCTGCCTGATCCTGTGGGCGCTGGCCTGGCTCGGTGGCGGCTGGCGCAGCCTGGACGCTTCGGCCATCGGCCTGCTGGCGCTGTCGGGCGTCATCGGCATTTTCATCGGTGACACGGCACTGTTCGCCTGCATGAACCGACTCGGGCCGCGACGTTCGGGGGTGCTGTTTGCCACCCACGCGCTGTTCTCCGCTGTGATCGCCTGGTTCTTTCTCGGCGAGGTGCTGTGGGGCTGGGCCCTGATCGGCAGCGGGCTGCTGGTGGGCGGGGTGATGCTGGCGATCGTCTGGGGCCGGCGAAGTGATGAACAGCATGGTTGGGAGCAGACGCGTGGTCCGTTGCTCATCGGCATCGGCCTGGGGCTGGCGGCCGCCCTGTGCCAGTCGGTGGCCACGCTCATGCTCAAGCCGCTCATGAGCACCGGGGTGGACGCCGTGGCGGCCAGTGCCGCGCGCATGACGGTGGCGCTGGCGGCCCACACCCTGTTGCTGGTCAGTGGGTGGTCGGGTGCGCGTGCCAGGGTGCCGTTGCAATGGAAGGACGCGGGACTCATTTTCGTGAGTGCAGCGGTGGCCATGGCCCTGGGCATGACACTGATCCTGGCCGCCATGCGCCTGGGGCAGGCGGGCCTGGTGGCCGTGCTTTCTTCGGTGACGCCGATCCTGATCCTGCCGCTGCTCTGGCTGGTCTATCGCCGCCGGCCTGCCGCGGGGGCCTGGCTGGGCGCCGTGCTGGCCGTGCTGGGCACGGCCCTCATCCTGCGCTAGACAGGCCTCACTTCTTGCGCTGCACGAACAGGTTGCGTCGCGCGTCTTCCGGGTAGGCGAACGTCACCCCGCCCGCCTTGACCTTGCCCATCACCAGCATGTTCTGGGTGAGGGCGTCCTTGTCCTCCAGGCTGAACGGGCGCTCGTAGGTGGCGACCACGCCGTAGTAAACGCGCGGAATGTTCTCCAGCGCCGCCTTGACCAGGGGCCCGTCGAACTTGCCGTTGCGAATGCCGAACAGGGCGTAGGTGAGCAGGTAAGTGGCGTCATAGCCCTGGGCGGCGGCCATCGGCACGGTCATTTTCTGGTTGTACTTGCGGGCGTATGCGCTCAGGAACGAGGCGCGACGCTCGTTGCTCGGCTCGGCAATGAAGGTTTGCGCCATCAGCGAACCTTCAGCCGCCTGGGGCGCGCCCTGGATGAAAAACGGAAAGGACAACGGCCAGGCACCCACCTGCGGCACATCCCACTTCAAGTCGCGCCTGCCGTTGGCGATCACCGCATTTTCCTGTCCCACGGTGTAGCTGAAGATGACGTTGGCCCCGGCTTCGCGCGCTGCAGCCAGCGGTTCCTTGAGGTCTTTCACGCCCAGTGGAAAACGCGCCACGTGCGTGGCCTTGAGGTTCTTGCTGGCCAGGGCCGCTTCCACGTCCTTCAGGCCGGCTTCGCCATAACCGGTGGTGTCGGCAAAGATGGCAACCTTGGTCCAGCCGCGCTTGACCAGATCGTCCACCACGAAGGGCGCCTGGATCGAATCCTTGGCCGAGGTGCGGAAGATGTAGCTGCTGGGTCCGGGAAACCTGGCCGTGACGGGTGTTCCGGTGGCGCACGGCACGATCAGAGGGATCTTTGCGGTCTGGAACACGTCCAGCGACTTCATGGCCACACCGGTGTTGCAGAAACCGATGGTGGCGATCACGCCTTCGGCGGCCAGCTCCTGCGAGCCTTTGAGCCCGGTGTCCGGGTCGCCCTTGTCGTCCTTGATGATCAGTTGCAGCGGGCGGCCGAGGTAACCACCCACCGCGTTGATCTCTTCGGTGGCGAGCTGGATGCCGTTGAGCATGGGCGTGCCGAAGTCGGACGAAGGCCCTGAGAACGGGCCGATGACGCCGATCTTCACCGGGTTGACCGCGGGTTTCACCGCTTGGGCACCCGCGAGTGGCGACAGGCTCAGGCAGATCAGGCCGGTGGCCGCAGCCAGCAGGACAGGGGTTCGGGACATGGGATACCTCTCAGATGTGGCCGCGAGTCTATGTAGGCATTTAGAAGCATTCGATCGGGTTTTCCCTGTGTTTGCCCCGTGTGGTCAGCGGGAGGTCAGGCTGGCCGCCTGAACGGTTGTCGTCAGGGGGCGAGCGCTGCCTTCACCGCGGCAGACACCATGCCCATGTCGGCCTTGCCGGCCAGGCGGGTTTTCACCGCGCCCATGACCTTGCCCATGTCGCCCGGCCCCGAGGCACCCAGCTCGGCCACGATGGCTTTGACTTCGGCCGTCACCTCGTCGGACGACAGGCGAGCCGGCAGGTAGGCCTGCAGCACCTTCAGTTCGGCACTTTCCTTGTCGGCCAGATCCATGCGATCGGCCTTGGTGAAGGCTTCGATGCTGTCCTTGCGCTGCTTGATCAGCTTGTCGACGATGGCAATGACCATGGCGTCGTCCAGCTCCACGCGGTCGTCCACTTCCTTCTGCTTCATGGCCGCGGTGAGCAGGCGGATGGTGCCCAGGCGCTCGCTGTCCTTGGCGCGCATGGCGGCCTTCATGTCTTCGATGATCTGGTCCTTGAGGCTCATGTCGGGGCTCCTGTGGGGCGGTGGGGGGAATGTTCAGACAAGAAAAAAGCCCGCCTGAACGTCTTCCAGCGGGCTTCTTGGCAACCGGGCGGACCCGGCGGCACAGGCTCAGTACAGCTTCTTGGGCAGCTGCATCGAACGCACACGCTTGTAGTGGCGCTTGACGGCAGCGGCCTTCTTGCGCTTGCGCTCGGCGGTGGGCTTTTCGTAGAACTCACGGGCGCGCAGGTCGGTCAGCAAACCGAGCTTTTCGATGGTGCGCTTGAAACGGCGCAGGGCGACGTCGAAGGGTTCGTTGTCTTTTACACGGATGGTCGTCATGGGCGAGAGATGTCCAGAATGCGCGGAAAGAGGATGTTTGGGAAGATCGGGCCCAAGCGTCGTATCCGCAAAAAGTCCCGTCGTTAACTAGTATTGGCAGACGGGTATTTGCCAGCAAAGCCTTGGATTATAGCCACTTCGGCACCTCGGGCAAGCCAGCGGCTCCGGTGTGAAAGGCCCGGGCATCGGCCGGGGCCTGGTCTCGCGCGTGCAGGCCGTAGTCGCGCTGCACCAAGGCCACACGCAAGCGGTAGTCCGCGAACACGCCTGCACGGCCAGCTGACTGGGCCTGGCGGTGGGATGGCAGGCTGCGCCAGCGCGCAACGGCTGCATCGTCCCGCCAGAACGACAGCGACAGCAGCTTGCCGGGCTGACTCAAGCTCTCGAAACGCTCCACCGAGAGGAATCCTTCCATTTCCTCCAGTTCGGTGCGCAGCGCAGTGGCCATCTCGAGGTAGGCCTGCCGACCGGCTTCGCTGGGGACGACTTCAAAGATCACGGCGATCATGAGGCCGCCTTGCGGTCGAAAGTGCCCGCTACCAGCTCGGTGAATGTGCGCTCTTCACGCAGGATGAAGCGCAGGCGACGCGCCATGTCGAAGTTGGCCCGTCCCTCGTCGTCGACGCGAAGGCGTGCGCGGTAGGCCTCGTATTCGGCCAGGCTGTCGAAGCCGATCAGTCCCCACGCCTCGTCGTTGGTGCCTTCGCTGGGCAGGAAGTAGCCCATCAGGTGACCCCCGCAGCGCGGGATGATGCGTCCCCAGTTTTCGGCATAGGTGCGGAAGGCCTCGACCTGGAAGGGATCGAGCTGGTAGCGGATGAAACAGGTGATGGTCATGCGGGGTTCTCCTCAAGGGTGGGGTGGAAAAAGGGCGGGTGCGGCCTGGCGCCCGCTCCACAGAAGCGTCAGCGCCAGCAGTTGCAGGCATGCCGCGGCGCCGAAAAACAGGGATGTGCTCCGGTCTGTGGCCAACAGCAGGGCAAAGGCCATGGGGGCCAGCGCATACAGGGCCTGCGACAGCGCCACGATGAGCGCGACCACGCGGGCCACGTCTTGTGCGGCGAAGTCCGTTTGCGCCACCAGCGGTGGCAGCGAGGTGGTGTTGCCAATGCCGGCGCCGAACAGCACGATGCCGGCCCACAGCAGCGGCCCCTGGCCAGGCGAGGTCAGCAGCAGAAGCGAGCCGAGCATCTGCACAGCCCAACTGGTGCAGGCCACGGTGCGCGGGTCGCCGGTGAACGGCAGGCACCGCGCGGACAGCGTGCGCCCGCCGATGGCGCAGGCGGTGGCCAGTGCCATCGCCCAGCCGGCGCCCTGCGTGCCCAGACCTGACGAGAGCAGGGCGTAGAGGTGGGTGAGAAGGCCGATCTGGGCAAACAGTCCCAAGGCCATGGCCGCGGCCAGCGTCTGGAAGCGGTGGTTGGCCCAGAGCGTGTGGCCGGGCAAGGTCGGCCAGGAGACGTCCGGTGGCCGCGGCGCGCGGTGGCCGGGCGCACCATCGGTCTTGCCGTCGGGTGATTGCCCCAGTGCGGCGGGCGTGACTGTCAGCGCAAGACGGACCAGCCACCCGACCACTGAGACCATGCACACGCCAACGGCCCATGCCGCCTGGCCAAAGCCCATGTGGGCAATCAAGGTGCCCCACAAGGGCGAGAACACCATGCCGCCGATGCTGGCGCCGTTGTAGGCGCGCGAGAGGGCGGCGGGGCGCTGGCGCGTGAACCAGGGCGAGACCATGGCGTTGATGCCGGCAGCGCCGAGTGGGACCCAGCCGCCGCCGCTGAGCAGGGCCGCGCCGAACAACTGCCATGGCTGGCTGGCGTGGGCCCAACCTGCGACGCCCAGCGCCAGAGCCACCGCGCCCCACAGGGTGGTCGCCGGAATGCCCCAGCGGGCATGCAGGCGTGGCAGGCAGGCCACGACGGCGGCGCCCCAGAGAAAGTGCACGGTGACCGCCCCCGACACCAGGGCCAGTGGCCAGCCGGTGCGCACAACCACGGCGTGCAGGTAGATGGGCGGACCATAGAAGCCCACGCCCCAGCCGAACAGGGCCAGCACGAACGCCGCGCGCACCACGGTGGTGCCGTGAAAGGGGCGGGGAGACGGGGCGATCAATCGGGTCCACATGACCTGCATCGTGGTCCGCGCCGCCGCTGCGTGGCTTCGCTGTGGAGCGAAGCATCGTGGCCCGCGCATGCAGCACACTCGCGCCATGAACACCAACCGCATCGCACACGTGGCCGCTCTGGTCGGCGAGCCGGCCCGCACCGCCATGTTGCTGGCGCTGATGGACGGGCGCGCGCTGACCGCGCGCGAACTGGCCGATGTGGCCCGCATCACGCCCGCCACCGCCAGCCGCCATCTGGGCCTGCTGGTGGAAGCCGCGCTGCTGCGCGTGGAGCGCCAGGGCCGGCACCGCTACCACCGCCTGGCCTCTCCCGAGGTGGCGCGCGTGCTCGAAGGCTTGATGCAGCTGGCGGTGTCACCCCAGGCGCCGCTGGCGCCGCCCCGTGTGGTCGTGGGTCCGCGCGACGCTGCATTGCGCGCCGCCCGCACTTGCTACGACCACCTGGCAGGCCGCCTCGGTGTGGCCATCGCGGACCATCTGCTGGTGTCGAGGGCGGTGGTGTTTGACGACGAGGCAGGCGCGGGACATGTGACCGACCGTGTTGCGGATGTTTTGCGGGGCCTGGGGCTGGATGCCGATGTCGCGGTGATGGGTCGGGTGGGCGGGCGCCCTCACTGCCGCCCGTGCCTGGACTGGAGCGAGCGACGCATGCACCTGGCAGGCCGGCTGGGCGCGCTGATCTGCCACCACTGCCTGGAGAGGGGTTGGCTTTTGCGCGGCCAGGGAACGCGCGCCCTCACCATCGCACCGCCGGGCGCCCTGGCCCTGCGCGACTGGCTGGGCACCGCGCGCTGGCGCGACGTTGTAGGCGGCTAAGGGCTTGGAAGAGCCTGCGCGCACGCGTGCGCGCTGGCCCAGGCCCACTGGAAGTTGTAGCCGCCCAGCCAGCCGGTCACGTCCACCACTTCGCCAATGAAATACAGGCCCGGCTGCTTCGATTCCAGCGTCTGCGACGAGAGGTCGCGCGTGTCCACGCCGCCCAGCGTCACTTCGGCTTTCTTGTAGCCTTCGGTGCCGGTGGGGGTGATCTCCCAGCGCGACAGGCGCTCGGCCAACCGGGCCAGCGCCTTGTCGGAGGCCTCGGCCACTGGGCGCTGCCAGTCGGCGTCCTGCTGCACCCAGGCGTCGGCGAGGCGGCTGGGCACCAGGCCGGCGAGTTCGTTGGCGATCAGCTTGCGTGACGTGGCCTTGGCACGCGCCAGCGAGGCGGGCAGGTCGGCGTCGGGAGCCAGGTTGAGCCGGATCGGGGAGTTGTCGTGCCAGTAGCTGGAAATCTGCAGCACCGCCGGACCCGAGAGGCCGCGGTGGGTGAACAGCAGGTCTTCGTTGAATGCCATGCGGCCCTTCTTGTCGCCGGTCTCGATGCGCACCGGCAGCGCCAGCCCGGACAATCCGGCGTATGGCAACCAGCCATCACCGTCGAAGGTCAGTGGCACCAGTCCCGGGCGCGGCTCGACCAGCCGCAGGCCGAACTGTCTGGCCAGTCGATAGCCGAAATCGGTGGCGCCGATCTTGGGGATGGACAGGCCGCCGGTGGCCACCACCACCGAGCGGCTGCGCACAGTGCCTTGGTCGGTATCGAGTTCGTACACGCCGTCACCGTCCACCCGCACGGCCTTGACGCCGCAGGGCTGCCAGCGCTGCACGCCACCGGCCTCGCATTCGTGCAGCAGCATCTGGATCAGGTCTTCGGCCGAACGGTCACAAAAGAGCTGGCCCTTGTGCTTTTCGTGAAAGGCGACGCCGTGCCGCTGCAACAGCGCGATGAAATCGGCGGGTGTGTAGCGCGAGAGCGCCGAGCGGCAGAAGTTCGGGTTGGCGCTGATGAAGTGTTTGTTTGGGGCGTGCGGGTCGAGGTCGCGGTTGGTGAAGTTGGCCCGCCCGCCGCCCGAGATGCGGATCTTCTCGGCGATCTTTTCACTGTGGTCGAGCACCAGCACACGCAGGCCGCGTTGGCCGGCCACCCCGGCGCAGAAAAGACCGGCGGCGCCAGCGCCGATGACGATGGCGTCGAAGTTTTGCATGGCGCGCAGTGTAGGGGGTGCGCTCAGCCTTTCCAGGTGAAGGGGAACGCGAGCTGTTTCAGGAAGCCCTTGGGCACGTGGTCGCCCAGCACACCGTAGCGCTCGGGCCAGACCTTGTTGCTGTGGACGGCGGTTCCGAACACATGATCGAGAAACGCAAAGTGGGCAGCGTAGTTCCTGTCCAGCGCGTCGGCGTCCTGGCTGTGGTGCCAGTGGTGGAAGTTCGGCGTGACGACAAGGTAGCGCAGCGGGCCCAGGCGCACGCTCACATTGGCGTGGTTGAACACGGCCTGGAAGCCCACCACGATGATGTAGGCGTCGATCACCTCCTTGGAAAAACCCAGCAGGTAGATCGGCCCGAGCACCAGGGTGCGCGTGATGATGGTTTCCAGCAGGTGCTGGCGCGAACCGGCCATCCAGTCCATGTGTTGGCTGCTGTGGTGCACCGCGTGCAGCCGCCAGAGCAGTGGGACCTCGTGGTAGGCGCGGTGTGTCCAGTACTGGGCGAGGTCGGCCACCAGAATGATCAGGGGCAGCGCGGCCCAGAACGGCAAGGCCGCGATCCAGCCGCGCAGGCCTTGCACCGGCACCCAGCCGAAGAGGCTGTGCACCAGCAGGTTGGTGGCCAGCAGCATGAAGCCGATCACCAGGTGGTTGACGATGAAATGCTGGAAGTCGGTCTGCCATTCGGGGCGAAACACCGGCTGGTCGCGGCGCAGCGCAAAGAGTTTTTCAATGAAGATGAAGATCAACGCCGAGCCCAGCAGATCGAGGATGAACCAGTCCATGCCGATGTAGGGCGTGTGGTCGGGAAAGTGGGGGTCGACGTCCACCTGGTGCCCGCCCAGCAGTGCGCTGAGCGTGACCAGCGTGAAGGCGCAAGCCGAGAGCCAGCGCGCCCGGTTGAACAGCACGTTCACCAGACTCAGGCCACCCGCCACCACCAGGGACACGAACAGCAACCGCCGCAGGAACGCCACGTCGTATTGCTGGCGCAGCTCGGGCGTGGTGAGGTATTGCGGGAAATGAAAGGCCATCACGCCGAGCAAGCACAGGATGGCCAGCGACAGCGCGATCACACCGGTGATCAGCCCGTGGCCCGGGCGCAGGGCGCCGTGGCCGTCCAGGATCTGCTGGAGTTTCTTGAGCATGCGACGAGCTCCGAAGGCACCCCGATGGGGCGCGGCTGCGGCAGTGTAGCGGGGCGCTGGCGCGCGGGCTCAGGCCGTGCGGGCGAGCGGCAGAGGCGTCTGAAGAGCGGCGATGCCGCTGACCACATGACCGACCACGATCACCGCCGGGCTGCCCAGGCCCTCGCGCTCGATGGTGGCGCGCAGTTGCCCCAGGGTGGTGACCGCGTGCCGCTGCTCGGGCAGCGTGGCGTGCTGGATCACGGCCACCGGTGTGTGGGCAGGCAGGCCGGTGAGCAGCTCGGTCTGGATCTGTTGTGAACCACTCACGCCCATGTAGATCACCAGCGTGAGCCTGGCGTCGCGCGCGGTGGCGGCCAGCGCCTTCCAGTCGGTGCCGCGGTCGCCGGGCTTGGCGTGACCGGTGACGAACACCACACCGTGAGCGTGTTCGCGATGGGTCAGTGGTACCCCCAGCGAGGTGAGGCCGGCCAGGCCCGAGGTGATGCCGTTGACCACCTGCACCTCGATGCCGGCGGCGCGCAGGGCTTCCACCTCTTCGCCGCCGCGCCCGAAGATGAACGGGTCACCGCCCTTGAGCCGCACCACCACTTCGCCTTCGCTGGCGGCCATGACCATGAGCTTTTCAATGAAGGCTTGTGGGGTGCTCTTGCAACCGCCGCGTTTGCCCACGTGCACGATGCGCGCACGCGGTGAGGCGTGCGCCAGCACCGCGTCGCTCACCAGATCGTCGACCAGCAACACGGTGGCCGCGCCGATCGCCCGCACGGCCTTGAGCGTGAGCAGTTCGGGGTCGCCTGGCCCTGCGCCCACGAGCGAGACGGTGCCGGGCAGGAAGTCAGAGGGCGTGTGCATGGGCTGGGGAGTCATGGTGCTCGAGCGCTCGCAAGATGTGTTCCACCTGCAGGGCGATCGGCGTGGGAATGGGTATCGAACCGTTGAGCACGGCGCGGATGTACTCGGCGCTGTGTGCCGCGTCCACCGTGGGCAGCGAAGGCAGTTGCGCGAGCGGCCCGTCTTGCTGTGGCTGCACCTCGGTGCGCTCGCCTTCGCGAAAAATTTCCATGCGGGGTGTGCGCCGCGCATCGGCTACCGGTTCACCTTCGGTACCGCGCAGCAGCATGGCGTGGGCACCGGTCAGGGCCCAGGTGGCGGCCATGGACGTTGCGTATTCGGGGTGGGTGTAGCTGCCCACGATGAAAGCCGGGCCGGCGCACGGGTTCATCAGTTTCACCAGGCTGTGCGCCGGGTTGCGCAGGCCGACCACACGGCGCACGTCGAGCAGGCGCTTGAGGCCGGGGCACAGCACCTCGGTGGGCACAAAGGCCACCTCGCCTGCGGCCAGTCGGGGCACCTGGGCCGCGGGCAACACACCGAGTTCGCTGAACACGGCAGATGCAAACACACGCCTGTCTTCGGTGGCCGTGCCGTGCACCACCACGGGCACACCCTGGCGCGCCAGCAGCAGCGCGAGCAGGGGCGTGAGCACCGGCAGCTTGCGCGCACCGTTGTAGCTGGGCAGCACCACGGTGGTGAGGCCGTTGTCGGGCAACTTGTGCAAGCGGGCGTGCGCAGCGTCGAGAAAGCCAGCCATCTCGTCGGGGGTTTCGCCCTTGATCCGCATGGCCAGGCAAAAACCGCCCACCTCCAGGTCGGTCACTGTGCCATCGAGCACCTGGCCCAGCAGGTCGGCGGATTGCTCGCGCGTGAGCGCTCGCGCGCCGTCCTTGCCGCGGCCGATGTCCTTGATGTAGTGGCTGATCCCCATGGCGCGCGATTGTCCGGGAAGTTTGATGACTCGGGGTTATATGGCCAAAGCGGGCTTCAGGCGGGCAGCAGCGCGGGCGTGGCGCGCACCAGGCGCATGAGCTCGGGCACACACGAGCCACAGTGGGTGCCGCATCGCAGACTGCCTTGCAGCGTCGCCAGGCGCTCGTCGTCGCTGCCCTCGCAGGAGGCCAGCCGCTTGGTGATGGCCAGGTCGGTCACGTTGAAGCAGGTGCATACCTGCCGGCCCCTGACTTCGATGGCCACGGGTGTCTTGGCGCCGGGCATGAGCAGGCGACGGCCGTAGGCATTGGCGGGCAACTCGTCCTGCAGCAGCGGCTTGAGCCAGGCCTCGGCGCGCGTGTCGCCGGCGAGCATGAAACCGTCGAGTCGTGTGACCTCGCCCCCACGCACCAGGCGCGCGGCGCGGTGCTGGCCCAGGCGTTTGTCGTCGTAGCGCAGGGCGTCGGTGGTGTTCAGGCCCAGCAGTGCTTCGATGCGCGCGATCAGGGCAGGCTCGGGTGCTTCGTGCGCGGCGGCGCGAAACAGCACCCCGGTGCGGTCCCGGCCGAACGGGACGCAGGACGCGAACGGAAACTTCGCCATGAACTCGCGCAACCCGTGCTGTGCGCTCAGGGCGTCGGTCTCTGGCAGCCAGGCCATGGCCAGCAGGGTCCAGGGCAGTTCGGCCTTGAGCACCTTCACCGCGGCGTGCTTGAGCTCCGGCTGTTTCGAGGTGGGGCAGCAAGCCGAGGTGGTGAGGGCGTTGACACCGGCGAGCACCTCGCCGGTGCTGCTCAGGCCGCTGAGGTACTCGGCGCCCCAGTGCATGGCGATGAAGGCCTGCGACAGGCCGATGTCGGTCGAGCCCTGCAGCGGCACCACGATGGAGCCGCGCTTGCTGGTCACGTGCACCAGATCACCTTCCTTCAATCCACGCCGCACCATGTCCTGCGGATGGAGTTGTACCGCCGGCTCGGCCACGTGACCGAACAGCCGGCCCAGCGTGCCGGTGCGCGTCATGCCGTGCCACTGGTCGCGCAGGCGGCCGGTGGTGAGCGAGAAGGGGTAACGCGATTCGCGCGGCTCGGCCAGCGGAGCGAAGGGCAGGGCGGCGAAGCGGGCACGCCCGTCGGGTGTGGGGAAGATGCCGTCTTCGTAGAGGCGCTGTTTTCCCTGCGTGTCGCCGGACCTGAAGGGCCATTGTTGCGGGCCTTGCTGTTCCAGCAAGGCGTAGCTGAGGCCGGTGATGTCGAGGTCGCGGCCCCGGGTGGATTCGCGGTGTTCGTTCCAGATGGTCTCGGGGTTTTGGTAGGGAAAGAGCGAAGCGTCTTTTCGTGCCCGACCCACGCCCGTTCGCCCCGGGCTTGTGGAAGGGCTCATGCGTTGCGGGTTGGTGAGGGCTTCGACAGGCTCAGCCCGAACGGAGGTTGGCTCGGTCGAAGCGGAGGTTGGCTCAGCCCGAACGGACGCCTCCCGTTCGCCCTGAGCTTGTCGAAGGGCCACCGCCGGCAGGACCCGCTCCAGTCTTTGCGCAAAGTCCACCACGATGCGCCAGTCGTGCCGCGCTTCCCCCGGGGGCGCCACCGCCGGGC
The DNA here is from genome assembly GCF_030373225.1 of Hydrogenophaga sp. GTDB lineage: Bacteria > Pseudomonadota > Gammaproteobacteria > Burkholderiales > Burkholderiaceae_C > Hydrogenophaga. The sequence continues at coordinate 87,080 of NZ_JAUCZG010000005.1, read as the reverse complement.
GCACGCGGCTGATGCAGCGTTCGCTGTTGGTCACGGTGCCGTCCTTTTCGCCCCAGGTGGTGGCGGGCAGCAGCAGGTCGGCGAAGTCGCAGGTGGCCGCCGTGGCGTAGGCCTCCTGCACCACCACGAACTCGGCGCGCTGCAGCGCGCGGCGCACGGTGGCCTGGTCGGGCATGGACTGGGCCGGGTTGGTGCAGGCGATCCACAGCGCCTTGATCTCGCCATCGGCCGCGGCTTCGAACATCTCCACCGCGCTCTTGCCCGGTTGCCCGGGCACATCGGCCACGCCCCAGAGGGCCGCGACTTCGGCGCGGTGCTGCGGGTTGGACATGTCGCGGTGGGCGCCCAGCAGGTTGGCCAGGCCGCCAACTTCACGCCCACCCATGGCGTTGGGCTGGCCGGTGAGGCTGAACGGGCCGGCGCCCGGCTTGCCGATCTGGCCGGTGGCCAGGTGCAGGTCGATCAGCGTGGCGTTTTTCGCCGTGCCGCTGCTGCTCTGGTTCAGGCCCTGGCAATAGAGGCTGAGCGTGGCGGGCGACTGCGCAAACCACTGCGCGGCGGTGTGGATGTCTTCCTTCTTCAGGCCACAGGCCAGCGCCACGCGGTCCGGTGAGGCATCTCGCACCAGGGCCTTGAGCGCATCGAACCCGCTGGTGTGTGCGGCCATGAAGGCCGCGTCCAGCCAGCCTTCCCACAACATGGTGTGCAGCATGCCGTGGAACAGCATCACGTCGCTGCCGGGTTGCAGCGGCAGGAACAGGTCGGCCAGGCCTGCGGTGTCGGTGCGGCGCGGGTCGGCCACGATCACCTTCATGTCTGGGTTGAGCTTCTTCGCTTCTTCGATGCGGCGAAACAGCACCGGGTGCGCAAAGGCCGCGTTGCTGCCGACGATGAACAGGCAGCCGGCGTGGTTCACGTCGTCGTAGCAGGTGGGTGGCGCGTCTGCCCCCAGCGTGAGCTTGTAGCCCGCCACCGCGCTGCTCATGCACAGGCGTGAGTTGGTGTCGATGTTGTTGGTGCCGATCAGGCCCTTGGCCAGTTTGTTGAAGACGTAGTAGTCCTCGGTCAACAACTGGCCGCTGATGTAGAAGCCGACCGCGTCGGGGCCGTGATGTGCGATGGTGGAGGCGAAGCGGTCGGTGGCGAGGTCGAGCGCCGCGTCCCAGCCCACAGCCTGCGCGGCGCTGCCGCGTTTCAGCCGCTGCATGGGCTGCAGCAAGCGCGTCTGCTGCGCGATCGCGGGCGAGGCGGTGAGGTGCAGCGTCTGACCTTTGGTGCAGAGTTTGCCGAAGTTGGCCGGGTGGTCCGGGTCGCCGCGCACGCCGGTGATCTGGCTGCCCTCGCTGTCGATCAGCACCCCGCAGCCCACGCCGCAGTAGGGGCAGGTCGAGCGGGTGGTGGTCGGGCTCATGCGGTGGCGGTTCGGCGCGCAGGGCCGGCGAGCGGGCGCGTGAGCTCGGTCGCGTGCGTGGCGAGCTCGGCTGCATCCAGGTGCACCACGCCGTCTTCCACCTTCACCGCAAACCGCGGCGTGCAGCCCTCGTCGGGTTCTTTGGCGCAGCCGCTGTCCAGGCCAATGGTCCAGTTGTGCAGCGGGCAGGCCACGCTGCTGCCGAAGACGATGCCCTGGCTCAAGGGGCCGCCCTTGTGCGGGCAGCGGTCGAGCAGGGCGAACACCTCGTCCCGGGCGTTGCGGAACAGCGCCACGTCCAGGCCGTGCTCGCGCTGCACGCAACGCGAACCGAGCACCGGAATGTCGTCCACGCGGGCGATGGGAATCCACGGGCTCATGCATTGGCTCCTTCGATGGCCACAGCCTGGATCGGAACGAACTGGCGCGTGTCCAGCGCGGCCTTCTGGTGTTCGAACCAGGGATCGGGTTCCCCATCGAGCGCGAACTGAAGCTCGGCCCACAGCGCCTTGCGGCCCTCGTGGTCCTCGAGGATCCTCTTCTTCACGTAATCCAGACCCACGCGGTTCACGTAGTGCACCGTTCGCTCGAGATACCAGCCCTCCAGCCGGTAGAGCTGCATGAAGGCGCCGGTGTATTCCAGCACCTCCTCGGCGGTCTTGAGCTTGGTGAAGAAATGCGCCACCTCGGTCTTGATGCCGCCGTTGCCGGCCACGACCATCTCCCAGCCCGAGTCGACGCCGATGATGCCCACGTCCTTGATGCCGGCCTCGGCGCAATTGCGCGGGCAGCCCGAGACGGCGAACTTCACCTTGTGCGGTGCGTACATGCGCCACATCGCACGCTCCAGGTCCTTGCCCATCTGCGTGCTGTCTTGTGTGCCCATGCGGCACCACTCGCTGCCCACGCAGGTTTTCACCGTGCGCAGGGCCTTGGCATACGCATGGCCGCTGGGCATGCCGATGTCGTTCCAGACCGCCTGCAGGTCTTCCTTCTTCACCCCCAGCAGGTCGATGCGCTGGCCACCGGTGACCTTCACCGTGGGGATCTTGTATTTGTCCACCGCATCGGCGATGCGGCGCAGTTCATCGGCGGTGGTTTCACCACCCCACATGCGCGGGATCACGCTGTAGGTGCCGTCCTTCTGGATGTTGGCGTGCATGCGCTCGTTGACGAAGCGGCTTTGCGGATCGTCCTTCGCCTCTTTGGGCCAGGTGCTGATCAGGTAGTAGTTGACGGCGGGGCGGCAGGTGGCGCAGCCATCGGGTGTGCGCCATCCCATGCCGGCGAAGACCGCGCCGGTGTTGGTGTACCGGCTCTGCCGAATGGCGTCGCGCACCGCCTGGTGGCCGTGGTCGGTGCAGGCGCACATGGCCTTGAGCTTCGGGGTGGCCGAGTAGTCACCGCCGGCGGTGAACATCAGGATCTGCTCGACCAGACCGGTGCACGAGCCGCAGCTGGCACTGGCCTTGGTCTGCTTGCGAACCTCTTCGAGCGTGAACAGGCCCTTGTCCTTGATCGCCTTGCAGATGGCGCCCTTGGTCACGCCGTTGCAGCCGCAGACCTCGTCGGTATCCAGCATGGCCGAGGCCTTGCTCTGGCCCTGATGCCCCACATCGCCGATGTTGGACTCGCCAAACATCAGTTTGTCGCGGATGTCGGCGACGCTGCGGCCGTCGCGCAGCAGCTTGAAATACCAGCTGCCATCTACCGTGTCGCCATACAGGCAGGCGCCGATCAGCCGGTCGTCCTTGATCACGAGTTTCTTGTACACGCCAGCCGACGGATCGCTCATCACGATCTCTTCGGTGTCGCGCCCGCCGGTGAAGTTGCCGGCAGAGAACAGGTCGATGCCGGTGACCTTGAGCTTGGTCGAGGTGAGCGATCCGGTGTAGCGCCCGATGCCGAATTCGGCCAGATGGGTGGCCAGCACCTTGCCCTGTTCGAACAGCGGGGCCACCAGGCCGTAGGCGATGCCGCGGTGCGCCGCACATTCGCCCACCGCGTAGATGCGTGGATCGGTCACCGTCTGCAGCGTGTCGCTCACCACGATGCCCTTGTTGACGTGCAGGTTCATGCGTTCTGCCAGCGCCGTGTTCGGGCGAATGCCCACGGCCATCACCACCAGGTCGGCTGGCAATTCGGTGCCGTCCTTGAACCGGATGGCCTTCACCCGCCCGTCGTCGCCACCCACCAGCTCCTGCGTCTGTGCGCCGATCAGAAAATTCATGCCGCGTGTCTCCAGCGACTGCTGAAGCAGCTTGCCCGCCACCTCGTCGAGCTGGCGTTCCATGAGCCAGGGTGCGACGTGCACCACGCTCACCGTCATGCCGCGCTTCATCAAACCGTTGGCCGCTTCCAGACCCAGCAGGCCGCCGCCAATGACGACGGCGTGTTTGTATTTCGTGGCCGCGTCGATCATGGTCTGCGTGTCGGCGATGTCGCGGTAGGCCAGCACGCCGGCGAGATCCTTGCCCGGGATGGGCAGCATGAAAGGGTTGGAGCCGGTCGCCATGATGAGCCGGTCGTACGGCGCCTCGATCATGCTGCCGTCGGCATTGGTGGCGCGCACCACACGTTTGACGCGGTCCACCTCGGTCACCGTCTTGCCGGCGTGCAGGGTGATGCCGTTGTCGCTGTACCAGGCCCAGTCGTTGAGCACGATCTCGCCCAGCGTCTGTTCACCGGCGAGCACCGGCGAGAGCAGGATGCGGTTGTAGTTGGGGTGGGGCTCGGCGCCGAAGACGGTGATGTCGTAGAGATCGGGCGCGAGCTTGAGCAGCTCCTCGATCGCACGCACACCGGCCATGCCGTTGCCGACCATGACAAGCCTGAGTCGCTGGCGGGGTGGAAGGCGCATGTCCATGTCAGGCTTTCAGTGCGATGGCCGCGGCAACGCCCGGGCTCGCACGCGCAGCGGCGATCGGTTCCACCTTGCGCTGCTTTTCGTACAGGAAGGTCAGGATCTCCTGGCGGCAGTGGTTGTAGACCGGGTTCTCGGCCAGCGCGATGCGGTTGCGTGGGCGCTCCAGCGGCACGTCGAGGATCTGCCCGATGGTGGCGGCCGGGCCGTTGGTCATCATCACCACGCGGTCGGACAGCAGCACGGCTTCGTCCACGTCGTGCGTGATCATCATGACCGTGTTGCCCAGCTCGCCCTGTATGCGGATCACCTCGTCCTGAAGGTGGGCGCGCGTGAGGGCGTCGAGCGCGCCGAAGGGCTCGTCGAGCAGCAGCACCTTGGGCTCCATCGCCAGTGCACGCGCAATGCCCACGCGTTGCTTCATGCCTCCCGAAATCTCCGAAGGCAGGCGGTGCAGGGCGTGCGACATGTTCACCATGTTCAGGTTGTGCAGGATCCACTCCTTGCGCTCGGCGCTGGTCTTGCTGTCGGCGAAGATCTTGGCCGCGGCGATTTCCACGTTCTGGTAGACCGTGAGCCAGGGCAGCAGCGAGTGGTTCTGAAACACCACGGCGCGGTCCGGACCGGGCGAGTTCACTTCGCGTCCGTCGACAATCACGCCGCCGGCAGAGGCCCGGAGCAATCCGGCCACGATGTTCAGGACGGTGGATTTTCCGCAGCCCGAATGGCCGATGAGCGAGATGAACTCGCCGCGCTGGACCTCGAGGTCGATGCCGCGAAGCACCGGGTTGACCACACCGTTGTTGCCGGTGAAGGTCATGTCGACGCGTGAGAGGGTGAGATAGGCGTTGCTCATGGGGTGCTCCTGAAATCGCGGCTCAGCTGGCCGAGGTGCCGTGGGTCACGGCGCGGCCGATCCAGGCGACCACCCGGTCGAGCAGGAAGCCGATCAGGCCGACGTAGACGAGCGCGAGGATGATGTCGCTGATGCGCGAGGAGTTCCAGGCGTCCCAGATGAAGAAGCCGATGCCCACGCCGCCGATCAACATCTCGGCCGCGATGATCGCCAGCCACGACAGGCCCACGCCGATGCGCAGGCCCGAGAAGATGAAGGGCGCGGCCGCGGGCAGCATGATCTTGATGAAATACTCGATGCCGTTGAGCCGGATCACACGCGCCACGTTGCGGTAGTCCTCGGGGATATTGCGGATGCCGATGGACGTGTTGATGATGATGGGCCAGATCGAGGTGATGAAGATCACGAAGATGGCCGAGGGGTTGCCGTCCTGGAAACCGGCCAGCGAGATCGGCAGCCAGGCCAGGGGCGGCACGGTGCGCAGCACCTGGAAGAGGGGGTCCAGCCCACGCAGGGCCCAGGTGGACTGGCCCACCAGCACGCCCAGGCTGACACCGGCGACCACCGCCAGCGAATAGCCGTAGGCCACGCGCTGGAGGCTGGCGAGCAGCTGCCAGGCGATGCCGACATCGTTGCCGCCGTTGTCGTAGAACGGGTGCAGGATCAGTTCCCAGGTGTCTTCGATCACCCGGCTGGGTGCCGGCAGTGCCGCACCCGGGCGCGAGCCCAGCATTTCCCAGACCAGCACGAGCAAGCCGATGACGACCAGGGGGGGCAGCACGTGGTTGACGAACCCGCGCGACGCGGTCTTGAGCCAGCCCGGCAGCGCCGACGACGCCGCCGCAGGCGCGGACAGCCGGATCGGCTCGATGGTTTCGGTGGTGTTCATTGAAATGCTCCGGATCGGAATGGGGAAACGTCGGGCTCGAGGTGTCAGGCGTTCTTGAGGTACTTGATGCTCAGGCTGTCGAGGTATTTCTTCGGGTTGGCCGGGTCGAACACCTTGCCGTCGAAGAAGGTCTCCACGCCACGCGAGGTGGAACCGGGGATGTCCCTGGCGGCCACGCCCAGCTCTTTGGCCGCGGCGCGCCAGAGGTCTTCACGGTTGACCTTGGCGATCAGGGCCTTGGTGTCCAGGTTGGGCGGCAGGTAGCCCCAGCGGATGTTCTCGGTCAGGAACCACAGGTCGTGGCTCTGGAAGGGGTAGCTCGCCTGGTCCTTCCAGAAGCGCATCTGGTACTTGCTGTTGGCCTCGACGCGGCCGGTGCCGTAGTCGAAGTCGCCCTTGACGCGGTCGATCACGTCGGCCACCGGCGCGTTGATCCAGCGCCGGCGCGAGCAGATCTCGGCCACCTCGGCGCGGTTGGCCGGGTCTTCGCACCACATCTGCGCCTCCATCACGGCCTTGAGCAAGGCCTTGGTCGCGATCGGGTTGGCCTGCACGTAGTCGGCGCGCATGGCAAAGGCCTTTTCGGGGTGGTTCATCCACAGTTCGCTGGTGGTGAGCGCCGTGTAGCCGATCTTCTGGTTGATCAGCTGGCGGTTCCACGGCTCACACACGCAGAAGGTGTCCATGCTGCCGACCTTCATGTTGGCCACCATCTGCGCGGGCGGCACCACGATGGTGGTGATGTCCTTGTTCGGATCCACGCCGCCGGCGGCCATCCAGTAGCGGATCCACATGTCGTGCGTGCCGCCGGGGAAGGTCATGGCGGCATTCACCGGCTTGCCGGTCTTGAGGCGCTTGGCGAGCAGGGCCTTGCTGAATTCCTTCGTGTCCACGCCGACCTTGAGGTCCTTGTACTCGTCACCCACGGAAATGCACTGGCCACCGAGGTTCAGGCGCGCCAGGATGTTGATCGGCACCGGGATGTTGTTGGCCGTGACGGCCCCGGTGCTGATGAGGTAGGGCATGGGCGTGAGGATGTGGCCGCCGTCGATGCCCCCCTTGCCGGAGCCCAGCACCAGGTTGTCGCGCGTGGTGCCCCAGGAGGACTGTTTGAGCACCTCGACATCGGACATGCCGTGCTTCTTGAAGAAGCCCTTTTCGTCGGCGACGAACAGCGGGGCGGCGTCTGTCAGCGCGATGAACCCGAGCTTGGCCGCCCGGGTTTCGGGGGCGCCAGTGGCCTGGGCCCGGGCTCGGCTCGACCAGAGACTGCCCGTCAGCGCGGCGGCGCCCAGTGCCGAGGCTTTCTGGATGACATCGCGGCGCGAGGGGGACGTGGCGTTCGGTGGTTTCTTCATGATCAACTCCTGTGAAAGGTGAAAAAGCAAGGCCCAAAAGCAAAACGGCGCCCATTGCATCCCTGACCGAGGTCAGGAGAGCAATGGACGCCGTTGTCCGTGTCTGGGGAGACTGGAAGAGGCCGACCGCCATTGGTCAACTTCTTCGATGGTTCTTTCAAGCAGTTACCGTGCCAGCTTCAGGGTCATCCCGCGCAACGCGCAAAGAGCCCTGATTCACAAGCCAACACGCCCGGGGTCGGGCAGAAGAGCGCGATGCGGCGTTGCCTCGATGGCGCGCGCGGGGCCTCAATCTGGTGCAAAGCCACGGGTCGGCACGAAATTTGTGCACTGCAGCAGCAAACCGGTGCTCAACTCAAGCCAGGCGCTCAGGCAGCATGTCGGCCATGGACAGCACCGCCTCGGCCACTTCGACCAGGCGGCGGTTCTGGTTCATCGCCATCTGGCGCATGGTCTTGTGGGCGTCTTCTTCACTGAGGTGGCGGTGCGCCATCAGCAGGCCCTTGGCGCGCTCGATCAACTTGCGCTCGTTGAGGCTGGCGCGCACCGTGTCGAGTTCTTCACTCATCGATTGCAGCCGCCGGGCCTGCTCCTGCACCAGTTCCAGGATCGAGCGCTCGAGATGCGGGCCGTAGCTCGTTGGCGCCGTGGCGTACCCGCCGGCGTTTGCGCCAGACGGCGTCTGGAAGAACGACAACACGTCCGGTTCGGTCGCCGGGCTGTTGTTCAAGGCGTGAAAACGACCCAGTTCGGCGTGGGCCGCGGTGACCTTTTCCTCGCAGGCCTGCAGCAGGTCGAGCGCGAGGCGGTCTTCGACCGCCTTCATGCGATCGATCCGCCGGCTGCAGCAATCGAACCAGGCCTTGCTCAACTGGTCGTTCAGGGGCGCGCCGTGCGCCGCCGTGCACAGCACGCGGCGCAGGCGCTCCAGCTCGGCCAGCATGGCACTGGCCTGGGTGGCGTTCCACAGCTCCAGCGCCTGCGCATTGGAAAACTCGGCAAACACCTCCAGGCAGCGCTCCTGCGACTCGATCAGGTGCAGCAGCCGTTGCTGCTCCACGGCCTCGGCGCGTCCCGCGGCGAACAGCGCGGAGCCCGTGGCCCGCTCCTGACCGGCGAATTCCTTGCCCTGCATGAAGTTGAACAGGGCCACCAGCAGGCGCGAGATTTCAGGATCGCTGGCGCTGTCCGCGGCTTCGAACACCACCGCCAGCAAGCCCGTGATCAGCCGCACATAGGCCTCGGTGGCCTGCCGCGGCGACCATTCGAGCGCCTGCACCCGCAGGCGCAGACCCTCCAGTGCATCGAGCCCGTGCAACACGTAGGCCATGCGGCTGAACAGTCGCGCACCATTGCCCACCAGCGCCGAATCGGTGTCGAGTTCGTCGAAACAGGCGCGCAACTCGGCTTCGATCTGCCGACTCTCGCCGATCTGCTGCCTGCGCACCTCGCCGAACTGCTGGCCCTGGGAGCCCAGAAACAGGTTGGACAGGCCGCGTTCGCGCTGCAGCCCATGCACCAGCCGTCCGGTCACATTGACCAGCGCGCTGGTGAGCGCGAGTTGCTCGAGTTCGGCGATCTCGCAGCGTTTGGCCGCGACCAGAAAGCGCAGGCCCGATGTCATCTTGAAGGGGATGTGGCACACATTCCCTTGGCGGAGCAACAAACATGCCGCCCGTACACTCGACGCATGCTGATTTTGGGAATCGAATCGTCCTGCGACGAAACCGGCGTGGCCCTGGTGGACGCCAGCGGCGGCCGAACGCCCCGCCTGCTCGGCGATGCGCTGCACAGCCAGATCGAAATGCACCGCGCCTTCGGGGGCGTGGTGCCCGAACTCGCCAGCCGCGACCACATCCGTCGCGTGTTGCCGCTGACCGACGCGGCGCTGGCCCAGGCCGGCGTGCCGCTCTCGGCCGTGGACGCCGTGGCCTACACCCGCGGCCCCGGCCTGGCCGGCGCGCTGCTCGTGGGGTCGGGCGTGGCCTGCGCGCTCGGGTTTGCGCTGGGCAAGCCGGTGATCGGCGTGCACCACCTCGAAGGCCATTTGCTGTCGCCGTTCCTGAGTGCCGACCCGCCCGAGTTTCCCTTTGTGGCGCTGCTGGTCTCGGGTGGCCACAGCCAGCTGATGCGGGTGGACGGGGTGGGGCGCTACACCCTGCTCGGCGAAACCATCGACGACGCGGCCGGCGAGGCGTTCGACAAGTCGGCCAAGCTGCTCGGCCTGGGTTACCCCGGCGGCCCGGCGCTGGCACGGCTGGCGCTGCAGGGCGATCCCCTGGCCTACAAATTTCCGCGCCCGCTGTTGCACAGCGGCGATCTCGATTTTTCCTTTGCCGGCCTCAAGACCGCGGTGCTCACCCAGGTCAAGCGACTGGCCCATGCCCGGCTGGACGGCCCTGCCACGTTGCACCTGGCCGATCCGCTCACCTTGCAGCAGAAGGCCGATGTGGCCGCGAGCGTGCAGGCCGCCATCGTCGAGGTGCTGGTCAGGAAGTCCATGGCGGCGGTGCGCCAGACCGGCCTGCGCCGCCTGGTGGTGGCCGGCGGGGTGGGGGCCAACACCCAGTTGCGTGAACAACTGGGCAGCGCTTGCGCCCGGGCCGGCGTGCGGGTGCATTACCCCGAGCTTCACCTGTGCACCGACAACGGCGCCATGATCGCGCTGGCCGGTGGCATGCGGGTGCAGGCCGGACTGGTGGACTGGAGCCTTGCCGGCGCTGCCGGTTACAGCTTCGACGTGAAGCCGCGCTGGCCCCTGGCCGAACTGGCGCCGCCTGCGGTGCTGGTTTGAATACCCGGGTGGGTGAGCTGTTGTAATTATGAATTAGACTCCGCGACCGCTGTCGCCCAGGTGACTTCGATCCACGGGGCACCGGCCCTGCAACAGCGTCATCCAGGAGCCCTGTCAATGAACAAACCGATCCACTTCTTGTTGTCCTTGCGCCGTTGCGCGCTGTTGGCCGCCCTGGGCGCGGCACTGGCCGCGCCGGCGGTGCAGGCCCAGGCGCCCGCTCCCATCCGCATCGGCATGATCGAAGGCCTGTCCGGGCCGTTTGCCAACACCGGCGAGGCGGTGTACCGCAACCTGGTCTGGGCCACCGAGCGCGTGAACGCCCGCGGCGGTGTGCGCCTGCCCGGTGGCAACCGCCCGCTGCTGATCGAACGTTTCGACAGCAAGGGACAGACCGAAGAAGCCCTCTCGGCGCTGCGTCTGGCGGTGGACCAGGACATCACCATCGTCACCCAGGGCAACTCGTCGGCCGCTGCCAGCGCGCTGATCGAGGCCATCAACAAGCACAACGCGCGCGAGCCGGCGCGCCAGATGCTGTTTCTCAACTACGCGGCGGTGGACCCGGCCCTGACCAACGAAAAATGCAGCTTCTGGCATTTCAGGTTCGACGCCCACGCCGACATGCGCATGACCGCACTCATGAGCGTGCTGCGCGAGGACCGGCAACTCAAGAACATCTACCTGATCGGCCAGGACTACAGCTTCGGGCAGGCCGTGCTGCGCGAGGGCCGCAGCCAGCTGGCTGCGCAGCGTCCCGACGTGAAGATCGTCGGCGAAGAACTGCACCCGATGGCGCGGGTGAAGGACTTTCTGCCCTATGCCACCAAGATCAAGGCCAGTGGTGCGCAGGCGGTGCTCACCGGCAACTGGGGCAACGACCTCAGCTTGCTGGTGAAGGCGGCGCGCGAGGTCGGGTTCGACGGCACCTTCTACACCTTCTACGGCAACGCGCTCGGTGCGCCGGCGGCCATGGGCGAGGCCGGGATCGGCAAGGTGATCGCGGTGGCCGACTGGTTCCCCAACGTGCCCACGCGCGAATCGGAAGCCTTTTACCGTGAGTTTCGCCAGCGCTTTCCCGACCCGGCCGACGACTACGTGCACATGCGCATGCAGCTCATGATCGAGTCGCTGGCGCAGGCCATCGAACGTGCCGGTGCCTCGGGCCCGGTCAATGCGGCCACCATCGCGGCCCGGCTGGAGAAGGCCGAGGTCACCCTGGCTGGCCAGAGCGCCCGCATGCGCGCGGCCGACCACCAGTTCCAGCAGGCGCTGGCGGTGGCCGTGATGGACCGCCAGGGTGCGCCCGGTGTGAAGTTCGACGTCGAAGGATCGGGCTACGGTTTTCGCGTCATCCGCAACATGACTCCCCAACAAGCCGAACAGCCTCATCGCTGCAACATGGTTCGACCCTGATGTCCCAACGCCCACCCTTAATGCGCCCTGTCATTGAAAGCCTCGAGGCCTCCCGCATCCGCGAGGTGGCCAACGAGGGACTGGGTCGCGACAACGTGCTCAAGTTCTGGTTCGGCGAGAGCGACGAAGTCACGCCCGGCTTCATCCGCGAAGCGGCCGTGGCGTCGCTGCAGGCGGGTGAAACCTTCTATGCGCACAACCTCGGCCTGCCCGAACTGCGCCAAGCGCTTGCCAGCTACACCGACGGCCTGCACCCGGGCCTGGGAACGGCGCACTGGATGGACCGCCTGGCCATCACCTCCGGCGGGGTCAACGGCCTGATGCTGGCATCGCAGGCGCTGGTGGAGGCGGGCGACGAGGTGGTGGTGGTCACGCCGGCCTGGCCCAACCTGGTGGCGCAGCCGCTGATCATGGGCGCGACGGTGAAGAGCGTGCCCCTGCGCGTGCTCACCACGGGTGCACGCGCCGGCGCGTGGGCGCTGGACATGGAGGCCTTGTTGTCGGCCATCACGCCGGCCACGCGCATGCTGGTCGTCAATGCACCCAACAACCCCACGGGCTGGACGCTGACCCGCGAGGAGCAGGCCACCATCCTGGCGCACTGCCGGCGCAGCGGCACCTGGATCCTGGCCGACGAGGTTTACGAACGGCTGTACTACGCGGGTGACACCGCCAACGGCGCTGCCAGCAGCTTTCTCGACGTGGCCGAGCCCGACGACCGGTTGGTGGTCGCCCACAGTTTTTCCAAGAGCTTTCTCATGACCGGCTGGCGCCTGGGCTGGCTGGTGCTGCCCGCAGCGCTCACCGCCGCGATGGGCAAGCTGATCGAATTCAACACCTCGTGCGCGCCGGTGTTCGTGCAGCGCGGGGCCACCGTGGCGCTGCAGCGCGGCGCGGAGGTCACCCCCGCGCTGGTGGCCCACCTGAAGACCTGCCGCGACACCCTGGTGCCGCTGCTGCGCGCCGTGCCCGGCGTGACGCTGGCCGAGCCCTTGGGCGGCATGTACGCGTTCTTCAAGCTGCAAGGCCACGACGACTGCCTGGACGTGGCCAAGCGGCTGGTGCGCGAGGCCGGCATCGGCCTGGCGCCGGGCAGCGCGTTCTCGGCGGAAGCGGCCGGCTGGCTGCGCTGGTGCTTCGCCAGCCGCGACACCCACCGGCTGGAGGAAGGTGCCCAGCGGCTGCAGCGCTGGATCGCCGCCAACTCCGGCGCTGGCACTTGAGCCGGTCTGCCCTATAATGCGCGGTTGCCGTTCGAAAGGACAGCATACCCACGCCCGATGCGGCGGCCGGCTCTGGAGCAACTCCTCGGACCGGCTGGCTGCGCCGGGACGCATGTAACCCAGAAGGAAACTCCATGATTGCCCAATCCATCAAAGCCGAGGTCGTCGCGGCCAACGCCCGCGCCGCCAACGACACCGGCAGCCCTGAAGTGCAGGTCGCCATCCTGACCGCACGCATCAACGAACTCACCCCCCACTTCAAGACGCACGCCAAGGACCACCACGGCCGTCGCGGCCTGCTGCGCATGGTGAGCCGCCGCCGCAAACTGCTGGACTACCTGAAGTCCAGGGACGCCCAGCGTTACATTGCGCTGATTGCGAAACTGGGCCTGCGCAAGTAATTGGCCCCGGCTTGATGCACAAAACGCCTGAGTTGGTTCGCTGGCTCGGGCGTTTTTTGCTTTTTTGACCCTTTTTTGATTCCGGAGCATCGATCACAGAGCGAAGCTGTGTCATTCCAAGCGGGTTGAGCGCCTGAGGCGAAGCAATCAATCCATCTGGAATGGCATCGTGTTCTGGGTTGTGTTTCCGGGTTTTGTGCGGGTTTGCCGCACGCTGTGTTTTCCGCCCGGTGGCGGAAAGAATTCCAGGAGATAAACCATGAGCATGTTCAACAAAGTCACCAAGACCTTCCAGTGGGGCCCACACACGGTCACCATGGAAACCGGCGAAATCGCGCGCCAGGCCACCGGCGCCGTGCTGGTCAACATCGATGACACCGTGGTGCTGGCCACCGTGGTCGCCAAGACCGAAGCCAAGGCCGGCCAGGACTTCTTCCCGCTGACCGTGGACTACACCGAGAAGTCGTACGCCGCCGGCAAGATCCCCGGCAGCTTCTTCAAGCGCGAAGGCCGCCCGAGCGAACTCGAAACGCTGACCTGCCGCCTGATCGACCGTCCGATCCGCCCGCTGTTCCCTGAAGGCTTCTACAACGAAGTCCAGGTGATCGTGCACGTGGTGAGCCTGAACCCCGAAGTGCAGGCCGACATCGCCGCCATGATCGCGACCTCGGCCGCCTTGTCGGTCAGCGGCATCCCGTTCAACGGGCCCATTGGTGCAGCCCGCGTGGGTTACATCAACGGGCAGTACGTGCTCAACCCGGGTCAGACCCAGCTCAAGGACAGCCAGCTCGACCTGGTGGTCGCCGGCACCGAGTCCGCCGTGCTGATGGTGGAATCCGAAGCCGACCAGTTGTCTGAAGAAATCATGCTCGGCGCCGTGGTGTTCGGTCATGAGCAGGGCAACATCGCCATCGCTGCGATCAACGACCTGGTGCGCGACGCCGGCAAGCCGTCGTGGGACTGGCAGCCGCCGGCCAAGGACGAGCCGCTGATCGCCCGCATCGATGGCCTGGCCAAGGCCAGGCTGGAAGCCGCCTACCAGATCCGCAACAAACAGGCCCGTACCCAGGCCTGCCGGGCCGCTTACGCCGACGTGTTCGCCGCCCTGAAAGCCGAAGGCGTGGCGTTTGACAGCGTGGCCATCGAAGCCCTGCTGTTCGAGATCGAAGCCAGGATCGTGCGTGGTCAGATCCTCGCCGGCGAGCCCCGCATCGACGGCCGCGACACCCGCACCGTTCGCGCCATCGAAATCCGCAACGGCGTGCTGCCGCGCACCCACGGCTCTTCGCTGTTCACGCGTGGCGAAACCCAGGCGCTGGTCGTGGCCACGCTGGGCACCGACCGCGACGCGCAGCGCATCGACGCGCTGGCTGGCGAGTTCGAAGACCGCTTCATGCTGCACTACAACATGCCTCCCTTCGCCACCGGCGAAGCCGGCCGCTTCGGCACGCCCAAGCGTCGCGAGATCGGCCATGGCCGTCTGGCCAAACGCGCACTGATCGCGGCCCTGCCCAGCAAGGAAGACTTCCCTTACACCATGCGCGTGGTGTCGGAAATCACCGAGTCCAACGGCTCCTCGTCAATGGCCTCGGTCTGCGGCGGCTGTCTGGCACTGATGGACGCCGGCGTGCCGATGAAGGCCCACGTGGCCGGCATCGCCATGGGACTGATCAAGGACGGCAACCGCTTCGCGGTGCTGACCGACATCCTGGGTGACGAGGATCACCTGGGCGACATGGACTTCAAGGTGGCCGGCACCACCAACGGCATCTCGGCGCTGCAGATGGACATCAAGATCCAGGGCATCACCAAGGAAATCATGCAGGTCGCACTGGCCCAGGCCAAGGAAGCCCGCATGCACATCCTGGGCAAGATGCAGGAAGCCATGGGCGAAGCCCGGACCGAGGTGTCCAACTTCGCACCCAAGCTGTTCACGATGAAGATCAACCCCGAGAAGATCCGCGACGTCATCGGCAAGGGCGGCGCCGTCATCCGTGCGCTGACCGAAGAGACCGGCACCCAGATCAACATCGACGAAGACGGCACCATCACCATCGCTTCGACCGACGCCGCCAAGGCCGACGAGGCCAAGCGCCGCATCGAGCAGATCACGGCCGAAGTGGAAGTGGGCAAGGTCTACGAAGGCCCCGTCACCAAGATCCTCGACTTCGGTGCCCTGATCAACCTGCTGCCCGGCAAGGACGGCCTGTTGCACATCAGCCAGATCGCCCATGAGCGCGTCGAGCGTGTTTCCGACTACCTCACCGAAGGCCAGGTTGTTCGGGTGAAGGTGCTCGAGACCGACGAAAAAGGCCGCGTCAAGCTGTCCATGAAGGCGCTGGCTGACCGCAATGCGGTTGAGCCACAGCAGCAGCCGCAGTCGTGATTCCGGTGGTGATGCAGGCGGTTGAAATCAGCAGCTTCGGTGGACCCGAGGTGCTGCGCCTGGGCGAACGCCCGGTGCCGGTTGCGGCTGCGGGCGAGGTGCTGATCCGCGTCAGCGCGTCGGGCGTGAACCGCCCCGACGTGCTGCAGCGCACCGGCAACTACCCGGTTCCGCCGGGTGCCTCCGACATCCCCGGCCTGGAAGTGGCCGGCGTGATTGCCTCGGGCGATGCCGCTGCCATGGAAGCGGCGGGCCTGAAGCCGGGCGATCGTGTCTGCGCCCTGGTCGCCGGGGGCGGCTATGCGCAGTGGTGCGTGGCCCCCGTGGGGCAGTGTCTGCCGGTGCCTGATGGCCTGGACGATATCGCCGCCGCATCGCTGCCCGAGACCTTCTTCACCGTGTGGAGCAATGTGTTCGACCGCGCCCGGCTGCAACCGGGCGAGACCCTGTTGATCCAGGGCGGCACCAGCGGCATCGGTGTGACCGCGATCCAGATGGCCAAGGCCCTCGGTGCGCGCGTCATCGCCACGGCCGGAAGCGACGAAAAATGCGCGGCCTGTGTCGCACTGGGCGCCGACCACGCGATCAACTACAAGACCCAGGATTTCGTCGCCACGGTTGCCGACCTCACCGGTGGGCGCGGTGTCGACGTGGTCCTCGACATGGTCGCCGGCCCGTACGTGGCGCGCGAGATCGACTGCCTGGCCGAAGATGGCCGGCTGGTCATCATTGCGGTGCAGGGTGGCGTGAAAGCCGAGTTCAATGCCGGCCTGGTGTTGCGCCGCCGTCTCACCATCACCGGCTCGACCCTGCGGCCGCGTCCGATCGCCTTCAAGACGGCGATCGCGCAGGCGCTGCGTGATCGCGTCTGGCCATTGCTGGCTCAGGGGCAGATCAAGCCGGTGATCCATCAGGTGTTCCCGGCTGGCGAGGCTGCAGCGGCCCACGCGCTCATGGAATCCAACCGCCACATCGGCAAGCTTGTGCTCACCTGGGCATGACGGCACCACTGACATGAAACCACTGATCGCAGGCAACTGGAAAATGAACGGCACGCTGGTGGCCAACGAGTCGCTGGTGAAAGCCATGCTCGATGGCCTGGCTGCCCAGGCACCCGGTGCCGACATGGCCCTGTGCGTGCCCGCGCCGTATCTCGCCCAACTGCAATCGCTGCTGAACGGCAGCGCGATCTCCTGGGGGGCGCAGGACGTGTCCAGCCACGAGAAGGGCGCCTACACCGGAGAGGTGTCGGCGACCATGCTCAAGGACTTCGCCTGTCGCTACGTGATCGTGGGTCATTCCGAGCGGCGCCAGTACCACTGCGAGTCCGATGCCCTGGTGGCCGAGAAGGCCAGGCTGGCGCTGGCCCACGGCATCACGCCCATCGTCTGCGTCGGCGAAACCCTGGCCGAACGCGAGGCCGGCCAGACCGAGATGGTGGTCAAGCGCCAGTTGGCTGCGGTGATCCACGCGGTGGCTCACTGCACCAGTGAGATCGTGGTGGCCTACGAGCCTGTCTGGGCCATCGGCACCGGCAAGACCGCCTCGCCCGAACAGGCGCAGCAGGTCCATGCGGTGCTCCGTGCCCAGTTGGCCGCCGCCACCCAGCATCCCGAGCGTGTGCACATTCTTTATGGTGGCAGCATGAACGCAGCGAATGCCGCCAGTCTGCTGGCCCAGCCAGACATCGACGGTGGCCTGATCGGGGGCGCGTCCCTCAAGGCCGCCGAATTCCTGCACATCGTGGCTTCGGCCCGCTGACTTTTTCTCGTGCCCTCACCGGCACATAGCCAACCGTGATTCCGGAGTAAAAAATGAACGTTGTATTGACCATCCTGCTGGCGGTGCAGATCCTCTCGGCCCTGACCATGATCGGCCTGATCCTCATGCAGCACGGCAAGGGCGCCGATGCGGGTGCGGCCTTCGGTGGTGGTGGCGCGGGCTCGGCGAGTCTGTTCGGTGCCTCGGGGGGTGCGAACTTCCTGTCGCGTTCCACGGCCGTGCTGGCCGCCGTGTTCCTCGCTTGCACACTTGCATTGGCTTACTTCGGCAACCTGCGCGAAGCGCCGAGCTCGGGCAGCGTGCTCGAAGGCGTTGCGGCACCCGCGCTGCCCGCCGATCCGGCGCAGCAAATTCCCGGCGCAGGTCCTTCGGTTGCACCGGCGCCAGAAGCCGCACCTGCGCCAGTCGGACCGGCACAAATCCCTGCGAAATGATGGTGCGGGCATGCACGTCCGCCGTGCATGCCGTTCCATCTCCCTTTCGAGTGCAAAAAGGCTCCGAGCCTCTCAAAACAGGGTGTGATTCAGGGTAAACTCTGATGCTTGTCAGCAAGGCTCACACAGACCTCGTGAGCCGGCAATGCAGACCAGCCGACGTGGTGAAATTGGTAGACACGCTATCTTGAGGGGGTAGTGGCGAAAGCTGTGCGAGTTCGAGTCTCGCCGTCGGCACCAATCTTTGGACAACACGGCCCCGCGCCGTGTCAGCGGAACCGACCAAGATGAGTCTCGAACAATACCTACCTGTGCTCCTGTTCATCTTGGTGGGTGTTGCCATCGGGATCATCCCGCAGGTGTTGGGTTACATCCTCGGTCCCAACCTCCCGGACGCTGAAAAAAATTCTCCTTACGAGTGCGGCTTCGAAGCGTTCGAAGACGCCCGCATGAAGTTCGACGTCCGCTACTACCTCGTGGCGATCCTCTTCATCCTGTTCGATCTCGAAATCGCTTTCCTCATCCCGTGGGCCGTGGCCTTCTCGGACATCGGCATGACGGGCTTCCTGGCGGGCGTCGTCTTTCTCGCCATCCTCACCGTGGGCTTTGCCTACGAATGGAAGAAGGGTGCGCTGGATTGGGAATGAGCGGCAACAACACACACGAGTGCACCGGAGCGGGACATGATTGAAGGCGTATTCAAGGAAGGTTTCGTCACCACCAGCTACGACTCGGTGGTGAACTGGGCCAAGACGGGCTCGCTGTGGCCCATGACTTTCGGACTGGCCTGCTGTGCGGTCGAAATGATGCACGCGGCAGCCGCGCGTTACGACATCGGCCGCTTCGGCTCCGAGGTGTTTCGCGCCAGCCCGCGCCAGTCCGACCTGATGATCGTGGCGGGCACGCTGTGCAACAAGATGGCGCCGGCCCTGCGCAAGGTCTATGACCAGATGGCCGAGCCACGCTGGGTGCTGTCGATGGGTTCGTGTGCCAATGGCGGTGGCTATTACCACTACAGCTATTCGGTGGTGCGCGGATGCGACCGCATCGTGCCGGTGGACGTCTACGTGCCGGGTTGCCCTCCCACCGCCGAAGCCCTGCTGTACGGAATCATCCAGTTGCAGCAAAAGATCCGCCGCACCCAGACCATCGCCCGCGCCTGATTGCGGGTGGCCCCGGCGAAACGAGTTCCCAGAGACGTATCCATGACCCAGAGCACAACAACCTCCTACACCGTCGAGCCGGAAGCCCTGAAGCGCAGCCTCGCCGGGCTGCTGGGTGAGCGCGTTGTTTCGCTGGATGTGGTTCGGGACGAGCTCACGCTCACCGTGGCGGCGAGCCACTACCTCGACGTGATGAAAACGCTGCGGGATG
Organism: Hydrogenophaga sp.; assembly: GCF_030373225.1. Lineage (GTDB taxonomy): Bacteria > Pseudomonadota > Gammaproteobacteria > Burkholderiales > Burkholderiaceae_C > Hydrogenophaga. Next base: position 67,896 of record NZ_JAUCZG010000005.1, on the reverse strand, counting down.
CCCCCGAGGCTTCGTTTGAGCAACTCATCGACCTGTGCGGCATGGACTACCAGACCTATGGCGACGGTCGCTGGGAGGGCTCGCGCTTCGCTGCCGTGGTGCATCTGCTGTCGGTCAGCCACAACCACCGGGTGCGTGTCCGGGTGTTCTGCCCGGAGGACGACTTCCCGGTGCTGGCATCTGTCACCGGGCTCTGGGCTGCGGCCAACTGGTACGAGCGCGAAGCGTTTGACCTCTTCGGCATCGTGTTTGAAGGGCACGACGATCTGCGCCGCATCCTCACCGACTACGGCTTCATCGGCCACCCGTTTCGCAAGGACTTTCCGCTGTCGGGTCATGTCGAGATGCGCTACGACGCCGAGCGCCAGCGCGTGATTTACGAACCGGTGAGCATCGAACCCCGGGAAATCACGCCGCGCATCATCCGCGAAGACAACTACGGGGGCCTGCACTGAAGGCTTTGGCCTTCCTGCGACATCGTCATGGCTGAAATCAAGAACTACACCCTCAACTTCGGTCCGCAGCACCCGGCTGCCCACGGCGTGCTGCGCCTGGTGCTCGAGCTCGACGGCGAAGTCGTGCAACGCGCCGACCCCCACATCGGCCTGCTGCACCGAGCCACCGAAAAGCTGGCCGAGCACAAGACCTACATCCAGTCATTGCCCTACATGGACCGGCTGGACTATGTGTCGATGATGTGCAACGAGCACGCCTACTGTCTGGCCATCGAGAAGCTGCTCGGCATTGACGTGCCGATCCGCGCGCAATACATCCGGGTGATGTTCAGCGAAATCACGCGCCTGCTCAACCACCTGATGTGGCTGGGCTCGCACGGCAACGACTGCGGCAGCTCCACCATCCTGATCTACGCGTTTCGCGAGCGCGAGGACCTGTTCGACATGTACGAGGCGGTGTCCGGGGCGCGCATGCACGCGGCCTATTTCCGGCCGGGCGGTGTGTACCGCGACCTGCCGGAGACCATGCCGCAGTACCGGCACAGCAAGATCCGCAATGCGCGAGCCATGGAGCAGATGAACACGAACCGCCAGGGTTCGCTGCTCGATTTCATCGACGATTTCACCAGGCGCTTCCCCACCTATCTCGCCGAGTACCACACGCTGCTGACCGACAACCGCATCTGGAAGCAGCGCACCGTGGGCATCGGCGTGGTCGCGCCCGAACGCGCCTTGAACCTGGGCATGACCGGCCCCATGCTGCGCGGCTCCGGCATTGCCTGGGACCTGCGCAAGAAGCAGCCTTACGACGTGTACGGGCAGATGGATTTCGACATTCCGGTGGGCAAGACCGGCGACTGCTACGACCGCTACCTGGTTCGCATGGAGGAGATGAAGCAGTCCAACCGCATCATCGAGCAGTGTTCGAAGTGGCTGCGTGCCAACCCTGGCCCGGTGATCACCGACAACCACAAGGTGGCGGCACCCGCCCGTGAGGCCATGAAGGCCAACATGGAAGAGTTGATCCACCACTTCAAGCTGTTCACCGAGGGCTTCCACGTGCCCGAAGGCGAGGCCTATGCGGCGGTGGAGCATCCCAAGGGCGAGTTCGGCATCTACCTCGTGAGCGACGGCGCGAACAAACCCTATCGCCTGAAGATCCGCGCGCCCGGTTTTGCGCACCTGGCCACGATGGACGAGATGGCGCGCGGGCACATGCTGGCCGACGCCGTGGCCATCATCGGCACCATGGACATTGTTTTCGGGGAGATCGACCGATGAGCACCGGCCAACCACTTGCTGCTGTCGAGTTCAGCAGCGCCACCCGGCAGCGCTTCGCGCGCGAAGTCGCCAAGTACCCGGCCGATCAGGCCCAGTCGGCGGTCATGGCCTGCCTGGCGATCATCCAGCAGGAAGCTGGCTTCGTGAGCACCGCGGCCGAGGCCTCTCTGGCCGGCTACCTGGGCATGGAGCCCATTGCCGTGCATGAAGTGACGACCTTCTACAACATGTACAACCAGCAGCCAACGGGCCGGTTCAAACTCAACGTCTGCACCAACCTGCCCTGCCAGCTTCGTGATGGCCAGAACGCATTGCATCACCTCGAGCACAAGCTCGGCATTCGCATGGGAGAGACCACCGCAGACGGCTTGTTCACCCTGCAGCAGAGCGAATGCCTGGGCGCCTGCGCCGACTCGCCGGTGATGCTGGTCAACGACCGACACATGTGCAGCTTCATGAGCAACGACAAGCTCGACCAGCTGATCGACGGCCTCAAGTCGACGGTCGGCGCCCCGCAAGGACAGTCATGAACGCCGAACAGATCCTCTCGCAGTTCCGCGCCACCGGCGTGCAGAGCTGCTTCCACGGTCGTCACATCAACCCGCAGATCTATGCCGACCTCAACGGCGGCAACTGGTCGCTCAACGACTATCTGGCGCGCGGTGGCTACCAGGCCCTGCGCAAGGTGCTGGGCAAGGACGGCGCCGAGCCGGCGGGTGATCCGCCCGTGGTCGGCATGACCCAGGACCAGGTGATCGCCACCCTGAAGGAGTCGGCGCTGCGCGGCCGCGGCGGTGCGGGCTTTCCCACCGGCCTGAAGTGGAGCTTCATGCCGCGCCAGTTCCCGGGTCAGAAGTACCTGGTGTGCAATTCCGACGAGGGCGAGCCCGGTACCTGCAAGGACCGCGACATCCTCATGTACAACCCGCACATCGTGATCGAGGGCATGGCCATTGCCGCCTTCGCCATGGGCATCAGCGTGGGCTACAACTACATCCACGGCGAGATCTTCGAGGCCTACGACCGCTTCGAGGCGGCGCTCGAAGAAGCGCGTGCAGCTGGACTGCTCGGTGACAACATCCTGGACAGCGGGTTCAGCTTCCAGCTGCACGCCTTCCACGGTTTCGGCGCCTACATCTGCGGCGAAGAAACCGCGCTGCTTGAATCGCTGGAAGGCAAGAAAGGCCAGCCGCGCTTCAAGCCACCGTTTCCGGCCAGCTTCGGCCTGTACGGCAAGCCCACCACGATCAACAACACCGAAACCTTTGCCGCGGTGCCGTGGATCATCCGCCATGGTGGCGCGGCGTATCTGGCCTGCGGCAAGCCCAACAACGGTGGCACCAAGATCTTTTCGGTCAGCGGTGACGTGGAGATGCCCGGCAACTACGAGGTTCCCATGGGCACACCGTTCAGCAAGTTGCTCGAGCTCGCTGGTGGCGTGCGCAAGGGCCGCACGCTCAAGGCCGTGATTCCCGGTGGTTCCTCCTCGCCGGTGTTGCCGGCGTCCACCATGATGGACTGCACCATGGACTACGACTCCATCGCCAAGGCCGGCTCAATGCTGGGTTCGGGCGCGGTGATCGTGATGGACGACAGCCGCTGCATGGTCGAGTCGCTCAAAAGGCTGTCCTACTTCTACATGCACGAATCGTGCGGCCAGTGCACACCGTGTCGCGAGGGCACGGGCTGGCTCTGGCGCATGGTCAGCCGCATCGACGCGGGCGAGGGTCGCCCGGCCGACATGGCGCTGCTCGACAACGTGGCCGAGAACATCATGGGCCGCACCATCTGCGCCCTGGGCGATGCGGCGGCCATGCCGGTGCGCGCGATGATCAAACACTTCCGGCATGAGTTCGAGGCCAAGATCGCGGCCGCTCAGTCGCCAGCCAAGGCCGCATAAGAGAAACAATTCCCATGGTTGAAATCGAACTCGACGGCAAGAAGGTGGAAGTGCCCCCGGGCAGCATGGTCATGCATGCGGCCGAGAAGGCCGGTACCTACATCCCGCATTTCTGCTATCACAAGAAACTGTCCATCGCGGCCAACTGCCGCATGTGCCTGGTTGACGTGGAGAAGGCGCCCAAGCCGATGCCGGCCTGCGCCACGCCGGTCACGCAGGGCATGATCGTTCGCACCAAGAGCGACAAGGCCATCAAGGCCCAGCAATCGGTGATGGAGTTCCTGCTGATCAACCACCCGCTGGACTGCCCGATCTGCGACCAGGGCGGCGAGTGCCAGCTGCAGGACCTGGCGGTGGGGTACGGCAGTTCGGGCTCGCGCTACGAAGAAGAAAAACGCGTGGTCTTCCACAAGGACGTCGGCCCGCTGATTTCCATGCAGGAGATGAGCCGCTGCATCCACTGCACGCGCTGCGTTCGTTTTGGTCAGGAAGTGGCCGGCGTGATGGAGCTGGGCATGATCCACCGCGGCGAGCACGCCGAGATCACCACGGTGCTGGGCGACACGGTCGACTCCGAGCTCTCGGGCAACATGATCGACATCTGCCCGGTCGGCGCGCTCACCAGCAAGCCGTTCCGCTACAGCGCGCGCACCTGGGAACTCTCACGCCGCAAGAGCGTGAGCCCGCACGACAGCACCGGCGCGAACCTCATCATCCAGGTGAAGAACCACAAGGTCATGCGCGTGGTGCCGCTCGAAAACGAAGCCATCAATGAGTGCTGGCTCGCCGACCGGGACCGTTTTTCGTACGAAGCCGTCAACAGCGAAGACCGCCTGACCGCGCCCATGCTCAAGCAGGGAGGCGAGTGGCACACGGTCGACTGGCAGACCGCGCTCGAATATGTTGCCAACGGCCTGAAGCAGGTCAAGGCCGAACACGGCGCCGGCGCCATCGGCCTGCTGGCCAGCCCGCACAGCACGCTGGAAGAGCTGGCGCTGGCCGGTGCCCTGGTGCGCGGCCTGGGCAGCCAGAACATCGACAGCCGCTTGCGCCATGCCGATCCTTCCAACACCGCTCCCGCCGGTGCAGCGCGCTGGCTGGGCATGCCGATCGCATCGCTCTCCAACCTCCAGCGTGTGCTGGTGGTGGGCTCGAACCTGCGCAAGGACCACCCGCTGTTCGCACAGCGGATCCGTCAAGCCCAACGCAAGGGCGCGCAGGTCAACGTGCTCAACGCGGTCGCACAAGACTGGGCCATGCCGCTGAAAAACGTGGTGCTCGCCGACAGCGGCGTCTGGGTGTCGGCGCTCGCCGGCATTGCCGCGGCCGTTGCTGCCGAGACCGGTGCGATCGCGCCGGCGAACGCCGACGTGACCGACGCCCACCGCGCCGTGGCGAAATCGCTGCTGGGTGGTGAGCACAAGGCCATCCTGCTCGGCAACGCCGCCGCGCACCATCAAAAAGCAGCCAGCCTGCTGTCGTTGGCCAACTGGATCGCCCGGCAGACCGGTGCCACGGTGGGTTACTTCAGCGAAGCCGCCAACACGGTGGGCGCGCAGCTGGTGGGCGCCGTGCCGGGGCAGGACGGCATGGATGCCGGCCGGATGCTGGCGGGCGGGGTGCATGCGCTGGTCCTGCTCAATACCGAACCCGAGCATGACAGTGCGGCCGGCGTCGGCTCTCTGGCCCCGGGCGGCATGGTGATCACGCTCAGCCCGTTCAAGACCAACCTCGACCTCAGCGATGTGCTGCTGCCGATCGCACCCTTCACCGAGACATCGGGCTCCTTCGTCAATGCCGAAGGCCGACTGCAGAGCTTCCACGCCGTTGTTCGCCCGCTGGGTGAAACGCGCCCGGCCTGGAAGGTGATCCGCGTGCTGGGCAACCTGCTGGGTCTGGCCGGCTTCGATGCCGATTCCTCCCAGGCCGTGCTGGCCAGCGTCCTGCCCGGTGTCGCCAGTGGCGCGCTGGTGGATGCTGCCCGTCTGGACAACACCGGCAGCGTGCCGATCGACACGGCGCCTGCCGGCGCCGAACCCTGCGTGGCCGCGATCTACCAACTCGACGGACTGGTGCGCCGTGCTCCTGCGCTGCAGATGACCGCAGACGCCCGCGCCAGCCTGACCACCCATGAGGTGCACGCATGATCGACGCGATGTACAACGGCGGCCTGGGCCTGATCGCCGCACCGTGGTGGACCACCGCGGCCTGGCCGGTGCTCTGGAACCTGATCAAGATCGTGGCCGTGTTGGCGCCTCTCATGGGCGCGGTGGCCTACCTCACGCTGTGGGAGCGCAAACTGCTCGGCTGGATCCAGGTCCGCCACGGACCCAACCGCGTGGGCCCTTTCGGTCTGCTGCAGCCCATCGCCGATGCGCTCAAGCTGCTGACCAAGGAGCTGATCCGCCCGAGTGCGGCGAGCAACGGCCTGTTTCGCCTGGGCCCCATCATGGCCATCATGCCGGCGCTGGCCGCCTGGGTGGCCGTGCCATTCGGCCCCGAAGCGGTGCTGGCCAACGTGAATGCCGGTCTGCTGGTGATCCTGGCCATCACCTCGATCGAGGTGTATGGCGTGATCATCGCGGGCTGGGCCTCCAACTCGAAATACGCGTTTCTCGGCGCGTTGCGCGCCTCGGCGCAGATGGTGAGCTACGAGATCGCCATCGGCTTCTGCTTCCTGATCGTTGTGATGACGGCAGGCAGTCTGAACCTGGTCGAGATCGTGAATTCGCAGGCCCGCGGCATGGCCGCCTCGCAGGGGCTGAACTTCCTGTCGTGGAACTGGCTGCCGCTGCTGCCGATCTTCTTCGTGTACCTGATCTCCGGCGTGGCCGAAACCAACCGGCACCCCTTCGACGTGGTCGAAGGCGAGGCCGAGATCGTCGCGGGCCACATGGTCGAGTACTCCGGCATGGGCTTTGCCATCTTCTTCCTGGCCGAGTACGCCAGCATGTGGCTGATCTCGGTGCTGGCGGTGCTGATGTTCCTGGGCGGCTGGTTGTCGCCCATCGACAGCGCGCTGTTCAACTGGATCCCGGGATGGATCTGGCTCGGCCTGAAGACCTTCCTCGTGGTGTCCATGTTCATCTGGATCCGTGCCACCTTTCCGCGCTTCCGTTACGACCAGATCATGCGTCTGGGCTGGAAGATCTTCATTCCCGTCACGCTCATCTACCTGCTGCTCGTCGGCGGCCTGATGCAGACGTCGTGGAACCTCTGGAAATAAGAGGGCGCCTGACCATGTCCACCATCACTGCCCAAACCACTGCGTCCCCTGCGGTCGTGGCGCCATTCTCGTTCCGCGATTTTCTCAACAGCTTCTTGCTGGTGGAACTGTTCAAGGGCATGGCCCTGACGGGTCGCTACGCCTTCAAGCGCAAGATCACCGTGCAGTTTCCCGAGGAAAAGACGCCGCTGTCGCCGCGCTTTCGCGGCCTGCATGCGCTGCGCCGGTACGAAAACGGCGAAGAGCGCTGCATTGCCTGCAAGTTGTGCGAAGCGGTGTGCCCGGCCATGGCGATCACGATCGAGTCCGACGTGCGCGAGGACGGCTCACGACGCACCACGCGTTACGACATCGACCTGACCAAGTGCATCTTCTGCGGTTTCTGCGAGGAGAGCTGCCCGGTGGACTCCATCGTCGAAACCCACATCTTCGAATACCACGGCGAGAAGCGGGGCGACCTGTACTTCACCAAAGAGATGCTGCTGGCCGTGGGCGACCGCTACGAGACCGAGATTGCCGCCGCCCGGGCCGCCGACGCCCCCTATCGCTGATCGCTGCGACCCTGGAATCCGACCGGACCCGACGACACAACCACAACGCCATGGACTACCAGACCGGCTTCTTTTATCTCTTCGCTGCGGTGCTGCTGTTTGCAGCCTTCCGCGTGGTCACCGCGCGAAACCCGGTGCACGCTGTGCTGTTCCTCATGCTGGCGTTTTCGCAGGCGTCTGCGTTGTGGTTGCTGCTCAAGGCGGAGTTCCTTGGCATCACCCTGGTGCTGGTGTACCTGGGCGCGGTGATGGTGCTGTTCCTGTTCGTCGTGATGATGCTCGATATCAACATGGACAGCGTGCGCAAGGGTTTCTGGAAACACTTCCCGCTGGCCGCGATCCTCGGTGCCCTCGTGGCGGCCGAACTGATCGCCGTGCTGTTTGTCGGCTTTCCGAGCCTGGCGGCAAATCCGGATGCGGCCGGCGCCGGCATCAACGCCGCCAACTACTCCAACACACGCGAGCTGGGGCTGCTGCTCTACACCGAGTACCTCTACCCCATTGAGGTGGCTGCCGTGATCCTGCTGGTGGCCATGATTGCCGCGATCGCACTCACCCTTCGCCAGCGCAAGGACAGCAAGGCCATCAACCCGGGCCTGCAGGTGCATGTGCGCGCCCGTGACCGTCTGGTGGTGCTGCCCATGGCGCCCACACAAAAAGCCGCGCCCGAGGCGCCGGCAGCCGCCGAGGAGGGCAAGGCATGAACTTAACCAGTCTGACCCTGGGCCATTTCCTGTCGGTGGGCGCGATCCTGTTCGCGCTGTCGGTGGTCGGCATCTTCCTCAACCGCAAGAACCTGATCGTGCTGCTCATGGCGATCGAGCTGATGCTGCTGGCGGTGAACATGAACTTCGTGGCCTTCTCCCATTTCCTGGGCGACATGCACGGGCAGGTGTTCGTGTTCTTCATCCTGACCGTGGCCGCCGCCGAGTCGGCGATCGGCCTGGCCATCCTGGTGCTGTTGTTCCGCAACAAGCATTCGATCAGCGTCGAAGAGCTCAACACGCTCAAGGGCTGAGCACCGGCACCAAGACCAGAACCCAACAGCACCATGAGCACCACACTCTCTGCCAGCACCTTGCTCGCCGTCCCCATGGCGCCGCTGATCGGCGCGGCCCTGGCCGGCATTCTGGGCACCACCTTCGGTGGCAACGTCATCGGCCGCCGCGCCTCGCACACGCTCACCATCCTGGGTGTGCTGGTCGCCTTCGTCCTGTCCGCCATGACGCTCAAGAGCGTGGCCCTGGACGGCGCCCGCTTCAACGAGACCCTCTACACCTGGATGGTCGTCGGCGGGCTGAAGATGGAGATCGGCTTTCTGGTCGACGGCCTCACCGCCATGATGATGGTGGTGGTCACCTTCGTCTCGCTCATGGTGCACCTCTACACCATCGGCTACATGGAGGAAGACGAAGGCTACAACCGCTTCTTCGCCTACATCTCGCTGTTCACCTTCTCCATGCTCATGCTGGTCATGAGCAACAACCTGCTGCAGCTGTTCTTCGGCTGGGAAGCGGTCGGCCTGGTGTCCTACCTGCTCATTGGTTTCTGGTTCAACAAGCCCACGGCGATCTTCGCCAACATGAAGGCGTTTCTGGTCAACCGCGTCGGCGATTTCGGGTTCATCCTGGGCATTGGCCTGATCGTGGCCTACGCCGGTACGCTGAACTACACCGAGGTGTTTGCCAAGGCGCCGGAACTCGGCGCCATGGGCTTCCCCGGCACCGACTGGCTGCTGATCACCGTGATCTGCATCTGCCTTTTCATCGGCGCCATGGGCAAGAGCGCGCAGTTCCCGCTGCATGTGTGGTTGCCCGATTCGATGGAAGGCCCGACCCCCATCTCGGCGCTGATCCACGCTGCCACCATGGTCACGGCCGGCATCTTCATGGTGGCGCGCATGTCGCCGCTGTTCGAGTTGTCGGACACCGCGCTCAACTTCATCCTCATCATCGGCGCCATCACCGCGCTGTTCATGGGCTTCCTGGGCATCATCCAGAACGACATCAAGCGCATCGTGGCCTACTCCACCCTGTCGCAGCTCGGCTACATGACGGTGGCGCTCGGCGCCTCGGCCTATTCGGTGGCGGTGTTCCACCTCATGACGCACGCATTCTTCAAGGCGCTGCTTTTCCTGGCCGCAGGCTCGGTCATCATGGGGCTGCACCACAACCAGGACATCCGCTGGATGGGCGCCGTGCGCAAGTACATGCCCATCACCTGGATCACCTCCCTGCTCGGCACGCTGGCCCTGATCGGCACGCCCCTGTTCTCGGGCTTTTATTCCAAGGACAGCATCATCGAGGCGGTGCACTTCAGCAACCTGCCGGCCGCAGGCTTCGCCTACTTTGCGGTGCTCGCCGGTGTGTTCGTGACCTCGTTCTATTCATTCCGCCTGTACTTCCTGGTGTTCCATGGCAAGGAGCGCTACGACCAGAACCCGGACGCCCACCACGACGACCATGGTCACCACGACGATCATGGTCACGGCAAGCCGCACGAATCACCCTGGGTGGTGACGGTGCCGCTGGTGCTGCTGGCCATTCCGTCGGTGGTGATCGGCTTCATGACCATCGAACCCATGCTGTTCGGCGACTTCTTCAGCGATGCGATCACGATCAACGCGGCAGCGCATCCGGCCATGGCCCGGTTTGCCGAGATCTTCCATGGTCCGCTGTCGATGGCCACCCATGCCTTGTCCACGCCGCCGCTCTACCTGGCACTCGCCGGCGCCGTGAGCGCCTGGTACATGTACCTGATCAACCCGGCCGTGCCGGCCGCCATCGGACGCGCACTGCGTCCGCTGGTGGTGATTCTCGAGAACAAGTACTACCTGGACTGGTTCAACGAGAACGTTCTCGCCAAAGGCGCGCGCGCACTGGGCATCGGGCTGTGGAAGGGTGGTGACCGTGGCGTGATCGAAGGCGGTGTGGTGAACGCCAGCTGGAAGCTGGTGGGACTGGTGTCGGGCGTGGTGCGCCGCGCCCAGACGGGTTATCTCTACCACTACGCGCTGATGATGATCGTGGGTGTGCTGCTGTTCATGACGTACTTCGTCTGGCTCGCCAAATAAAACAAGAGGAAGAAGAACATCATGGGTTTGCTGAGCCTTGCCATCTGGACGCCCATTGCTTTTGGCGTCGTGCTGCTGGCCCTGGGCCGTGACGAACAGGCACCCATGGTGCGCTGGATCGCGTTGGTGGGTGCGTTGGTGGGGCTGGCGGTCACGGTGCCGCTCTACACCGGATTCAAGCTCGGCACGGCCGCGCTGCAGTTCGTCGAGAAGAGTCCCTGGATCGAAAACTTCAACATCCACTACCACCTCGGCGTGGACGGCATCTCGCTGTGGCTGATCCTGCTCACGGCCTTCATCAACGTGGTGGTGGTGGTGGCGAGCTGGGAGTCGATCACGACGCGCGTCAACCAGTACATGGGTGCGTTCCTGATCCTCTCGGGTTTGATGATCGGCGTGTTCGCCGCGCAGGACGCGATGCTGTTCTACGTGTTCTTCGAAGCCACGCTGATCCCGATGTACCTGATCATCGGCATCTGGGGCGGCCCGAACAAGATCTACGCCGCGTTCAAGTTCTTTCTGTACACGCTGCTCGGCTCGCTGTTGATGCTGGTGGCACTGATCTACCTGTACACCGTGTCCGGCGGCAGCTTTGCGCTCGCTGACTGGTACCAACTGCCCCTGAGCAGCACCGCGCAGACCTTGCTGTTCTTCGCCTTCTTCGCAGCGTTTGCCGTGAAGGTGCCGATGTGGCCGGTGCACACCTGGCTGCCCGATGTGCACGTGGAAGCCCCCACCGGCGGCTCGGCCGTGCTGGCCGCCATCATGCTCAAGCTCGGCGCCTACGGTTTTCTGCGTTTCTCGATGCCGATCCTGCCCGACGCTTCGCAGGAATGGGCCTGGCTCATGATCGCGTTGTCGCTGGTGGCGGTGATCTACGTGGGTCTGGTGGCCATGGTCCAGCAGGACATGAAAAAGCTGGTGGCGTACTCCTCGGTGGCCCACATGGGCTTCGTCACCCTGGGCTTCTTCGTCTTCAGCGACCTGGGTGTGTCGGGCGGTATTGTGCAGATGATTGCCCACGGCTTCGTGTCGGCCGCCATGTTCCTGGGCATCGGCGTGCTGTACGACCGGGTGCACTCGCGCGAGATCGCCGACTACGGCGGCGTGGTCAACACCATGCCCCGGTTTGCCGCATTCGCCTTGCTCTTCACCATGGCCAACTGCGGCCTGCCGGGTACGGCCGGCTTCGTGGGCGAATGGATGGTGATCCTGGCGGCGGTGAAGGCCAATTTCTGGATCGGTCTGCTCGCCGCCTCGGCCCTGATCTTCGGTGCCGCCTACTCGCTGTGGATGTACAAGCGCGTCTACCTGGGCGCCGTGGGCAACGACAACGTGAAAAAGCTGGTCGACCTCAACCCGCGTGAATTTCTCGTGATGTCGGTGCTGGCGGTGGCCGTGCTCTTCATGGGCGTGTACCCCAAGCCTTTCACCGACGTGATGGACGCCTCCGTGGCCGACCTGCTGCGCCACGTGGCCATTTCCAAGCTGCCCCAGTGAGCCGGGCGCGCCACACGACACAAGAGAACGAACAATGATTGACAAGCTCAGCTGGGTCGCGGCCTACCCGGAAATCCTCCTGCTCACGATGGCCTGCGTGATCGCGCTGGCCGATCTGACGGTGAAGTCGCCCCTGCGCGGCACCACCTATGTGCTCACGCTGCTGTCGCTGGGTGCCGTGGCCCTGCTGCTGGCCATGGCTGCCGCTTCCGGCAACACCATCATGGGCTTCGGCGGCATGATCGTCAGCGACCCCATGGGCAACTGGCTCAAGTTCTTTGCCACCATCGCCATGATGGTCACGCTGGTGTACGGGCGCGACTATGCCGGTCAGCGCGACATGCTGCGCGGCGGCGAAATGTTCACGCTGGCCATGTTTGCGCTGCTGGGCATGTTCGTCATGATCTCCGGCCACAACTTCCTGGTGATCTATCTCGGTCTGGAGTTGCTCACGCTCTCGAGCTACGCACTGGTGGCCCTGCGCCGCGACGACGTGCAGGCCACCGAAGCGGCCATGAAGTATTTCGTGCTGGGTGCTTTGGCCAGTGGATTCCTGCTGTACGGCCTGTCCATGGTGTACGGTGCCACCGGCTCGCTGGACCTGGCTGCGGTGATGCAGTCCATCGCTGGTGGCGAGGCCACGCTCAAGGGTTCGGCCCAGGTGCTCACGCTCGGCCTGGTGTTCGTGGTGGCCGGCCTGGCCTTCAAGCTCGGTGTGGTGCCGTTCCACATGTGGGTGCCCGATGTCTACCACGGGGCGCCGACCGCCATCACGCTCATGATCGGCGGCGCGCCCAAGCTGGCGGCATTTTCCATCGTCATCCGTCTGCTTGTCGAAGGCATGCAGCCGCTGGCGTTTGACTGGCAGCAGATGCTCGCTGTGCTGGCCGTCATGTCGCTGCTGGTGGGCAACTTCGCCGCCATTGCGCAAACCAACCTCAAGCGCATGCTGGCGTTTTCCACCATCGCCCAGATGGGCTTCATGTTGCTCGGCCTGCTCGCCGGCGTGGTCGATGGCGACTCCGGCAACATGGCCAATGCCTACGGCTCGTCGATGTTCTATGTCATCACCTATGTGCTGACCACGCTGGGCACGTTCGGCGTGATCCTGCTGCTCTCGCGCAGCGGTTTCGAGTCCGAGAACATCAGCGATCTGGCGGGCCTGAACCAGCGCAGCCCGCTGTACGCCGGCGTCATGGCCATCTGCATGTTCTCGCTGGCCGGTGTGCCCCCTCTGGTGGGCTTCTACGCCAAGCTGTCGGTGTTGCAGGCGCTGCTGGCCTCCAGCGGAGCGTTCTACGTGGGGCTGGCGGTGTTCGCGGTGATCATGTCGCTGATCGGTGCCTTCTACTACCTGCGCCTGGTCAAGGTCATGTACTTCGATGCCCCCACGCAGACCGCCGGCATCGAGGCCGGGCTGGACGCCCGTTCGGTGCTGTCGGTCAACGGAGCGCTGGTGCTGTTGCTGGGCATCCTGCCGGGCGGCCTCATGGCGCTGTGTGCGCAAGCCGTGGCGGCATTGCTGGCCTGACCTGCCTGGGCCTTCGCACCGGTGAACTTCGCCGGTGGGGCCGGCTCACACCCTCCACCATGAACCACAGCTTCTCCATCTGGCTGGTGTTGATCACCGCCCTGCTTGCAGCCAATCTGCCTTTCATCAACGAACGGTGGCTGGCGGTGATTCCGCGCAGCCTGCCCAAGACGCTGTGGATGCGTCTGGCCGAACTGGTGGTGTTGTATTTCGCCGTTGGAGCAGTCGGTCTGGCCCTGGAGCACAGCGCCGGACAGATCGCACCACAGGGGTGGGAGTTCTACGCCACCACGGCCGCGCTCTTCATCACGCTGGCCTTCCCCGGTTTTGTCTATCGGTACCTGTACCGTCACAGATAAGTCTCCCCCGGCACTTTGAAATGAACGAGGACAGCCACCTGGTCGAAACGCCGTTGTCGCGCACCGAGCTCTTGCGCGGTCACTTTCTGCATGTGGTGCGCGACACCGTGCGCCTGCCCGGCGGGGCCGAGGCCACGCGCGAGTACGTGCTGCACCCGGGGGCCGTGATGGTCATCGGCTTGCTCGATGACGGTCGCGTGGTGCTCGAGCGCCAGTTCCGCCATCCGATGCAGGCGGTGATGATCGAATTTCCGGCCGGCAAGCTCGACCAGGGTGAAGACAGCCTCGGGTGCGCACAGCGCGAGATGCTCGAGGAAACCGGCTACAGCGCCCGGGAGTGGGCATTTGCCGGTCGGCTGGCCCCCACGGTGGCTTACTCCGACGAAACCATCGACATCTGGTTCGCCCGCGGCCTCACACTGGGCGAGCGGCAACTCGACAATGGTGAGTTCCTCGACGTGTTCACCGCCACACCCGCCGACTTGCGGGCCTGGTGTTTCAGCGGCGAGGTGATCGACTGCAAGACCCTGATCGGCTCGATGTGGCTGCACAACGTGCTCAGCGGCGAATGGGCCCTGCAGTGGCACAGCGGCGCAACGGCCTCTTTGGCGGGACAATCGACGCGATGAAGGTCCTCAACCTGCAGTGTGCCCACCAGCACGAGTTCGAAGGCTGGTTCGCCTCTGAAGATGATTTCGTGAGTCAGCTGGGTCGCGGCATGGTCGCCTGCCCGCTGTGCGGGGACGTGCACATCGACAAGAAGCTGACGGCGCCCCGGCTGAACCTGCGCTCGGGCCGCAACGAGCCGGAGCCAGCGGCTGCGCAAGCGCCGTCGGTGGCGATGAGCAACCATGTGATGGATCCCGAACTGGCGGCCCTGCAGGCCCGCATGTTGCGGGCCCTGCGCGAGGTGGTGGCCAACACGGAAGACGTGGGCGAGCGCTTTGCCGACGAGGCCCGTGCCATGCACCACGGTGAGCTGGATCACCGCAACATCCGCGGTCAGGCCAGCCCCCAGGAGGCGCTGGCCCTGATGGAAGAGGGCATCGAGGTGATCGCGCTGCCGGCGCTGCCGGCGATCAAGGAAACGCTGCAGTAGGCGCCTGCCCCGGGGCTTGCATGGCCCGGTGGGCCGGCTTCAGGGGTACAGGCCGCGCAGGTCGCGCGCATGCAGGATGCGCTTGCAGGCCACGATGAAGGTGGCCGTGCGCAGACTCACCTTGTTCTCGTCGGCCACCTGCCACACGGCGGCGAAGGCGTCCTTCATGATCTTCACCAGGCGGGCGTTGATCTCGTCCTCGCTCCAGAAGAAGCTGGAGAAGTCCTGCACCCACTCGAAGTAGCTCACCGTCACACCGCCGGCATTGGCAATCACGTCGGGCAGCACCAGCACGTTGCGCTCGTGCAGGATGTCGTCGGCCTGCGGCGTGGTCGGGCCGTTGGCGCCCTCGATCACCAGGCGGGCCTGGATGCGCCCGGCATTCGCTTCGGTGATCTGGGATTCGAGCGCGGCCGGTATGAGGATGTCGCACGGCACGTCCCAGAACGCATCGTTTTCGATCACCTCGGCGCCGGCAAAACCGGCCACCGAGCCCACCTGCGCCACGTGCGCGAGCAGCGCGGGCACGTCGAGCCCGGCTTCGCGGTGGATCGTGCCGCCATGGTCCTGCACCGCCACCACCCGCGCGCCGGCTTCGGCAAACAGCTTGCCGGCCACGCCGCCCACGTTGCCAAAGCCCTGCACCGCCACGCGGGCGGTGGGAATGTCCAGCCCGATGCGCCGCGCCGCTTCGACACCCACCGTGAAGACACCGCGCCCGGTGGCTTCGCGCCGGCCCAGCGAGCCGCCGAGGTCCACCGGTTTGCCGGTGACGACGCCGGTTGCGGTCGAGCCTTCGTTCATCGAGTAGGTGTCCATCATCCAGGCCATGATCTGCTCGTTGGTGTTCACGTCCGGCGCCGGGATGTCCTTGGTCGGGCCGATGATGATGCCGATCTCGCTGGTGTAGCGGCGGGTCACCCGCTCGAGTTCGCCGCGCGTGAGCTGGCGCGGATCGACCCGGATGCCGCCCTTGGCGCCGCCATACGGCACGTTCACCGCCGCGTTCTTGATCGACATCCAGGCCGACAGCGCCATCACTTCGGACAGGGTCACGTCCTGGTGAAACCGCACACCGCCTTTGCCTGGCCCGCGTGAGGTGTTGTGCTGCACGCGATAGCCCTCGAAGTGGGCCACCGAGCCGTTGTCCAGCAGGATCGGCACGTCGACGATCAGCGTGCGCTTGGGACGCTTGAGGGTGTCGACCCAGCGCGCCAGCGGACCCAGGTAGGGCGTGACGCGGTCCACCTGTTGCAGGTAAATGCCCCAGGGGCCGAGGTGCTTCGGATCCAGATAGGAGGGAAGGGCTTGCGTGAACACGGCCGGGGCGCTCTGAGCGCTGCCGGCCGGGGAGGGCGAGGGGGATGACATGGCGGATTCCTTGTGGGTGTGCAGCCCATGCACTGGACCGACCCGCGAAGCTTACGGAGCCGGTCGGCCGCTGTCCAAGGCCGCGATGCCATTGCGTCATGCGTTCAGTGCATGAGCGTGCCTGTTTTTCAGGCGTTGAACTGCAGCGCCGCCAGGCCGGCGTACACACCGCCGAGCGTGACCAGCTGCTCGTGTGTGCCCTGTTCCACCAGCCGTCCCCGGTCCAGCACCACGATGCGGTCGGCCTGTTGCACCGTGGCCAGCCGGTGTGCAATGACCAGCGTGGTGCGGTCCTTCATGGCCGATTCGAGCGCGGCCTGCACCATGCGTTCGCTCTGGGCGTCCAGCGCACTGGTGGCTTCGTCGAGCAGCAGCAGCGGCGGGTTCTTCAGCATGGCGCGCGCAATCGCGATGCGCTGGCGCTGACCGCCCGAGAGCCGCACGCCGCGCTCGCCGAGGAAGGTGTTGTAGCCCTCGGGCAACTGGTCGATGAACTCGTCGGCAAAGGCGGCCGTCGCGGCCGCACGCACCTCGGCATCGCTGGCACCCGGTTTGCCGTAGCGGATGTTTTCCATCGCGCTGCTGGAGAAGATCACCGGGTCCTGCGGCACGATGCCCACCCGGTTGCGCAGGTCCTGCAGCTTCATCTGATGAATCGGCACGCCGTCCAGCCGAATCGTGCCCAGGGCCGGGTCGTAGTAGCGCAGCAGCAGGCCGAAGACGGTCGTCTTGCCGGCGCCACTCGGCCCCACCAGCGCCACGGTCTGACCTGGCTCGACCGCCAGGCTGAAGCCCGCGAGCGCGGCCTGCGCCGGGCGCGAGGGGTAATGGAAGGTGATGTCGTCGAACACCAGCGCGCTGCCGCCCTGCGGGGTCGCCGCCTCCAGCGGTTGTTCGGGCGACTGGACCGGCGAGGCGCTGGCGAGCAACTCCATCAGGCGCTCGCTGGCTCCCGCCGCGCGCAACAGGTCGCCATACACCTCGCCCAGCACCGCCACCGCGCCGGCCAGGATGATGATGTAGAGCACCGTCTGCCCCAGGTGGCCCGGTGTGATGGTGCCGGCCAGCACCGCCTGTGTGCCCTGGTACAGGCCCCACAGCAGCAGCCCGGCGGTGCTGATGATGATGAAGGCCACCAGCACCGAGCGTGCCCGGGTGCGCCGGATCGCGGTGTCGAAGGCGAACTGGGTGGACTCGTTGAAGCGCGCCGCTTCACGGTCTTCGGCGGTGTAGCTCTGCACCACCGGTATGGCGTTGAGCACCTCTGCGGCGATCGCACTGGAGTCGGCCACGCGGTCCTGGCTGGCACGCGAGAGCTTGCGCACCCGTTTGCCAAACCACATGCTGGGCAACACCACCAGCACGATGATCAGCAGCACCTGCAGCATCACCCAGGGGTTGGTCCACACCAGCATGATCAGGGCACCGATGCCCATGACGGCATTGCGCAGGCCCATGGAGAGCGACGAGCCCACCACCGTCTGAACCAGCGTGGTGTCGGTGGTCAGGCGCGAGAGCACCTCGCCGGTCTGCGTGGTTTCAAAAAACTGCGGGCTCTGGCGCAGCACATGGCTGTAGACCGCGTTGCGCAGGTCCGCGGTGACGCGTTCGCCCAGCCAGCTGACCAGATAGAAGCGCATCGCCGAAAAGATGCCGAGCGCCACCGCCACGGCGAAGAGGGTCGCAAAGTGCCCGGTCAGGGCCATCGCCTGCTCGCCGCGGCCGGCGGGTGCCAGGCCGCTGTCGATGAGGAAACGCAAGGCGAGCGGAAACGCCAGCGTGGCCGCTGCAGCCAGCACCAGAAACAGGATCGCCAGGCCGATCTGCAATCGGTAGGGCCGCAGGAACGGCACGAGGCCGCCGAGCGAGGTGGGGGTGGTGGCTTTGGGGCGGTCGGTGGGGGAAGGGGCGCTCATGCCGTCGAGTGTGCCGGGTTTTTGCAGCGGTCTGGCCGCGGCACATTGATCCTGGTTTCCCGGGCATGGAGGTTTGCGTGGCGGGGCTTCACAGCACCAGCCGCTGCGCATACCCCGTCATTTCCAGATAGCCGCGCCCGACCCGTCGACCGCCGCTGTCGAACAGGTCCGAGAGGCCCTCCCAGTACACCGTTCCGGTGCCCTGGCGGCCGTCGAGTTCCTGCGGGTCGATCACGGCCTTGACCGTGTACACACCGACCGGTGTGCGCACCTCCCAGTCCACCGGGTAGCGGGCCCGGGTCAGCGGACTGAGCCAGGAGCGCAGGGGTTTGAACGCCACCTCGTCCGTGCCGAAACGCCTGAGCTGTGTGGGGCTTGCGGCATGTCGGGCCTCCCGAAACGATCCACCTGCCCAGAGCTGGCTGCCGTCGGCCCGGCGCAGCTGAAACGCCGTCAGGCTGTGGCCGTCCAGCAGGTTCATGCCGATCCAGTCCCAGCCCACGGCTTCGGGATGCAGCAGCGCCTCGCTCCATTCGTGGTCCAGCCAGGCCGTGCCCTGCACGTCGAAACGCTGGCGGCCGATGCCCAGCGTGCCGCGCACCGCGAGTTGGGGCTGGGACACATAGAAGCTCGCCTGCGAGGCATCGGGTCCCTTGCGTGAAAAGCCCTCGTTCCCCTGCAGCAGCCAGGCCTGCTGCGGCCGTGCCACGAGGTCGATCGACAGCGCGTCACCCCCGATGCGCGTGGTGTAGTGGCCCTCGGGTGCCCGATCGATGTGCCAGTCGCGCAGCACCACGCGGGTGTCGGCCTCGCTGGCGAACACGCCACGCTCCGGCTGCGACGCCGGTTCGCCGTTCCAGCGCGCCATGCGCTGGTCGTGCAGCAGCTTGCCGCCCTGCACGTCGGTGATGGCGGCGTGTGCGAACAGCAGGTGTCTCGCGGCGAGCCGGCTTTGCAGGGCTTGTGTGCCATCCACCCGGCTGCGGAAGAACGTGACCTGGAAACCGAAATCACGCCCCTTGTCGTCCTGGGCATGGCCGGTGAGGTACCACCACTCGGTGCGCGTTTCGTTGTGGCTGCCGTGGTCGCGCGGAAAGACGAGCGGCCGCGGTTGCAGGGCGTCGCCCGGGCGGTGCGGGCTTTGCGCCCGGGCCTTCGGGAAGGCGAGGGCGCCCGTGGCTGCGATCAGCAGGCGGCGCCGGCTGGTGAGGGCTTCGACAGGCTCAGCCCGAACGGTGGCGTTGGTGTGCGCCGTTCGCCCTGAGCTTGTCGAAGGGTCCACCTGCGGGGATATCTGAAGCCGTTTCACCAGTCTTCCTTCACCGCCCGCACCGCGTCGCGGCTGGCCGCCGCCTGCCCGGCCAGCCACGCGGTGAGCGTGCCCGCCACCACCACGGCCGCGCACAGCGCGAGCAACCGCGCCCAGGGCAGCACGAGATCCATGGTCCAGTGGAAACTTTGCGGATTGACCACGTGCACCAGCACCAGGCTCACTGCCAGACCGAGGCCCAGACCGGCCAGCGCACCGAGCAGCGTCCAGGCCAGGCCTTCGAGCGCCACCACGCCCAGGATTTGCTGCCGCGTCAGGCCCAGGTGTGCCAGCAGCCCGAATTCGCGTTTGCGCGCCAGCACCTGCGCGCTGAAGCTGGCGGCCACACCGAACAGTCCGATGCCGATGGCCACCGCCTGCAGCCACACGGTGACGGCAAAGCTGCGGTCGAAGATGCGCAGCGACACCGCCCGGATCTGTCCCGACGAGGCGAACTCGATCGAGTCTTCAGATCCCTGCTGCGCGGCCAGCGCGCGGATGTCCTCGCGCACAGCGTTCTCGTCGGTACCCGGGCGCAGGTGCAGGGCGAGGTCGTTCACGCGGGTGTCGCCGGTGAGCCGCACGAAATCGTCGCGGTCCATCGCCACGCTGCCGTGCTGGCGCGCATAGTCGCGCCACACGCCGGCCACGAAAAAGCGCACACCACGCACATTCGGCTCGGCAAAAGCCTGCGCCAGGTCCGGCAACCAGCCGCCGGGTTCGGCGCCGTACAGGTCCACCATGGCTTCGCTCACGTAGACCGGGATGTTGAACTCCCCTTGCGCCGCTGGCGGGGCGGGCAGCGGGTTGCCCACCAGCGGCAGGCTGAGCGCGGCCGATGATTCCTGGGTCAGGGGCCGCGAGAGCAACACCACGGCGGGGCGCACCGGGTCCAGCTGCACCGGTGTGGCGCGCAGGGTGTCCACGCGTTCGACACCGGCCACCCCGCCCACCGCGACCACCAGGTCGGCCGGCAGGTGCGTCGTGTCGTTGCCGCTGCCCCCGCTGCTGCGCACATACAGCTGCGCGGGCAGCACCGCATCGAGCCACTGCGTGACCGAATCGCGAAAGCTCGCCACCATCACGGTGAGGGCGACCGACAAGGCCAGGCTGGCAACCACGCCGCTGGTGGCCACGGCCGCCGTCTCGCGCAGGCGGCGCGCGCGCTCCACCGCCAGCACGGGCAATGCGTGGCGGCTGATGTGCGGTGCGATGCGATCGAGCACAGCGCCCACGGCCAGCGGCAACGCGGCAATGCCGCCCACCAGCAGCAGGCCCACCGACAGGTAGGCCGCCAGGGGAATGCCGCCCACCGGTGGCGCCCAGGCCAGGGCGGCGGCAAGCGCCACCAGCGCCAGCGCCAGCGCATGCCGGCGAGCACCGGTCGCAGCGGGTGCGCCCAGACCTTTCAAGGCCAGCGCGGGCGCCATGCGGGCCGTGGCGCGCGCCGGCCACCAGCCACCCACCACCGAGGCCGCCACACCGAGCAGCCCATACACCGCGGCGGCCCGGCCGCTCCACTGCAGAGGTGGTGCCACGCCCGAAAAGTAGCCACCGCCCAGATCGCCGCCGAGCAGCCCGAGCGCGAGTGCTGCGAGCGCCGTGCCCAGCGCAATGCCGAGCGCGCTGCCCAGCAGGCCCAGCAGCGCCGACTCGGCGAGCACCAGGCGCAGGCGCTCCGCGCCCGAGAGGCCGAGCACACCGAGCAAGGCAAACTGCGGCTGGCGCCGTGCCACCGACAGCGAGAGCACCGAGAACACCAGAAAGGCACCGGTGAACAGCGCCACCAGCGCCAGCACCGTGAGGTTGACCCGGTAGGCGCGCGACAGGTTGCTCACCCGCTCGCCCGACTGTTCGGGCCGCTGCGCGATCACCTGGGCGGGCAGGGCGAGCGAGGCCAGCACCGCATCGGGCTGGGCACCGGGCGCCAGCCGAAGGTCGATGCGGCTGAGCTGGCCCACCTGCGCCATCAGGTCCTGCGCAGCGGCCACATCCATCACCAGCAGTGGCGCGCCCGGGGCGTTCACCCGGCCCGCCACACGCACCGTGCGCAGGCCCGGGCCGCCTTGCAGCTGCAGCGTGGTTCGCTGGCCCAGCGCCTGCGCAGCGGCGGCATTGAGAAACACCGCGTCGGGTGCGAACAGGTCGAAGCGGCGCGCGGCCGTGTCACCGGTTGCGGCTCCGGGGATCGGCATCAAGGCGGGCGACAGGCCGGCCACCACCAGCGCATCGACCCCCATCAAGCGCACGCTCACGCGCTGGCCATCGTCCAGCACGGCCTGCGTGGGGGTTTCCAGCACCGGGCTGGCCAGCGCCACGCCGGGGTGCGCCGCCACACGGTCGAGCAAGGTGTCGCTCAGCAGGCCCTGGCGCGCGCGCAGCGCCACGTCCGGTTCGCCATTGACCGAGCTCACCGCACTCGAGAACTCGGCCAGCGCCGATGCATTGATCAGGTGCACGGCGAACGCCAATGCCACGCCGAGCATGACGGCCACCACGGCCGATGCGTTGCGCCACGGGTGGTGGCGCAACTCTTGCAAGGAGAACGTGGAGAGCAGCGCGCGCATGGTGATCGAGCTTACGCGCAAGCCCTTGCCCGGCGCTCTGGCCAGGGCATGGTGGCTTGCCGCACAGACGAGGCCCTCGTGCACGCGTAACATGGTTCGAGTTTTTCATCACCGTCCCACAGCGCGCATCCCCGCTGCCTCCGGCCCACAAGGTCGATTCGTTTCCTTTTCACGGTGACCCCATGGTTCGCATCCACCTCGCCATCGACCTGCAGTACCAGGTCAACCAGCCCAGCGCCGACTTCATCTTCAATGTGCAGGCCGCCCATTCGCCGCAACAGACCGTGGTGTGGGAAGAGCTGCAGGTCAGCCAGCCGGTGCCCCTGGTGTCCTACACCGACCCCGCCACCCGCACCCGCATCCTGCGGCTGACCGCCGCCCCGGGCCCGCTGCAGCTGCGGTACCGCGCCACGCTCGACATCGTTCACCATGTGGATCCGCCCGACAGCGTGTTCGAGACACCGATCAACCAGTTGCCCACCGAGGTGCTGACCTACATCTACCCCAGCCGCTACTGCCAGTCCGACTGCGTGACCGCCATGGCGAACCAGCTGTTCGGGCAGATGCCGCCGGGATACCGGCGCGTGGAGGCGATCCAGAAGTGGGTGCAGAGCCAGGTGAGCTTCGAGTCGAACACCAGCAACTCCATGACCTCCGCGATGGACACGCTCAACGCCCACAAGGGCGTGTGCCGCGACTTTGCCCACCTCATGATCGCGTTCTGCCGGGCACTCAACATTCCGGCACGTTTCACCACCGCGATCGACTTCGGCGCCGACCCGGCCCTCGGCCCGACCGACTTCCACGCCTATGTGGAGGTCTACCTCGGCCACCGCTGGTACCTGTTCGATCCCTCGGGCACCGCCATTCCCATGGGTTTCGTGCGCATCGGCACCGGGCGCGACGCGGCCGATGCCTCGTTCGCGACGATCTTCGGCCCGGTGACGGCGCAGGCACCGCGCATCGACATCTCGGCGCAGACCAACCCCGCGCACGGCTGGCTGATGCCGGTCCGGCGCCCGGAGGCGCTGTCCACCGATGCCTCCTTCACCTGGGGCCCGGTGTCCCCCGCCTGACGCCCGCAGGCCCTTGTGGCCTAATAGCAGGTTCCGTCACCATTGCAACTTTCTCAGGATCCAGTCATGGGCAACAAAATCGTCACCGAAGCCGACCGCAAAGCCACCCCCCGCCCCACGCCCGTCGCCGGCGTGTCCCTGACCTCCCCTGGCCGTGGCCAGCGCGTGAGTCTGGAGCGTGGCGTGGCCACCCGCAGCAAGAAGAACCCCGGCAAGCGCTCCAAAAAAGGCGGCTGATCGGGCCGGCCCCGGTGGCCGACCTTGCTGAACGGAAAAAGGCCCGCGGTGCGGGCTTTTTTTCGTTCAGCGCTCGAAGCGCAGGAAACGTCCCTTGTAGGCCGTGCCGTCTTCCAGTTGCCGCTCGGCCGCCTGCATGGTGAGCACGAAGCCCAGCAGGCCCATGTCGCGGCCGAATGCCGCGCGGTTGCCGCGGTCGGGGTCGACGATCACGATCTGCGCACCCACCGCCGCATGTCGGTGGATGAACGCCGCCAGCTGCGCGGGCTGCTGGCGTTCGTAGAGCAGGTCGCTGCCCACGATCAGGTCGAACAGCCCCAGGGCCTGGTTGTCGGTGGCGGCCACGCTTTCCCAGTTGCCCGCCTGGTAGGGCATGGGGCCCAGGCCGTTGAGGGCCAGGTTGTGCCGCAGGAAGTCCTCGGTCAGTGGATGCCAGTCGCTGACCGTCACATCGGCACCGCGCCGGTGCATCACCAGGCTGGCCAGCGCCAGGCCCGCGCCGATCTCCAGCACACGCAGGCCCGCCAGCGGTTGCGTGAGCATGGCCAGCGCGAGCACGCGCGAGGACGGCCACACCTGACCGAAATGCGACCAGCCCGCCGCGGGCAGACCGATGGCGGCGGCGGTCTGCCGGGTGTCGGTGTATTGCTGGTCGTCGAGCAGGCAGCGGATGTGCCAGTCGGTGCCGCCGAGCGTGATGGTCTCGGTCTTGACCTGGTAGCCGGGCATGGGGTTTTCCTTCAGGCCCTTGTGGCGGTCTCCGACCGTAGCACGCCCGCTGCACAATGTCCGTGCGCCGCCTCACGCGGCGCACCAACAGGAGTGTTCCCATGGGATGGTTTTCCAAATCGAACGACGGCTTCTTTCTCAGCACCACCACGCCCGAGGGCATCGACCGGGCGCAGTACCTGGGCGTGGTCAATGGCGAAGCCATCATCGGCGCGAACATCTTTCGCGACATGTTCGCGTCGGTGCGCGATGTGGTGGGCGGGCGCGCCGGTGGTTACGAGCGGGCGCTCTCGGGCGCGCGCGATGCGGCGGTGGAAGACCTGGTGGAGGCCGCGCGCGAGATGGGCGCCAACGCCGTCATCGGCATCGACTTCGACTACGAAGTGCTGGGCGAGACCAACGCCATGATGATGGTCGCGGTGAGTGGCACGGCGGTGAAGCTGTAAGCACCCCCCGCCGCGCTGCGCGCGTCCCCCCTCAAGGGGGGCACACTCTGTGGCCCGGCCAAGCCGGTTCCGTGGGTGCTCTGGTTGGAGACACGTCGCTTCGGAGGCCTTGTCCGGGGCGGGTTGTCAGGCCTCGATCTGCATGGACGGGCGGGCCTGCTGCCTGAGGTTCAACCCCCTCGCAGCGCCTTGAGCAGCTTCTGCCCGGCGCGTCCGCTGGCTTCGTGTCCCAGGCGCTGCTGCTCCACGCGGATGGCCGCGCGGCTCTTGTCGCCCAGCATGCCGTCGACCGCGCCGATGTCGTGCCCGCGTGCGATCAGCAGCGTCTGCACCTCGCGGCGCTCGGCGCGCGAGATGCCCGGGTCGTCGGTGGGCCAGGGCGTGGCGAAGGGGCCGCCGCCACGCAGCCGGTCGGCCAGGTGCGCGATGGCGAGGCCATAGCTCTCGGCCGCGTTGTAGCTGTAGATCGCGTCGAAGTTGCGCAGCACCAGGAAGGCCGGGCCTTGTGCGCCGGCGGGGGTCATGAGGCCGGCGCTGGCGCTGGCGGGCAGCGCAGTCCCATCCACGCGCTTGAGACCACGCGCGGCCCACTCACCCATGGTGCGTTTGGTGCGGCGCCCTTCGCCGGTGACGTTGAATCCTTCGGGCAGCTTCACCTCGAAGCCCCAGGACTGTCCGCTCTGCCAGCCCGCCCTGGCGAGAAAGTTGGCGGTGGAGGCGAGCGCGTCGCTGGTGCTGTCCATCAGGTCGGCCTTGCCGTCGCCGTCGAAGTCCACCGCCAGACGCTCGAAGGTGCTGGGCATGAACTGGGTGTGGCCGAAGGCACCCGCCCAGGAACCCACGAGGCGCTCGGGTGCGATGTGGCCGGCTTGCAGGATGCGCAGCGTGGCATAGAACTCGGTGCGGAAATAGGCCTGGCGCCGCCCGAAACACGAGAGCGTGCCGAGTGACTGCACCAGCGGGGATTTGCCGAAGGTCTGGCCGAAGTTGCTCTCCACGCCCCAGACCGCGACCACGGTGGCCGGGTCCACGCCGTAGCGCTCGTTCACGCGTGCGAGCGTCTGGGCATGGCGCTCCAGCATGGCACGGCCCTCGGCCACCCGCTCTTCGTCCACCAGGCCGGCGAGGTAGTCCCAGATGGCGGTGCGGAACTCGGGCTGGAAGTTGAGCTTGTCGATCACGCTCATGTCGGGCGTGAGGTTCTGTGTGTGCAGGGCAAACGTCTCGTCGCGCACGCCGGCGGCACGCGCGGGGGCACGCAGCGTGTTCAGGCAGGTGTCGAATTCGGGGTTGGAGACCGGTGGCGGGGACTGGGCCCAGGCCGCAGACGAGAGCAGGGCGGCGCCCAGGAGGATGCAGGCTTGTTGAAGATTCATCGGGTTGGGAGTGGTGCAGCCCGGCCGCGTTCAGCGAGCCGTGTGAGGAATTGTTTCATGCCGGTTCACCGGTGGAACTTGAGCCGTATCGCATGCGAACACCACAGCCAGAGACACCGAAGGCGACGCGGGGGGTGTTTCTTCAAGCACTCCAGGTGCTGCCGTGCTCAGGCACCAGCGCCTGCC
Organism: Hydrogenophaga sp.; assembly: GCF_030373225.1. Taxonomy (GTDB): domain Bacteria; phylum Pseudomonadota; class Gammaproteobacteria; order Burkholderiales; family Burkholderiaceae_C; genus Hydrogenophaga. Next base: position 41,708 of record NZ_JAUCZG010000005.1, on the reverse strand, counting down.
AGCGCAGTTCGATTTCGATGCGGTGGCGCAGCCGGTCCGAGGCTTCCATGTCGCCATGCGTCACGAACACGCGCCGCGGTGGTTGCGGCAGGGCGCGCAGCCAGGCCAGCAGTTGCCCGGCGTCGGCGTGTGCCGAGGCCGACTGGAGCTGCACGATCTCGGCGCGCACCGGCAGGTCCTGACCGTGGATGCGCAGCTGGGTGCCGCCGTTGGCCAGTGTGGCGCCGCGCGTGCCGGGCGCCTGGTAGCCGGTGAGCACCACCATGTTGCGGTGGTCGCCGAGGTACTGCACCAGGTGGTGCAGCACGCGCCCGCCGGTGGCCATGCCGCTGGCCGACAGGATCACCTTGGGGCCGTGCTGGCGGGCAATGGCCTTGGACTCGTCGGCCGTGCGCGTCATCTTCGCCACCTGCGACATGGCGCGACATTGTTCCGCGCTCAGCCGGTGCTCGCCCATGTGGTGCTCAAAAAGTTCGGTGCTGTGGATGGCCATCGGGCTGTCGAGGTACACCGGCAGACTCAAGGGCAGCTGGCCGCTGGCCTTGAGCTGGGCGATGGCGTGCAGCAGGGCCTGGGCACGGCCCACGGCGAACACCGGCACCACCGCCGAGCCGCCGCGCGCGGCCACGCGCGAGAGCGCCGGGCCGAGTTCGGCCAGCACGTCCTCGTCGGGATGATCACGGTCACCGTAGGTCGACTCGCACACCACCACATCGGCGGCCGGGGGCGCGTCGGGCGCGAGCATCAGCGCGTCGTCCGGCCGCCCGAGGTCGCCCGAGAACAGGATGCGCCGCCCGCCCACCTCCAGCAGCAGACTCGCTGCCCCCAGGATGTGGCCTGCGCCCGAGAAGCGAGCCGTCCAACCGTGCAGCGGCTCGAAGGCCTGGTGCATGGCGACGGTGCGAAACAGCTTGAGGCTGTCCAGCGCATCGCTCTCGGTGTAGAGCGGCAGGGCGGGTGAGTGTTTGGAGAACCCCTTGCGGTTGGCGAAGGCCGCGTCCTCTTCCTGGATGTGACCGCTGTCGGGCAGAAGGATTTTTGCAAGGTCGCGCGTGGCCGGCGTGGCCCACACCTTGCCATGAAAGCCCTCGCGTGCCAGCAGCGGCAGGTAGCCGCTGTGGTCGAGGTGGGCGTGGGTGAGCAGCACGGCACCGATGTGGTTGGGCAACACCGGGAGCGGGTCGCGGTTGCGCAGGCGCAATTGTTTGTAGCCCTGGAAAAGACCGCAGTCGACCAGCAGGCTCTGGCCGTCGTGTTCGACCAGGTATTTGGAGCCGGTGACGGTGCCGGCGCCGCCGAGGAATCGGATGTGAACGTTCATTCAAAGCATCTTACGCCCCGCATCTTTTGGCTCGGTTCAGGGCCGCCGCGCCGGGCCGTCCCCAGCAAGGCCGCGCCCCTCGGGGGCAGCGACCCGCGCAGCGGTGGAGCGTGGGGCTCGGTTCAGGGCCGCCGCGCCGGGCCGTCCCCAGCAAGGCCGCGCCCCTCGGGGGCAGCGACCCGCGCAGCGGTGGAGCGTGGGGCTCAGTTCAGGGCCGCATCCAGCAGCAGCATGAAGATGAAACCGGCCAGCAAGGTGCTCGTGGCCATGGTCTCGAACCCGTTGCGGTGAGTCTCGGGAATGATTTCATGGCTGACCACGAACAGCATCGCGCCGGCAGCCAGCGCCAGCCCCATGGGGTAGAAGACCGGCACGCTGCCAAGCACCCACAAGCCCAGGATCGCGCCCAGCGGTTCGGCCAGGCCGGTGAGTGCCGCCACACCCCAGGCCTGGGCAGCGCTGCGGCCCAGGGTGCGCAGCGCCATGGCCACGATCAGTCCTTCGGGCATGTTCTGCAGGCCGATGGCCAGCGCCACCGATGCGCCTGCCTGAGCGCCACCCGCGTCCTCCAGGCCCGCGTAGGCAGCGCCGACCGCCAGGCCTTCGGGCAGGTTGTGGATCAGGATGGCCAGCACCATGAGCCTGGCGCGCTGCACCGCCGCGCTGTCGGCCGGGGTGCCCCAGGCGCCCGTGTGGCCGAGGGCGGCCGGTGGCAGCACCGCGTGTTCGTGCGGCGTGAACCGGTCGATGGCCAGCATCAGGCCCATGCCCAGCGCCAACCCCACGCCGCTGAGCGCAGCGGCACCCGTGGCCGCGCCGCCCATGCCGGCCAGCAGTTCCCTTCCGGCCGCCAGCGAAGGCAGCAGCAGCGCGAAGATGGCGGCGGCCAGCATGATGCCGGCCGAGAACGACATCAGTGCCGCTTCCTGCAGCTTGCTCACCCGCTGCACCAGAAACACCGGCAGGGCGCCCACGGCCGTGGCCACCGCCGCCAGCAGGGACGCCTGCACACCCGCTGCCATGGCGCTGCCGTTGTCCGCTGCGGTCCACCAGGCGCGGGTGGGCGCCCAGAACGTGCTCAGGGCCGCCAGGCCTGCCATGACAAGCAGGCCGGCGCCCAGCGCGAGCAAGGCCTTGCGCAGGGCGTGGGCGGGCACCTGCAGGTCGAGCTCCTGCAGCTGGTCCCAGACGGGGCGGACTTGTCGGATCAGGGCGGCCATGGAAACCTCACAAACGGAAAAACAGACACGGCAGTCAGTTTGACAAAATCTATCGACTTAAGCCAATCGATATTGGCAATGGGGCGCATAGATGCGCAGCCGAAAAAAAGGGGCGCCGCTTGAGCGGCGCCCCCGATGCGTTCATGAAGCCGGTTTTCAGCTGAAGAACGACTTGGCCTTTTCGAACCAGCCCTTGTCGTTCGGGCTGTGCTTGTGGCCGCCCTTCTTGAACGATTCGTCGAGCTCCTTGAGCAGCTTGCGCTGGTGTTCGGTGAGCTTGATCGGGGTTTCCACCGCCACGTGGCAGTACAGGTCGCCGGGGTAGCTGCTGCGCACACCTTTGACGCCCTTGCCGCGCAGGCGGAAGGTCTTGCCGCTTTGCGTGCCTTCGGGCAGATCGATGGTGGCCTTGCCCGCGAGCGTGGGCACGTCGATCTCGCCGCCGAGGGCGGCCACCGTCATGCTCACCGGCACCTGGCAGTGCAGGTCGTCGCCTTCGCGCTCGAAGATGTCGTGCTTGCGCAGGCGCACTTCGATGTAGAGGTCGCCCGAAGGGCCGCCGTTCTGCCCCGGCTCGCCGTTGCCGGTGCTGCGGATGCGCTGGCCGTCGTCGATGCCGGCGGGGATCTTGATCTCGAGCGTCTTCTGCTTCTTGATCTTGCCCTGGCCGTGGCAGGTGGGGCAGGGCTCGGGAATGATCTTGCCGGTGCCGCTGCACTGCGGGCAGGTCTGCTGCACGCTGAAGAAGCCCTGGCGCATCTGCACCTGGCCCTGGCCGTGGCAGGTGCTGCAGGTCTTCACGCTGGTGCCGGGTTTGGCGCCGGTGCCGGTGCAGGTTTCGCAGTCGTCCCAGCTCGGAATCCGGATCTGCGTGTCCTTGCCGCTGGCCGCTTCCTCGAGCGAGATTTCCATCGCGTAGGACAGGTCGGCACCCCGGTAGACCTGGCGGCCGTTGCGCTGACCGCGCGCGCCACCGAAGATGTCGCCGAAGATGTCGCCGAACGACTCGGAGAAGCCGCCGAAACCCTCGGCGCCGGCTGCGCCACCACGCAGGTTGGGGTCCACGCCGGCGTGACCGTACTGGTCGTAGGCCGCCTTCTTCTGCGGGTCGGACAGCATCTCGTAGGCTTCTTTCGCCTCCTTGAAACGCTCTTCCGCCGCCTTGGCCGCATCGCCCTGGTTGCGGTCAGGGTGGTGCTTCATCGCCAGCTTGCGATACGCCTTCTTGATTTCCTCGTCCCCGGCATTCTTGGGCACGCCCAGCACTTCGTAAAAATCGCGTTTGGCCATGGTGTTTGGGGGCTCGACAGCCCCTGGCAGTTCGGTTGGAACACAAACGCCGCGGCAGGTTGCCCTGACGCGGCGGATGATCGAAAGGGCTCAGCGAATCAGGACTTCTTCACTTCCTTGACTTCGGCGTCGACCACGTCGTCGTCGGCCGCCTTGTTGCTGCCCGGGTTCTCTGCACCGCCGGCCGCGCTGGCCTGCTCGGCCTGCGATGCGGCGTAGAGCTTCTGGCTGGCGGTCATCAGCGCCTCGGTCTTCGCTTCGATGGCTTCCTTGTCTTCGCCCTTGGCCGCTTCTTCCGCGTCCTTCAGGGCCGACTCGATGGCTTCCTTCTCGGCGGCTTCGAGCTTGTCGCCGTGCTCGCCCAGGCTCTTCTTCACGCTGTGCACCATGGCCTCGGCCTGGTTGCGCGCCTGCACCAGTTCGACCTTCTTCTTGTCGTCGGCGGCATTGAGTTCGGCGTCCTTGACCATCTGCTGGATCTCGGCTTCGCTCAGGCCCGAGTTCGCCTTGATGGTGATCTTGTTTTCCTTGCCGGTGCCCTTGTCTTTTGCGCCCACGTGCAGGATGCCGTTGGCGTCGATGTCGAACGACACCTCGATTTGCGGCATGCCGCGCGGCGAGGCCGGAATGCCCTCGAGGTTGAACTCGCCGAGCAGCTTGTTGCCCGATGCGATTTCACGCTCGCCCTGGAACACCTTGATCGTCACGGCCGGCTGGTTGTCCTCGGCGGTCGAGAACGTCTGCGCGAACTTGGTCGGGATCGTGGTGTTCTTCTGGATCATCTTGGTCATGACGCCGCCCATGGTCTCGATGCCCAGGCTCAGCGGGGTCACGTCGAGCAGCAGCACGTCCTTGCGGTCACCCGACAGCACCTGGCCCTGGATGGCAGCACCCACGGCCACGGCTTCGTCGGGGTTCACGTCCTTGCGTGGCTCCTTGCCGAAGAACTCCTTGACCTTCTCCTGCACCTTGGGCATGCGGGTCATGCCGCCGACCAGGATGACGTCGTGGATGTCGGACGCGCTGATGCCGGCGTCCTTGATGGCCATGCGGCAGGGCGCGATGGTGCGCTCGATCAGTTCTTCCACCAGGGCTTCGAGCTTGGCGCGCGTGAGCTTGATGTTCAGGTGCTTCGGGCCCGATGCGTCGGCCGTGATGTAGGGCAGGTTCAGGTCGGTGGCGGCCGAGCTGGAGAGCTCGATCTTGGCCTTCTCGGCGGCTTCCTTCAGGCGCTGCAGGGCCAGAACATCCTTGCTCAGGTCGACGCCCTGTTCCTTTTTGAACTCGGCAATGATGTAGTCGATGATGCGCTGGTCGAAGTCTTCACCGCCCAGGAAGGTGTCGCCGTTGGTGGAGAGCACTTCGAACTGCTTCTCGCCATCGACGTCGGCGATCTCGATGATGGACACGTCGAACGTGCCGCCACCGAGGTCGTACACGGCGATCTTGCGGTCGCCCTTTTCCTGCTTGTCCAGACCGAAGGCCAGGGCCGCGGCGGTGGGCTCGTTGATGATGCGCTTGACGTCCAGGCCGGCGATCCGGCCGGCGTCCTTGGTGGCCTGGCGCTGTGCGTCGTTGAAGTACGCAGGCACCGTGATCACGGCCTCGGTCACCGGCTCGCCCAGGTAGTCCTCGGCGGTCTTCTTCATCTTGCGCAGGATGTCGGCACTGACCTGCTGGGCCGAGATCTGCTTGCCGCGCACTTCCACCCAGGCGTCGCCGTTGTCGGCCGCCACGATGGTGTAGGGCATCAGGTTGATGTCCTTCTGCACTTCCTTCTCGGTGAACTTGCGGCCGATCAGGCGCTTGATCGCGTAGAGCGTGTTGCGCGGGTTGGTCACGGCCTGGCGCTTGGCCGAGGCGCCCACCAGCACTTCACCGTCTTCCTGGTAAGCCACGATCGACGGCGTGGTGCGGGCACCTTCCGAGTTCTCGATCACCTTGGTGGTGTTGCCCTCCATGATGGACACGCACGAGTTGGTGGTGCCCAGGTCAATGCCGATGATTCGTCCCATGTTGTGACTCCGTCTGGAAAAAGATTGTTGAAAACGATGTGGATGAGGTGTGGATAAGACGGGCGCTTTCAAGAGCTCCGTCGCTCCGGAAACTTATTTGGGTGCGGTGACCGTGACCAGGGCCGGTCGCAGCACGCGGTCGGCAATGGAATAGCCCTTTTGCAGCACGCTCACCACGGTGTTGGGCTCCTGGGCGGCCGGCACCATGCTGATGGCCTGGTGCTGGTGGGGGTCGAACTTCGCCGAACTCGACGGGTTGATCTCCAGCACACGGTGGCGCTCCAGCGCGCTCTTGAGCTGTTTGAGCGTGGCCTCGGACCCTTCGCGCAGCTGCTCGCGGGTGGCTTCGGTGATGGCCAGGCCAGCCTCCAGGCTGTCGGCCACGGGCAGCAGGCTCTCGGCAAAGCTCTCCACCGCGAACTTGCGCGATTTGCTGATCTCTTCCTCGGCGCGGCGGCGGGTGTTTTCGGCTTCGGCCTTGGCGCGCAGGAACTGCTCGGCCAGGTCGGCGTTCTGCGCCTTCAGCGTCGCCACTTCGTGGCTCAGGGCATTGATCGCTTCCGCCTCGGCCAGTGCGGCGGCCGCCATCGCCTCTTCGGGACTCACGGGCGCGCTGGGTTCCAAGGCGGCGTTGTCGGCAGGCGGGTTGTCTTGGCTCATGGAAATGAATGGAAAAGTTCGTGAAAAAGGAGGGGCCATGCAGACCGCAGGGAATCACTTGGGGGCATCGGGCCGGTTTTCAAGAAGGCGACAGCCCTTCGACCGTCCGGGGCCCACAATCGGCCCCTTTCCAACAGACGACTCAACAGGTTGAACCCATGAAACTCTTTCGCCATGGACCCGCGGGTGCCGAGAAACCCGGGCTGATCGACGCCAGCGGAACGCTGCGCGATCTGTCGGGTGTGGTGGCCGACATCCACCCGGCCACCCTGGGGCGTGATTCTATGGCCCGTCTGGCCGCGCTGGACCCGACCGGTCTGCCCGCCGTGCCCCCCGGCACCCGGTTCGGCCCCTGCGTGGGTGGCGTGGGCAACGTGATCGGCATCGGCCTGAACTACGCCGACCACGCGGCCGAGGCCGGTCTGAAGGCCCCGGGCCAGCCCATCGTGTTCAACAAGCACAGCGGCGCCATCAGCGGGCCCGACGACGACGTCTGGCTGCCACCGGGTGCACAGAAGCTCGACTGGGAAGTCGAGCTGGGCATCGTGATCGGGCGCACCGCCTTCCATGTGAGCGAAGACGAGGCGATGGGTTTTGTCGCCGGCTTTTGCCTGGTCAACGACGTGTCGGAGCGGGCTTACCAGATGGAATACGAAGGTCAGTGGGCCAAGGGCAAGAGCTACCCCACGCACTGCCCGATCGGGCCGTGGCTGGTGACGCCCGACGAGCTGGGGGATCCGCAGGACGTGGACCTGTGGCTCGATGTGAACGGCGAGCGCCGCCAGACCGGCAACACCCGCACCATGATCTTCGGCGTGAAGACCATCGTGAGCTACCTCTCCCGTTTCATGGCCTTGCAGCCCGGCGATGTGATCCCCACCGGCACGCCGCCCGGCGTGGGCATGGGCCACAAGCCGCCGATGTACCTGAAAGCCGGGGACGTCGTGAGCCTGGGGGCGCGCGGACTCGGAGAACAGCGTCAGGTGGTGGTGGCCAGCCCCGCCGCCTGATCAGGCGCCGGGCTGCGGCGCGGTGGCATTGGCCGCCACGCGTGCCTGCTGGTGCGACCACTTGCCGGCGAACTGCTGCACGTCGCTCAGGCGGCGCGCGAGGTCGGCGCCCAGTGTGGTGAGCCGGTAGCCCTGGCCGGTGTGGTCCACCAGGTGCGCGGCGCGCAACTCCTTGATGCGGGTGTTCAGGGTGTTGGGCGTGACACCCCCGACGCTGTCCTGGAGCAGGCGGAAGGTCTGGGGGTGGCCGTCGGAGAGTGCCCAGATGACCCGCATGGCGTAGCGCGATTCAAGCAGGTCGAACAGCTGGATCACGGCGGCGTTGTCTTTGGCACTCATGCGGATTCTCCTGGGAGGCCTGGCGAAAGCCTGAAGGAGAACTATAGACACGAAGCCCGGCTGCTACCAGTTTGCTAGCTGCGTGCGCTGCAGCAATGTGGCGCAAAGGCCGACTGCTACGGATTTACCCGGATTGTCAGGCGGCCGTGCCGCGGTAGACCTTGCGCAACAGGGTGGTGAGCGTCTGCAGCTCGCCCCGGGTGAGCGTGTGCGTGGCTTCCTGTTCGAGTTGGGTGGCGGTCTTCTGCGCCTGGGCGTGCAGGCGCTGTCCGGCCGGGGTCAGGTGCAGGCCCTGGGCCCGTCGGTCGGTGGGATGGGGCTGGCGCTCGATCAGGCCGCGTTTGTGCAGGGCCTTGACCATGCCCACCAGGTTGGGCGGCAGGATGTCGAGTGCCGCGCAGATCTGGCGGGAGGTCACGCCGGGGTTGTGCGCCACCACCGTGAGCACCGAGAAGTCGACCGGGCGCAGGTCGAAGGGCGCCATGCGGCGCAGGAACAGCGCAATGATGGTGAGCGCGGCGCGTCGTGCGTTGTAGCCCAGCAGGGATTCAAGGTACGACGTGTCCACCTCGGGCGCGTCGACCGGGGCGCCCGCTGCGTTGCCCGGGGCTCCATCGGCCAGGAGAACGTCGCCGGTGTCTTTCTTGCGTGGTCCGCGCGGACGGCGCATGGCATTGGCGGTGGAGGTTTCGGGCATCGTCAGAGCATAGCCGCCTGTGCAGGCGCAGCCGCCAGAGTGGCGTGCATCATGTCCATGCGCATGGCGAATTCGGGCCAGACCCAGCGCCAGAACGCGGCATGTGCCGTGGCGTCGTGGCCCGAGGCGCTGGACAGGCGGCCCCAGGCCCAGGCCATCAGCAGCAGGGCCTGGGCGCGCAGGAAATCGTCGGCCAGCCAGAACGCTTGTGCGTCGGCCGTGCGGCTGCCGGGCACCACCTGCTCGCGCACGAAGTCGGCGAAGGTCTGCAGCGCCTGCCGGGTTCGCGGGTCCTGCCCGGGCTCTGCCGCGAGTTCACCCAGCAAGGTCTGCAGCGCGAGACCACCATCGGGCAGGGTCTTGCGCACCAGCAGGTCGATCGCCTGGATCTCGTTGGTGCCCTCGTAGATCATGGCCACGCGCGCGTCGCGCACGTGCTGCTCGATGCCCCATTCGCGCACGTAGCCGTGGCCACCGAACACCTGCAGGCAGGCGCTGGCGCCGCTGAAGGCCTGTTCGGTCCAGGCCGACTTGAGCACGGGTGTGACCAGGCTGCACCAGCGCGCGGCGGCTTCGCGCTGCGCGGCCTCGGGGTGGTGCTTCTGCGTGTCGAGTTCGAGTGCGGTGCGGTAGGCGACCACCCGCCCGGCGTCGATCCACGCACGCTGGGTGGTCAGGATGCGCTGCATGGCGGGGTGCAGGCCGATCAAGTCAGCCTGACCGGCCTTGCTGGCGCTGCCGGGTGACCGCATCTGCCTGCGTTCCTGCGCGTACGCATGCGCCTTCTGCCACGCGGCATCCAGCAGACCGATGCCTTGCAGGCCCACCAGCAGGCGTGCGGCATTCATCATCACGAACATCGCGTTCAGCCCTTTGCCCGGCTCGCCCACGATGGACGCAGCGGCTTCGTCAAACCGCATCACGCAGGTCGGGCTGGCGTGAATGCCCATCTTCTCTTCGATGCGTTCGCAGTGAACGCTGGACCGGGTTCCATCGGTTTGGTGCTTCGGCACCAGAAAGAGCGACAAGCCCTTGGGCCCCGGCGGTCCGTCCGGCAGGCGCGCCAGCACCAGGTGCACGATGTTGTCGCTGAGGTCGTGCTCACCGCCCGAGATGAAGATCTTGGTGCCGCTGAGCGCAAAGCGCCCGTCGGGCAGCGGCACGGCGCGGGTCTGCACCAGGCCCAGGTCGCTGCCGGCGTGCGGCTCGGTCAGGCACATGGTGGCCAGCCATTCGCCGCTGGCCAGCTTCTGCAGGTAACGCGCCTTCAGCTCGGGGCTGCCGTGGTGACGGATGCATTCGTAGGCACCGTGCAGCAGGCCCGGGGCCATGGTCCAGCCATGGTTGGCGGCGTTGAGCATTTCATGCAGCACCGCCTCCACCGCGGTCGGCAGTCCCTGGCCGCCGTCTTCCACCGCGCAGGCCAGCGAAGGCCAGCCCGCCTGCCAGAAGGCCTGGTAGGCATCGCGAAAACCCGGTGGCATGGTGACCGCGCCGGCCTTCCATTGCGCGCCGGTCTCGTCGCCACTGCGGTTGAGCGGGGCGATCACCTCGCCGACGAATCGCCCGGCTTCCTCGATCACCTGGGTGAGCAGGGCGGTGTCGGCGTGTTCGCGCATGGCCGGCAGTTCGGCCAGGCGCTCGTGGGCACGCAGGACGTCGAACAGCACGAAGGCGTGGTCGGCAGCGCGGGGCTGGTGGGCGTTCATCGGTGGCGGCGCAATGCTCAGGACTCGGCGGTGAAGCCGATCTTCTTCACCAGCGGGCCCCAGAACTCGAAGTAGTACTGCATGCTCTTTGCCATGTCATCGGCACTGCCTCCCACCGGCACCATGCCCGAGAGGGCCAGCGAGTCGATGACCGTCTTTTCTTTGAGCGCGGCATTGATCGCTGCATTCGCGTTGGTGATCACCGCGGCAGGTGTCCTGGCCGGCGCGTAAAAGCCGAACCACTCTTCCACCACCAGGTCGGAAAAGCCCTGTTCGGCAAAGGTGGGCACCTCGGGCACGAAGGGCGAGCGGGTCTTGCCCGAGGTGGCGATGATGCGCAGCTTGCCGGCGCGGTGGTTGGCCAGGAAGTCGCCGTGCGGCGTGACCATGCTGGCGAGCTGGCCGCCGATGACGTCGGTGATGCCGGGAATGGAGCCGCGGTACGGCACATGCTTGAGATCGACGCCGCTTTCCAGACCGAGCAGGGCACCCAGAAAGTGCGGCGTCGAGCCGGCGGCGGGCGAGCCGTAGTTGGCGTCCTTGGGGTTGGCCTTGGCCCAGGCCAGGTAGTCCTTCACCGACTTCACCGAGGCCGGCACCATCGGGCCCACCGCCAGTCCGTGCGTGAGCAGCGAGGCCATGCAGACGGTGGCGAGGTCCTTGAACGGGTCGTAGCTCAGCTGCTTGTAGATGTGCGGGTAGATCGCCGTCATCGAGTAGGGCGTGAGCAGCAGCGTGCTGCCGTCGGGCGCGGCGTTCTTCACCGATTCCACCGCGATGCGCCCGGCCGCCCCGGTCTTGTTTTCCACCACGGCAGCGTTCTTCGTGTAGGCGCTGCCGCCGAGTTTTTCGCCGATGCGCCGGCTGGTCACGTCGGCGCTGCCGCCGGCAGGAAATCCATTGACGATCTTCACCTGCTCCAGGCCCTGCGCGTGGGCATGGTGCAGGCCGAGCGAACCCAGCAAGGTGGTGGCGGCGGTGGCCTGGACGAACTGGCGGCGTGTGGTCATGGTTGTCTCCGGGGTGGGTGGTCGGTTGGGAAAGCGCTTCGCAAGGAACGGGGAAAGCTGGGGCAGGGCGGCTTCAGGTGCACAGCGCCTTGATGTCCTCGGGCACGGGAATCGCCTTGATGCGGTCGGGTGCCTCGGGCGGGTGGATCACGAAGGCGCGTGTCTCGGTGCCTTCGCACAAAACGTCGTCACCACGTTTGACCACATGCAGGTGCATGAACACCTTCTCGCGCCACTCGGTCACGCTGGTGTGGATCTGCAGGCGCTCGCCGTAGGTGGCCGGGCGCATGAACCTGGTGTGGATCTCCAGCAGCGGCGTGCCCACGATGCCGCGCGTCTTGACCAGTTCGCGCCAGGGCGGCACGCCGTTTTTCACGAAAAAGTTCAGCGAGGACGCGTCCATCCATTTGGAGAAGTTGGGGAAGAACACGATGCCGGCCGGGTCGCAGTCGCCGAACATCACGTCCACTTCGTACACGACAACTTTGCTCATCTTGGTGCCATGCGAAGGGCGCCGTCCAGGCGGATCACCTCGCCGTTCAGGTGCGTGTTGGTCACGATGTACGCGGCCAGCGATGCGAACTCTTCGGGCTTGCCCAGGCGCGGCGGGAACGGAATGCTGGCCGCCAGCGAGGCCTGCACCGGCTCGGGCAGGGTGCGCATGAGCGGTGTGCTGAACAGGCCCGGTGCGATGGTGCAGACCCGGATGCCGTGCTGAGCGAGGTCGCGCGCCATCGGCAACGTCATGCCCACCAGTCCACCCTTGGACGCGCTGTAGGCCTGCTGTCCCACCTGGCCGTCGAACGCGGCCACGCTGGCGGTGAACACCATCACACCGCGCTCGCCGTCTTCCAGTGGCTCCAGCTTGGCGCAAGCTGCGGCGAACAGCCGGCTGGCGTTGTAGGTGCCGATCAGGTTGACCGTGACCACCTTGGCGAAGTCTTCCAGCGGTGCCGGCGAGCCGTCCTTGCCCACCACGCGCCTGGCGCTGCCGATGCCGGCGATGTTCATCAGGATGCGGGCCGGGCCGTGAGCGGCCGCTGCAGCATCCATGGCGGCCTGCAGGCTCTCGGTGTTGGTGATGTCGCAGTGGCAGGCGATGCCGTTGATCTCGCTGGCCACGCGTTTTGCGTTGTCCAGGTTGACGTCGAGCACCGCCACCTGGGCGCCCAGGCGAGCAAGTTCGCGCGCAGTGGCCTCACCGAGGCCCGAGCCACCGCCGGTGACGAGGGCGGCGTGTCCTTGAATGTTCATGGTGTTGTCCTTGTGTTCATTTGTTTGTGTTTTCAATCAGCAGGGCCATGCCCTGGCCACCGCCCACGCAGGCGCTGGCGATCCCGTAGCGCTGGCCGCTGCGCTGCAGTTCGCGCGCCAGCGTGAGCGTGAGGCGCACGCCGGTGGCGGCCAGCGGGTGGCCGAGGGCAATGGCGCCGCCGTTGACGTTGAGGCGGTCGAGGTCCATGCCGAGTTCGCGCGCCACGGCCAGGGTTTGTGCGCCCTGTGCTTCGTTGACCTCGAAGCGCGCGATGTCGCTCATCGGGAGCCCGGTGCGCTCCAGCAGCAGCCGGATCGCCGGCGCCGGGCCGATGCCCATGATCTCGGGCGGCACGCCCACGGCCGATGCAGCGACCACGCGCGCCAACGGCTGCTTGCCGTTGGCTTTCGCGTAGGCGCCCGATGCGACCACGCAGGCCGCCGCCGCGTCCACCAGCGCCGAACTGTTGCCACCGGTCTGCACGCCGCCTTCGAACACCGCGCGCAGCCTGGCCAGCACCTCCACCGGCGAGACGCGCGGATGGGTGTCGGCGCTCACCTCGGTGGCCTTGCCCTGCAGCCTGATGCCGCGCGCCTGGTAACCGGCGAGTTCGAACTTCTCGCTGATCACCGGCACGATCTCGCCGGCGAGGAAGCCGCTCTCCTGCGCCGCCACCGCCTTGGCGAACGAAGCCGAGGCAAACGCATCCACTTCCTCGCGCGTGATGCCGTATTGCTTCGCCAGGTTCTCGGCGGTCTGGATCATGTTGATGCCGGCCGCCGGGTCCTTGAGCGCCTCCCACATGTAGTCCTTGAAGCCCACCGGCGCACCGAGCTTGAAACCGGTGCGGTGGTCGAAGGCGGCGATCGGATTGCGCGTCATGTTCTCGGTGCCCACCACCAGCGCCGCGTCGCACGCGCCACCCTGGATGTGTTCACCGGCCTGGCGAAACAGCTCGAAACCGGTGCCACAGATGCGCTGCGCCATGATGGCCGGCACCTCCACCGGCACCCCGGCGTACAGCCCGATGTGGCGCGGCAGGAAGAACTGGTCGAAGTCGCCGGGCGCCATGTTGCCGGCGATCACCGAGCCGATGTGTTCGCCCGGCACGCCGGCGCGCGCCAGTGCTTCGCGCGCGGCCTTGATGCCGAGGTCGGTGGGCGAGATGTGGCCGAGTGCGCCGCAGTAGTCGACCATGGGGGTGCGCACGCCGGCCAGCAGCCAGACGTCGTCGAAGGCGTTGAAGAATCCGCGGGTGGTCATGTTTTGTCTTGCTCTGGTTGCAGGATCGCGTGCAGCGTGCCGTCGTGCAGGCGCGCCACGGTTTCGGCACGGTGGGCCAGCACGGCGCGCTGGTTGATCGAGCCCTTGTCGGTGATCTCACCGCGGTCGATCGTGGGCGGGTCGGCCAGCAGGCACAGGCGCGCGATGCGGCTGGCGCTGCCGGTGGCGTGTTTCGCCAGTTCGGTCACCACCCGCTGGAAGTGCTCGAGCACCGGCGCGCTGTTGAGCACGTCGTGCAGGGAGGCCTCGGTGCCCATGCTGCTGAGCCCGCGCACCAGTGGCGTGGGAAACACCATGGCGCCGACTTCCTTCATGTTCAGGCCGGTGATCACCACGTCCTGGATGTAGGGCGCGCCGGCGGCGATGATCTTCGCGCGCAGCGGGCCCACGCTCACGAAGGTGCCGGTGGCGAGCTTGAAGTCCTCGGCAATGCGGCCATCGAACTTCAGGCCCTGGTGGATGTCGGTCTCGTCGATCCATTTCACCGCGTCGCCGGTCTTGAAGAAGCCTTCTTCGTCAAAGGCCTCTTCGGTCTCGGAGGGCATGCGCCAGTAGCCCGGCGTGATGTTGGGCCCCCGGTAGCGCACTTCGGTCTTGCCATCGCTGTCCACCAGCTTGAGTTCCAGACCCGGCGTGGGCAGGCCCAGGTCGCCCGCTTTCACCGTGGGGCTGGTCACGAAGATGCCGAACGGGCCGGACTCGGTCATGCCCAGGCCGGTGCCCATGACGATGCGCTCGCCGATCTCGCTCTCCTGCACCGCGTGCAGGGCGTCCCAGACCGGCTGCGCCAGCGCCGCGCCGGCGTAGAAAAACATGCGCACGCGCGACAGCAGCATCCTGCGCAGGGCGTCGTCGGACTGCATGGCGTTGGCGATCGCCTCGAAGCCGGTGGGCACGTTGAAGTACACCGTGGGTGCGATCTCGCGCAGGTTGCGCAGCGTCTCGGCCATCAGCGCCGGCGTGGGCTTGCCGTCGTCGATGAAGAGCGTGCCGCCGTGGAACAGCACCATGCCGAAGTTGTGGTTGCCGCCGAAGGTGTGGTTCCAGGGCAGCCAGTCCACCAGCACCAGCGGGCTCTCGGCCAGCACCGGCATCGATGCCGTCATCTGCTGCTGGTTGGCGCACCACATGCGCTGCGTGTTGATCACCGCCTTGGGCATCTTGGTCGAGCCCGAGGTGAAGAGGAACTTGACGATGGTGTCGGGCCCGGTGGCGGCCATGGCGGCGTCCACGGCCGGGCTTGCTTCGGTGGCCAGCAAGGACGCAAACGAGGTGGTGGCGCGACCCGGCACGGTGCCTTCGGTGGTCACCAGCTCCACGTCCTCACCCAGCGTGGCCAGCATGGCGCGGCTGTAACGTGGCGCATCGCTGGCAAACACCAGGCCGGGCGTGAGCGTCTTCACCACGTGGTGCAGCTTGTCGAAATCCTGGCTGACCAGCGAGTAGGCAGGCGAGGTCGGGCAGTAGGCCACGCCGGCGCAGATGCAGCCCAGGGCCAGCAGCGCGTGTTCAAGGTCGTTTTCACTCAGGATCAGCACCGGGCGCTCGGCCGACAGGCCGCGGTCGAGCAGGCCCTGGCCGATGCGGCGCGCGGCGTCGAGTGCCTGTGCGAACGTGATGTGGCGCCAGTCCCCGGTGCTGCCGTCGGCGTTCTTTGTGCGACGCGCGAACACGGTCTGATCGGGACGCGTGCGCGCCCAGTGCACCAGCCGGTCGGTGATGCGCTCGGGGAAGGGCGGCAGGTCCTGGTCGGCGCTGAGGTAGTGCACACCGGTGGCGCCGTCGCGCAGCGTGGCGCGGGTGACACCGAAGGTGAGGGGGCGGTACTTCACTGCGGTCATGTTGTCTCTGCTGTTGTCGTGATCGGTTCGAAAATCCGGCTTCATCGGCGCACGTGCCTGCTTCCAGAGATGCCGCGGAACTGGCTTCGCCAGGCCGCAGGCATCGCCCCCCTCAGGGGGGTGACGCCGAAGGCGGCGCGGGGGGAGCGACGTCAGTCGCCTTTCACTTTCGCTGCGCGGCCTTCCAGGAAGGCGCGCACGCGGGTTTTCGCTTCGGGATCGCTCTGCGCGATGGCGGCCATCATGGCTTCGGTGAGGTAGCCCTGGTCGGCTGGCTGTTCGGCGATGCGCGGCAGTGCGTGCATCAGCGCGTAGTTGGTCAGCGGTGCGTTTTGCGCGATGCGTGCGGCCAGTTCCATGGCCTTTTCCAGCGCCGCGCCTTGCGGCACCAGGTACTGGGTGAGGCCGATGCGTTCGGCCTCGGGTGCCTTGTAGACGCGGCCGGTGAACATCATGTCGGCCATGCGGGCCGCGCCGATGAGGCGCGGAATGCGCACCGAGCCGCCGCCGCCCACGAAGATGCCGCGCGAGCCCTCGGGCAGCGCGAAGAAGGCCGACTCGTCGGCCACGCGGATGTGGCAGGTGCTGGCCAGTTCCAGCCCACCGCCCACCACCGCACCGTGCAGGGCCGCCACCACCGGCACCGGGCCGTATTGCACGCACTCCAGCGCGCTGTGCCACATGCGTGAATGGTGCAGGCCCTGGCCGGCGTCGCGTTCGCTGAGTTCGGACAGGTCCAGGCCGGCGCAGAAGTGGTCGCCGCTGCCGTGGATGACGGCGGCGCGCACACCGTGCGGCATGGCCTGGAACATGTCGCGGATCGCCAGGATCAGGCCGTCGTTGAGCGCGTTGCGCTTGGCCGGTCGGTTGAGCGTGATGACGGCGATCTCGCTCGATGCACCCTGCAGGCTCAGGCTGATGTCGGTGGAATGAATGGGCATGTGGGTGTCGGCTTTGGCCGTTTGTTCGGGGTTTTTGCGCTTGAACTGCACCTTGATTATGGTTATAAACAATAACCAAAACAAGCCAAACCCGTCCGACCGGCCCCCGTGTTTTCCCTAGGTCTGACTCCCCACCCAACCGCTTCGAGAGAGACACACATGGACCACAAGAACCTCATCGCCATCGACATCCACACCCACGCCGAGGTGAGCTGCCGCAACCCCTTCGACAACTACGGCGAGGAGTACGACCGCGCCGCCGACAAGTTCTTCGGCAGCAACCGCCGGCCCACCATCGCCGAGACGGTGACTTACTACCGCGAGCAGAAGATCGGCCTGGTCATGTTCACCGTGGACAGCGAGTCGCAGCTGGGGCGCCGGCGCATCCCGAACGAAGAGATCGCCCAGGCCGCGCGCGAGAACAGCGACATGATGATTGCGTTTGCCAGCATCGACCCGCACAAGGGAAAGATGGGCGCGCGCGAGGCCGAGCGTCTCATCCAGGAGGAGGGCGTCAAGGGTTTCAAGTTCCACCCCACGGTGCAGGGCTACCACCCCTACGACAAGATGGCCTGGCCGATCTACGAGGTGATCAACGCGCACAAGCTGCCTGCGATCTTTCACACCGGGCACAGCGGCATCGGTTCGGGCATGCGCTGCGGTGGTGGACTGCGGCTGGAGTACAGCAACCCCATGCACCTGGACGATGTGGCCATCGACTTTCCCGACATGCAGATCGTCATGGCGCACCCCAGTTTTCCCTGGCAGGACGAGGCGCTCAGCGTGGCCACGCACAAACCCAATGTGTGGATCGACCTCAGCGGCTGGAGCCCGAAGTACTTTCCCAAGCAACTCGTGCAGTACGCCAACACGCTGCTGAAGGACCGCATCCTGTTCGGCAGCGACTTCCCGCTGATCACGCCCGAGCGCTGGATGAAGGACTTCGAAGTCGCAGGCTTCAAGCCCGAGGTGATGCCCGGCATCCTGAAGGGCAACGCGGTGCGGCTTCTGGGCTTGTCGTGAGAGCAGCCCCCACGCTCATCGTTTCACGTATCGCTGCCCCCCGAGGGGGAGCGCCAGCGCCTTCGGGCGGCCGGGCGGCGCTGGCATGAAAGCCTTTGCGACGCTCGCGGACATTGAAGTGCTGGAGCGCGCGCCGCTGGCAACGACGGCACCGCACCGCACGCCGTACGAACTCATCCGCGCCACCGCCGCGCGTTTCCCCGATCGCGAGGCCCTCACCTTTCTGCCCGACGCCGGCCTGGCGACACCGCCACAGCGTGTGAGCTACCGCGAACTGCTGGCCCATATCCACCGCGCGGCCAATGCGTTCCGCGCACTGGGTGTGCATGAGGCCGATACCGTGGCCATGCTCGCGCCCAACACGCCCGAGGCCCATGCCGTGCTCTGGGGTGCGCAGCTGGCGGGCCGCGTGTGTCCGATCAATTTCCTGCTGCAGCCCGGGCACATCGCCGCGCTGCTGCAGGCCTCGGGTGCCAAGGTTCTGGTGGCCCTCGGGCCGAGCCCCGAACTGGCGGTGTGGTCGACGGCGCTGGCGGTGCAGGCACTGCACGCCACCACGCTGGTGCCCATCGCGGTCAGCGAGGCGGTGCCCGGCACGCCGTCGCTGCAAGACCTGATGGCCGATCAGCCCGACACGCTCACCTTCGAGCCCGACCTGGACCCCGAGCGGGTGGTGGCCTTGTTCCACACCGGGGGCACCACCGGCGCGCCCAAACTGGCGCAACACACCGCACGCAACGAGGCCCACACATCGTGGTTCGCGCATGCTTTCTACGACATGGACGAGCAGGCGGTGGAGGTCAACGGCTTCCCGCTGTTCCACGTGGCGGGTGCCTTTGTCTACGGGCTGGCGCTGCTGGCCATCGGTGCGCGCCAGGTCTTGCCCACCCTCGTCGGCATGCGCAACACCGGCTTCGTGCAAAGCTACTGGCAGTTCTGCGAGCGCGAGCACGTGACGCACCTGGCCTGCGTGCCCACGGTGCTGGCGAGCCTGCTGGCTGTGCCGCTGAACGCGAACATCGCAACGGTGCGCGCCGCCTTCACCGGCGGCTCGCCGCTGCCGGCCGAGCTGGCGCAGCGCTTCGAGGCCGCCACCGGCATCCCCGTGCGCAACATCCTGGGCATGACCGAGTGCGCCGGGCTGGTGAGCATCGAGCCCTTGCGGGGTCCGCGCACGCCCGGTTCGGCCGGCCTGCGCCTGCCGTTCACCGAGGTGCGTGCGGTGCCCTGGCGCGATGGCGAGGCCAGGCTCGATGAGCGCTGCGCCGCGGGTGAGACCGGCGTGCTGGTGCTGCGCGGTCCGCACATGAGCCCGGGCTACCTGGATGCGACACGCAACGCCGGCCTGTTCGAGCAGGGCTGGATCGTCAGCGGAGACCTCGGGCATCTGGACGAGGCCGGGCGCATCCACATCACCGGCCGCGCCAAGGACGTGATCATCCGCGGCTCGCACAACATCGACCCCGGCCTGGTGGAAGACGCCTTCATGGCGCATCCCGCCGTGCTGCAGTGCGCGGTGGTGGCCGAGCCCGACGCCTACGCGGGTGAGGTTCCGGTGGCTTTTGTGGTGCTGCGCGCCGGCGCAGAGATGGACAGCGAGACGCTGCTGCGCGAGGTGGCGCCGCAGGTGTACGAGCGGCCGGCTTGCCCCAAACGCGTGGTGCTGGTGAATGCCTTGCCGCTGACCGCCATCGGCAAGGTGTTCAAGCCCACGCTGCGCCTGCGTGCGATCGAGATCCGGCTGGGCGAGATCGCGCAGGCGCTGGCGCCGCAGCGCGCGGTGCAGGTGCAGGCCAGCGACGAGGGCGGCCGCCAGCGCGCGCTGATCAGCCTGTCAGGCGCGCCCGACGCGGCACTGGCTGAACAGCTGGGGCTTGCACTGGCGGCAATCGCGGTGCCGGTCGACATCCGCTTTCACTGAGGATGCGGCGCGGCGGCTCACCAACCGCCTTGTGTGAGCCAGCGGTCCATCTGTTCGAACTTGTCGATGCCCCAGAAAGGCTCGCCGTCGACCAGCACGGTGGGCGAGCCGAACACGCCGGCCGCCAGCGCGGTGTCCACCTCGGCGCGCAGCAGGGCCGCGGCTTCTTCGCCGGCAGCGGCCCGGGCGATGTCATCGCCCAGCACGGCAGCGAGCGACCCGGGCGTGGACAGGTCGAGACCTTCTCCCCAGTGAGCGCGGTAGATGGCGTGCGCCACGTCGGCCGCGCGCTGCGGCTGGTGCCGGTTCACCCAGGCCATGGCGCGCGCGCAGGCCAGCGGGTTCATCACCGGGTCGGCGGGGTGGCGTTGCATGGGCACGCCGTGCTCGCGCGCGTAGCGCAACACATCGCGCTCGGTGTACGGGCCCTTGAGCGGTGTCTCCAGCAAGGGCTTGAGACCCATCACCTTCAGCACCGACACGCCCAGCAGCATGGGGTGCCATTCCACCGTGCGCCCGTGCCGTGCCGCGAGGTCTTCGATGCGCAGCGAGGCGAAGTAGCCGAAGGGCGAGATGAAGTCGAAGTGGAACTTCAGCGCGGCCTTCAAGCAGAACCCCAGACCTCGTTCGCGGTTTCCACCACCAGCGCCAGTTTCCTGCGCTGGTCTTCCATCGCGATGTTGTTGCCGTGCACGGTGCTGGAGAAGCCGCACTGCGGCGAAAGGCACATCTGGTCGAGCGGGGCGTACTTCGCCGCCTCTTCGATGCGGCGCTTGAGAGCGTCCTTGGTCTCCAGCTGGCCGAACTTGGTGGTCACCAGGCCCAGCACCACGATCTTGTCCTTGGAGAGGAAGCGCAACGGACGGAAGTCGCCCGAGCGCTCGTCGTCGTATTCGAGGAAGAAGGCGTCGAGCTTCATCTCGGACAGCAGGGCTTCGGCCACCGGCTCGTAGTTGCCGGCCGCGGCGTGCGTGCTCTTGAAATTGCCGCGGCACAGGTGCATGGCCAGCGTCATGCCGGCCGGTTTGTGGTCCACCACCTTGTTGATGAACTGTGCGTAGCGGTGCGGCAGTTCGTTCGGGTCGTCGCCGCGGCTGCGGGCGGCTTCGCGCATGCGCTCGTCGCACAGGTAGGCCATGTTGGTGTCGTCCATCTGCACATAGGTGCAGCCGGCATCGGCCAGGCTTTGCAGCTCTTCGCCGTAGGCCTTGGCCACGTCGTCGTAGAAGACCGGGTCGAGCTCGGGGTAGGCGGTCTTGCTGATGCCGGCGCGTCCGCCGCGAAAGTGCAGCATGGTCGGCGAGGGAATGGTCACCTTCGGCGTGAGGCCGGGGCGGCCCAGCGCTTCGACCTGCGCCTTGAGGTACTGGAAGTCGGCCAGCTGGATGTTTTTCGTGTGGCGCACCTTGTCGATCACCCGGATCACCGGCGGGGCCAGTTCTTCGGTGCCGTCGGGCTTGACGATGGTGACCGGTATGTCGGTCTTCACGCCGCCGAGCTGCTCGAGAAAGTCGATGTGGAAATAGGTGCGGCGGAATTCGCCGTCGGTGATCGACTGCAGGCCCACGTCGGCCTGGAACTTCACGATCTCGGTGATGGCGCGGTCCTCCACCAGACGCAGCTGTTCGGCACTGATGCTTTTCTGGTTGAAGAACTGGTCACGCGCTTCAAGCAGATAGCCCGGGCGCAGAAAGCTGCCGACGTGGTCGGCGCGAAAGGGCGGGTGGCTGCGTGCTGTCATGGGTCGTCCTCGTTGTTGTGGGTGGTGTGAGCGACTTTACCGCCATTGAGGCCGACCTGATTGAATACATGAATCGACAAAAACCCTCAAAAAACTGAAAAAGTCTTGGCATTTTTCCTACTTCTGTATACATTGCGTATCCATGAAAAACGACAAAGCCGCCTTTCCGCTGAACGCCTGGTACGCCGCCGCCTACGACGTCGAGGTCGGGCGCAGCCTGCTCGCGCGCACCATCTGCCAGCAGAAACTGGTGCTCTACCGCCAGACCACCGGCGTGGCCGCCGCGCTGGAGGACGCCTGCTGGCACCGGCTGCTGCCCTTGTCCATGGGTCGCATCGAGGGCGACGAGGTGGTGTGCGGCTACCACGGCCTGGTCTACAACGCGGAAGGCCGCTGCACCCACATGCCGAGCCAGGAAACGCTCAATCCCTCGGCCTGTGTGCGTTCGTACCCGGTGGTGGAGAAGCACCGTTTTGTCTGGGTCTGGCCCGGCGACCCGGCGCTGGCCGACCCGGCGCTGGTGCCCGACCTGCACTGGAACGACGACCCCGACTGGACCGGCGACGGCAAGATGATCCGCGTGCAGTGCGACTACCGCCTGGTGGTGGACAACCTGATGGACCTGACCCACGAGACCTTCGTGCACGGCAGCAGCATCGGCAACCGCGCGGTGGCCGAGGCGCCGTTCGTGGCCACGCACGGCGAGCGTTTTGCCACCGTCACGCGCTGGATGGACAACATCGAGGCGCCACCCTTCTGGGCCGGCCAGATCCAGGACGCGCGCGGCTACCGGGGCCCGGTGGACCGCTGGCAGATCGTGCGCTTCGAGGCGCCGTGCACCGTGGCCATCGACGTGGGCGTGGCGCCCGCCGGCAGCGGTGCCCTGCCGCAGGACGGCGGCGACCGCAGCCAGGGCGTCAACGGTTATGTGCTCAACACCATCACCCCCGAGACCGATGGCACCTGCCTGTATTTCTGGGCCTTTGCGCGCAACTACTCGCTGGGCGAACAGCGACTCACCCACCAGCTGCGCGAGGGTGTTGCCACCATCTTCCGTGAAGACGAACAGGTGCTCGAAGCCCAGCAGAAGGCCATCGACGAGCACCCCGACCACAAGTTCTACAACCTCAACATCGATGCCGGCGCCATGTGGGCGCGCCGCCTGATCGATCGCATGGTGGAGAAGGAAGCTCCCCCGCCGCGCGCCGCGCGACCCGCCCCGGGGGGCGATTCGGTGGTCACCCTGCATCCGCGCCGGGTGGGTTGATGGGCGCTTCCATGACCACCGAAGCCCCTCTCGAAAGCGCCCAGGTCCGCGCACTGCTTCAAATGCGTGAACTCATCCTCTCCGGCGAACTGCCGGGTGGCTCGCGCATTGCCGAGCTCGCCATCGTGGAGCGCCTCGGGGTGTCCCGCACGCCGATTCGCGCCGCCTTGATGCGGCTGGAACAGGAAGGTCTGCTGCAGGCGCTGCCCAACGGCGGCTATGTGGTGCAGACGTTCTCCGAGCGCGACATTGCCGACGCCATCGAACTGCGCGGCACCCTGGAAGGCTTGCTGGCCAGGCTGGCCGCCGAGCGTGGCGCACCCGGTGTGGTGCTGGCCGAGGCCAAACAGTGCCTCGACCGCATCGACGCCGTGCTCGCCGCGTCTGCGCTGAACGAAGAAGGCTTTGCCGCCTATGTGGCGCTCAACAGCCAGTTCCACACCCTCGTGCATGAACTGGCCGACAGCCCGACCATTGCGCGTCAGCTCGAGCGCGTGGCCAGTTTGCCGTTTGCCTCGCCCTCGGGCTTTGTGGTGATGCAGGCCCATTCGCCGCAGGCGCGCGACATGCTCGTGGTGGCACAAGACCAGCATCGCCAGGTGCTCGACGCCATCGAGCGCCGCGAGGGCGCACGGGCCGAAGCCATCATGCGCGAGCACTCGCGGCTGGCGCAGCGCAACCTGCGCGAGGTGCTGGCCGGGCACGCGCTGGGGCGCACACCGGCCTCCATGCCCGCCCTCAAACTCATCCGTCGACGCTGAAAGTGATGCACCCCCGCCGCGCTTTGCGCGACCCCCTCAAGGGGGCGGCGCCTGCGGCCCGGCAGAGCCGGTTCCGCGGCACCTCTGGGCTGGGGATCCTCGCCTGATCCGAAGCAATACATCCCACCACGGTTGGTCAATCATGAAAAGTCATCTGAACTGGCAGAGCGCTCGCATTGCGGCCCTGCGCGACGTCACCCCCACGGTGCGCGAATTCATCATCACCCCGGCCCATGGCTGCGCCGAGCGCTGGGCGCCGGGTGCCCACCTGCAGGTGCAGGTCGGCGTTGCCGGGCGCTTGCAGATCCGTTCGTACTCGCTGGTCGGCCTGCCCGAGGACGCAGCGGGCTACCGCATCGCCGTGAAGCATCTGCCCGACGGGCACGGCGGTTCACGCGCCATGTGGCAACTCGCGGTGGGCGACAGCATCGAGGTCAACGCGCCGCAAAACCACTTTCCACTGGCCTGGCTGGCGCCGGCCACGCTGCTGGTGGCGGGGGGCATCGGCATCACGCCCATGGTGTCGATGGCGCAGGCACTGGTCAAACGGGGCTTGCCGGTGAAGCTGCTGTATTCGGCACGTTCGCGCGCCGAGCTGGCGTATGCCGACCTGCTGCGCGAGTGCCTGGGCGATGGTCTGGTCACCTGCGCCTCCGACGAGGGTGAAGCGCTCGACCTGGGTCGCGCGATCGACGCTTTGCCGGCCTGCGCCCAACTGTACGTGTGTGGCCCGGCGGGGCTGCTCGATGCCGTGCGCCAGCGCTGGCTGGAAGCCGGCCGGCCTGAGCCCGGCCTACGTTTCGAGACCTTCGGCAGCGGTGGCCAGTTGCCGCCGGCCGGTTTTGACGTGGCCGTGCCGCGCCATCACGCGCAACTGCATGTGGCGCCCGATCAGGCGCTGATCGAGGTGCTGGAGGCCGCCGGCATCGAGGTGATGAACGACTGCCGCCGGGGCGAATGTGGCCTGTGCGCGCTGGACGTGCTGGCGCTCGACGGCGAGATCGACCACCGTGATGTGTTCCTGAGCGCGCAGGAGAAGCGGGAGAACCGGCGCATCTGCGCCTGTGTGTCGCGTGTGGTGGGTCGCATCACGCTCGACACGGCCTGGCGGGACGAGGTCGTTTCATAAAATAACGGCATAACTGAAAGTCTCTTCCCACACTGGCGTTAACACCGTGGCCCATGCACAGTGCGGGTGTTCGAATGCAAAGGCGATCCGGGGCAGGCACTTTTCCCGTCACCCGGGCTCAACCATCCTCAAAACCGGAGACAAACCATGACCTTGCTGAAACGCCGCACCACGCTGCTGGCCCTGGGAGCGATTGCCGCTGCCACCATGGCCGGCTCGGCCCTGGCCCAGACCGTCACCTTGCGGCTGCACCAGATGCTGCCGCCACAGGCCACCATTCCCGCCAAGGCCCTGGTTCCCTGGGCCCAGAAGGTCGAAGCCGACTCGGGCGGCCGCATCAAGGTGCAGCTGTTTCACGCCATGCAGCTCGGCGGCGCGCCACCGCAGCTGTTCGACCAGGCCCGGGACGGCATCGTCGACCTGACCTGGACGGTGCTGGGTTACACCCCGGGCCGCTTCAGCAAGACCGAGGTGTTCGAACTGCCGTTCATGAGCGGCTCGGCCGAGCAGTCCTCCCGCGCGATCCAGGAGTACGTCGAGAAATACGCGGCCGATGAATTCAAGGACGTGAAGCTGATCGCCGTGCACACCCACGGACCCGGCCTGTTTCACACCAAAACGCCGGTGACCGGGCTGGAGAGCCTGCGCGGCATGAAGGTGCGGGGCGGCTCGCGCGTGATCAACAACATGTTGACCAAGCTCGGCGCCACCCCGGTGGGCATGCCGGTGCCGGCCGTCACGGAAGCCTTGTCCAAAGGTGTGATCGACGGCACCACCATCCCGTGGGAAGTGACGCCCGCGCTGAAGGTGAGCGAACTGGTGAAGAACCACACCACCTTTGCCGGCAAGGAAGGCCTGTACACGCAGACCTTCGCGTTCTCGATGAACAAGGCCGCCTACGAGAAGCTGCCGGCCGACCTCAAGGCGGTGATCGACAAGAATGCCGGCATCGAGACGGCGGCGATGTTCGGCCGCGCCATGGACGATGGCGACAAGGCCGGGCGCGCGATCGCGGAGAAGGCGGGCAACAACATCGTCGCCCTCGACCTGGCCGAGACGCAGCGCTGGAGGCGCACGGCAGCAACGGTCGAGACCGACTGGATCAACGAGATGAAGGGCAAGAACATCGATGGCGCCAAACTGGCGGCCGAGGCCCGCGCGCTGATCGCGAAACACTCGAAGTAAAGCGGACCGCGCAACAGGCCGTCCTCATCCGGGGACGGCCTTTTTGCTGCACGAGGCCCCTCGGGGGCCGTGGATGTTGGCGGACAATGCCGGCTTGGTTTCTCCCTTCCGTTCCTGAAAGTGCACCGCATGATTGGTTTCATCTACCGGCTGGCCAACTGGCTGGCCATCGCCGGAGGGCTGGTGCTCACGGCGCTCACGCTCATGATCGTCCTGAGCGTGTCGGGCCGGGCGCTGATCGACGTCGGCCTGGGACCTGTGCCGGGAGACTTCGAGCTGGTGGAGATCGGCACCGGCATCGCCGTGTTCTTTTTCCTTCCCTGGTGTTACCTCAAGGGCGGTCACGCCACGGTCGACCTGCTCTACATGCACATGCCGGCCTGGGCGCAGCGCGCCGTGGTGGCGATCAGCGATGTGCTCATGCTCGCCGTGTGGCTGGTGCTGACCTGGAAACTCTGGGAAGGCATGCTGGAGAAACGCGAATACATGGAGACCACCTTCATCCTGGCGATGCCGATGTGGTGGGCCTACGCGGTCTGCCTGGTGGGTGCCGTCATCGGCTGCCTGTGTTACGCCGCCAAGACGCTCACCCAGCTCGGCCTGGCCAAAGAGCCGGCCGGCCGGACGGTCGACGCCAATGCCGGCCATTGAGATGAACCTGCCCATGACCCACCCCATGTCCCCCCTGCTGACCGGGAGCCCCGCATGACCGGTATCGAACTCGCGGCCTGGTCGTTCCCGGTTCTGCTGCTGCTGATCTTCATCCGCGTGCCCATCGGCCTGTCCATGCTGCTCTGCGGCCTGGGCGGCGCCTGGGTCATCTACGGCAGCTCGGTGCCGATCTTCAACCAGCTCAAGCAGGTGACGTACAGCACCTTCTCGAACTATTCGCTGTCCGTCATTCCGCTGTTTTTGCTCATGGGCCAGTTCGCCGCGCTGGGGGGCCTGTCGCAGGCGCTGTTCAAGGCGGCCGAGGCCTGGATCGGCCACCGCAAGGGCGGTGTGGCCATGGCCGCGGTCGGCGCGTGTGCCGGCTTCGGCGCCATCTGCGGCTCGTCGCTGGCCACCGCCGCCACCATGGGCCAGGTGGCCCTGCCCGAGCTCAAGCGGGCGGGTTATGCCGGCGGCATCTCCACCGCCACGCTGGCCGCCGGTGGCACGCTGGGCATCCTGATTCCGCCGTCGGTGGTGCTGGTGATCTACGCCATCCTGACCGAGCAGAACATCGCCAAGCTGTTCCTCGCGGCGTTCGTGCCGGGCATCCTGGCTGCGCTGGGCTACATGACCGTGATCGCGATCTACGCCCGCGTGAAGCCGCAGGACGTGGGCTCCATGCCGCCCATGCCGATGAAGGAGCGCTGGGCCGCCACCGCCAAGGTGTGGCCGGTGATGCTGATCTTCGTGGCGGTGGTCGGCGGCATCTACAGCGGCCTGTTCACGCCCACCGAAGGCGCGGCCATCGGCGCCTTCGGCACCGGCCTGGCGGCCTGGATGGGCGGTGGGCTGAACCGCCGCACGCTGCTGGGCGCGATCCTGGGCACCGCGGTGGCCACCGGCATGATCTTCATGATCGTGCTCGGGGCCGGCGTCTACAACACCTTCCTGGCGCTGTCGCAGCTGCCGCAGGAAACCGCGCAGCTGGTGGCGGCGTCGGGCTTCAACCCCTGGCTGGTGCTGGTGGCGATCCTGGTGCTGTATGTGATCCTGGGTTGCTTCATGGACTCGTTGTCCATGATCCTGCTCACCATCCCGGTGTTCTTCCCCATCGTCACCGTGCTCGACTTCGGCCTCACACCCGAGGAGTTCGCCATCTGGTTCGGCATCCTGGTGCTGATCGTGGTGGAGGTCGGACTGATCACGCCTCCGGTGGGCATGAACCTGTTTGTCATCAATTCGATGGCCAGGGACACGCCCATCACCCAGACCTACCGTGCGGTCATGCCCTTTGTGGCCAGCGACCTGATCCGCACCGCCATCCTGGTGGCGTTCCCGGGCATCACGCTCTTCGTGTTGCGGCTCTGACCAGCCGGGTCGGGCTGCCAGCGGCAAAACACCTGAGGAGTCAGGAGCATGAACATTCAGCGCGTCGGCATCGTGGGTTATGGCGAGGTGGGCCGCATCTTCGCGGCGGGCCTGAAGCAGGCCGGGGTGGAGTGGGTGGGTGTGTGGGACCTGAAGTTCGACGAGCCGGCCCGGCGCGGCGAGCTGCGGGCCCTGGCCAGCGCACAGGGCGTGCAGGCCTGCACCAGCGCCGCGGACCTGTGCGCACAGGCCACCCTGGTGATCTCCGCGGTCACCGCGTCGAACACGCTGGCGGTGGCCTTCGAGGCCACGGCCGACCTTCAGCCCGGCGCCTTTTTCCTCGACCTCAATTCCGCCTCGCCCGGCACCAAGCAGGACGCCGCCTCGCTGGTCGACACGGCGGGAGGGCGGTATGTGGAGGCGGGCGTGATGACCTCGGTACCGCCCCACGGCCTGCACGTTCCCATGCTGCTCGGCGGCGCGCATGCCGGCGAACTGGCCGGGCAGCTGCGGGCCTGGGGCATGGACGTGCGGGTGGTCAGCGAGCAGATCGGCGTGGCCTCGGCCACCAAGATGTGCCGCAGCGTGATGATCAAGGGGCTGGAGGCGCTGGTGCTGGAGAGCTACGCCACGGCCCGGCATTACGGCGTCGAGGACGCCATGATCGCCACGCTGCAGGAAACCTTTCCCGGCATCGACTGGCAGCAGCAGGGCAGCTACTTTTTCAGCCGGGTCGCGCAGCACGGACAGCGCCGCGCCGAGGAAATGCAGGAGGCTGCCCAGACGGTGCGCGAGGCCGGCTTCGAGCCGGTCATGGCCAGTGCCATTGCCGGGAAGCACGGCTGGATGGCCGCGAAGGCCCGCGCCGGTGTGTTCGCAGAACTGCCCGAGCCGGCCGACTGGCAGGCCTTCGCCGACCGGCTGCGCACGCCTGGCCCACCACGGACCTGAGGCTTCAGCGCGCGTCGAGCGCGTCCAGCGTCTGGCGGATCAGTGCCAGCGTCGTCTGTTGCGTGAGGGTGGCTGGTCGCTGCGAGCTGGTTGCCAGGCACAGCCGTGTTTTCAGCGCGGGCGTGACCGGGCGCATGCGGTAGGCCGACGGCCGGACCGAGCTGGCCACGGCGTTGCGCGAGAGCAGGGCGGCGCCCGCGCCATCGGCCACCAGATCCAGGATGGCCGAGACACCGTCGATCTCGAGTGCCACCGTGGGCCGGCAGCCGATGTTGGCCATTTCGGTCTCGACCTGCATGCGGATCGCGTTCGGCCGGCTCGGAATCACCAGCGGCATGGTGGCGACCTCGCGCAGGCCGATGGCACCCTTTGGTTCCTCACCCAGGCCTTGCGGGCTAGGCTCCACCAGCAGCAGCTCTTCGTCGCGCAGCGGGTGGATCTCGATCTCGGCGGCGGTCTGCGCGTTGTAGAGCACGGCGATGTCCAGCCGCCCGGTGGTCAGCCACTCCTGCATGGTGACCGAGAGGCCCTCGCTGATCGACAGGCTGGCTTCGGGCAACTGCTGGCGGAACGCGCGGGTCAGCGGCACGGTGAGCACCCGGGCCAGGCTGGGCGGCAGGCCGATGGCCACGCGCCCGGCGAGCGCACCCCGCACCCGTCCGAGCTCCTCACGCGCGCGCTCGACCTGGTGCAGGATGCCGCGGCCGTGCGCCAGCAGCAGGCGTCCGGCTTCGGTGGGCGTGGCCCCGCGGCCGTTGCGGATCAGCAGGGTCTGGCGCAGCTCCACTTCGAGCAGGCGCACCTGACGCGACAAGGCGGGCTGGGCCACGCCGAGCGCCATCGAGGCGCGGGTGAAGCTGCCGAGTTCGGCCACGCGCACGAAGTATTCGAGTTGCTTGAGATCCATGGAGCGGCCTGGCGGGCAAAAGGGTGACACAGGACCCGATCATAGATATGTGGTTTCGTTCTAGCTGCTAGCCGGTCATGTGACTTTGCTGCCGGGGATGCGCGGTCCACAATCCAGCCTCACTCCTCACAGCCCATGCTTGATTCCGCCGCCACCCGCCCTGTCACTGCCCGCCTCAAGGGTGTTTCCTCGATGGCCACGCGCCAGGTGCTGGCCGAGCTGGTGGCCAGCTTCGAGGCGGCCGGCGGCGCGCCGGTGTCGATCGAATCGGTGGGCGGCGTGGACGCTGCGAAACGCGTGCAGGCCGGTGAAGCCTTCGACCTGGTGATCCTGGCCTCGGATGCCATCGACAAGCTGATCGCCAGTGGCCACCTGCGGCCCGGCAGCCGGGTCGACCTGATGCGCTCGGGCGTGGCGGTGGCGGTGCGCGAAGGTGCGCCGGTGCCCGACCTGTCCACCGAAGACGCGGTGCGCCGCGCGGTGCTGGCTGCGCGCAGCCTGAGTTGCTCCACCGGGCCCAGCGGCGTGGCGCTGGGACGGCTGTTCGAGCGCTGGGGCGTGGCGCAGGAGATCCAGGGTCGCACGGTGCAGGCACCGCCTGGCGTGCCGGTGGCTTCGCTGGTGGCGCGCGGCGAGGTCGAGCTGGGCTTTCAGCAGGCGAGCGAACTGCTGGGCGTGGCCGGCATCACCATCGCCGGGCCCCTGCCACCGGCGATCCAGATCGTCACCACGTTCTCGGCCGGTGTGCCCGCGCACACCCGCTGCCCGGATGCGGTGCAGGCGCTGCTGGCCCACCTGAAGGCGCCCGCGGCCGATGCGGCCAAGCGCCGGCAAGGCATGGAGCCTGCGTGAGCCCCTTCAACCCACCAACAGAAAGCCACACCACACCATGAGCCTCGTCATCGATTGCCACGGTCACTACACCACCGCGCCCAAGGCGCTGGAGACCTGGCGCAACGCGCAGATCGCCGGCATCCAGGACCCGGCGCTCATGCCCGCGGCGGCCGACCTGAAGATCGGCGACGACGAGTTGCGCGAGTCGATCCAGACCAACCAGCTCAGACTGATGAAGGAGCGCGGCAGCGACATCACGCTGTTCAGCCCGCGCGCCAGCTTCATGGCGCACCACATCGGCGATTTCAAGGTGTCGAGCACCTGGGCTGCGATCTGCAACGAGCTGTGCTTTCGCGTGAGCGAGCTGTTCCCCGACCATTTCGTGCCGGTGGCCATGCTCCCCCAGAGCCCCGGTGTGGACCCGAAGACCTGCATTGCCGAGCTGGAGAAGTGCGTCAATGAATACGGCGCGGTCGGCATCAACCTCAACCCCGACCCGTCCGGCGGGCACTGGACCAGCCCGCCGCTGACCGACCGCCACTGGTACCCGATCTACGAGAAGATGGTCGAGCACGACCTGCCGGCCATGATCCATGTGAGCACCAGCTGCAACGCCTGCTTCCACACCACCGGCGCGCACTACCTCAACGCCGACACCACCGCGTTCATGCAGTGCGTGCAGGGCGACCTGTTCAAGGATTTCCCGACCCTGAAGTTCCTGATTCCGCACGGCGGCGGCGCGGTGCCCTACCACTGGGGCCGCTTCCGGGGCCTGGCGCAGGAGATGAAAAAGCCGCTGCTCGACGAGCACGTGATGAACAACATCTTCTTCGACACCTGCGTGTACCACCAGCCCGGCATCGACCTGCTCAACACCGTGATCCCGGTGAAGAACGTGCTGTTCGCCAGCGAGATGATCGGCGCGGTGCGCGGCATCGACCCGACCACGGGCCATTACTACGACGACACCCGGCGCTACATCGAAGCGTCGACGATCCTGAGCGCCCAGGACAAGCACCAGATCTACGAGGGCAATGTGCGGCGGGTGTTTTCACGGCTTGATGCGCGCCTGAAGGCGAAGGGGATCTGACATGTACGAACTGGGCGTCGTTTACCGCAACATCCAGCGCGCCGACCGAGCGGCCGCCGACGGCCTGGCCGCGCTCGGCTCGGCCACGGTGCACGAGGCCATGGGCCGCGTGGGACTGCTCAAGCCGTACATGCGGCCCATCTACCCGGGCTGCCAGGTCAGTGGCACGGCGGTCACCGTGCTGCTGCAGCCCGGTGACAACTGGATGATGCATGTGGCGGCCGAGCAGATACAGCCGGGCGACATCGTGGTGGCCACCGTCACCGCCGAGTGCACCGACGGATTCTTCGGCGATCTGCTGGCCACCTCTTTCCAGGCGCGTGGTGCGCGTGCGCTGGTGATCGACGGCGGCGTGCGCGACGTGAAGGAACTGCAGCGCATGGGTTTTCCGGTGTGGAGCAAGGCCATCAGCAGCAAGGGCACGATCAAGGCCACGCTGGGCTCGGTGAACATTCCGATCGTGTGTGCCGGCATGCTGGTGACGCCGGGTGATGTGATCGTGGCCGACGACGACGGTGTGGTGTGTGTGCCTGCGGCGCGTGCGGTGACCACGCTGGAGGCGGCGCAGCACCGGGAGAGTTTCGAGGGTGAGAAGCGGGCGAAGCTGGCCAGTGGCGTGCTCGGGCTGGACATGTACAAGATGCGCGAGCCGCTGGAGAAGGCGGGTTTGCGCTATATCGATTGAAATCGGAACACCCCCGCCGCGCTGCGCGCGACCCCCTCGAGGGGGCAACACCTGCGGCCCGGCAAAGCCGGTTCCGCGGTGTTCTGGACGGGCTCACTTCATGCCAAGGAATTTGCAGATGACCAAAGCGACAACCGGTGACTTCACCAAGACCGTGGGATGGCTGGACTGGTTCGAGGGTCCTTCCAAACCGCGCCTGCAGCTGCCCGCCGGCGCGGTGGATGCGCACTGCCACGTGTTCGGCCCGGGTGCGCAATTCCCCTATGCACCCGAGCGCAAGTACACCCCGTGCGACGCCGGCAAGGCGCAGTTGTTCGCGCTGCGTGACCACCTCGGCTTTGCGCGCAACGTGGTGGTGCAGGCCACCTGCCACGGTGCCGACAACCGCGCGCTGGTCGATGCGCTGGTGCACAGCGAGGGCAGGGCGCGCG
The DNA here is from genome assembly GCF_030373225.1 of Hydrogenophaga sp. GTDB lineage: Bacteria > Pseudomonadota > Gammaproteobacteria > Burkholderiales > Burkholderiaceae_C > Hydrogenophaga. Next base: position 9,169 of record NZ_JAUCZG010000005.1, on the reverse strand, counting down.
GCGTGGCCACGGTCAGGCGCAGCGTCACCGACGACGAGTTGCAGGCCCTGCACGCTGCGGGCGTGCGCGGGGTGCGCTTCAATTTCGTCAAGCGCCTGGTCGACTTCACGCCCAAGGACGAGCTGATGGAGATCGCCGCGCGCATCCAGCGGCTGGGCTGGCACGTGGTGATCTACTTCGAGGCGATCGACCTGCCCGAGTTGTGGGACTTCTTCACGGCCCTGCCCACCACCGTGGTCGTGGACCACATGGGCCGCCCCGATGTGGGCAAGCCGGTGGATGGCCCCGAGTTCGAACTCTTCCTCAAATTCATGCGCCAGCACCCCAATGTGTGGAGCAAGGTGAGCTGTCCCGAGCGCTTGAGCCTCACCGGCCCCAGGGCCTTGAACGGCGAGCAGTCGGCCTACCAGGACGTGGTGCCGTTCGCGCGCAAGGTGATCGAAGAATTCCCCGACCGTGTGCTGTGGGGCACCGACTGGCCGCACCCCAACCTGAAGGACCACATGCCCGACGATGGCCTGCTGGTCGATTTCATTGCACAGATCGCGCCCGCGGCACAGGCGCAGAAGAAGCTGCTTGTGGACAACCCCATGCGCCTGTATTGGCCCGAGGAAACAAACCCCGCGGCATGACGTGAACCAACACGCCCGTTCGGGCTGAGCTTGTCGAAGCCCTCACCTGCACCTGGGTGAGCCCGTCGACAGGCTCAGGGCGAACGGGAATGCCACTTCCGAACGGATATCAGGAGAACCCGATGGCTTTGGAAAAACCCTACCTGGACGTGCCCGGCACGACCATCTTCGACGCCGAACAGAGCCGCAAGGGCTACTGGCTCAACCAGTTCTGCATGAGCCTGATGAAGGCCGACAACCGCGAACGGTTCAAGAAGGACGAGCGCGCCTACCTCGACGAATGGGCCATGACGCAAGAGCAGAAAGAGGCGGTGCTCGCGCGCGACCTCAACTGGTGCATCCGCCTGGGCGGCAACATCTACTTCCTGGCCAAGATCGGCGCCACCGACGGCAAGAGCTTCCAGCAGATGGCCGGCTCGATGACCGGCATGACCGAGGCGGAGTACCGCGACATGATGATCGGCGGCGGCCGTTCGGTGGAAGGCAACCGTGTGGTCGGCGAAGACGGCACGGCACAGGCGCACCGCCAGCCACAAGGCTCGGCCAACCGGAAAGTGAACTGACATGGCACGCATCACCGCATCGGTCTACACCTCTCACGTGCCCGCCATCGGCGCGGCCATCGACCTCGGCAAGACCCACGAGCCGTACTGGCAGCCGGTGTTCCAGGGCTACGAATTCGGAAAACAATGGCTGAAGGACAACACGCCCGACGTGATCTTTCTGGTCTACAACGACCACGCCACGGCCTTCAGCCTGGACATGATCCCGACCTTTGCCATCGGCACCGCCGCCGAGTACCAGCCCGCCGACGAAGGCTGGGGCCCGCGCCCGGTGCCCAAGGTCATCGGCCACCCGGAGCTCTCGGCGCACATCGCGCAGTCGGTGATCCAGCAGGACTTCGACCTCACCATCGTCAACAAGATGGACGTGGACCACGGCCTGACCGTGCCGCTGTCCTTGATGTGCGGCCAGCCCCAGGCCTGGCCCTGCCCGGTGATTCCGTTCGCGGTCAACGTGGTGCAGTACCCGGTGCCCAGCGGGCAGCGTTGTTTCAACCTCGGCAAGGCGATTGCGAAGGCGGTGGCCAGTTTCGACCAGGACCTCAAGGTGCAGATCTGGGGCACGGGTGGCATGAGCCACCAGCTGCAGGGTCCGCGCGCCGGCCTGATCAACAAGGACTTCGACAACGACTTCCTCGACAAGCTGATCAACGATCCCGAAGCCGCGGCCAGCATTCCGCACATTCACTATGTGCGTGAAGCCGGCAGCGAAGGCATCGAACTCGTGATGTGGCTGATCGCGCGCGGCGCCATGAGTGACGCAGCCGGTGGCCCGAAGCCCAGGGCGGTGCGCCGCTTCTACCATGTGCCCGCGAGCAACACGGCCGTGGGGCACCTGATCCTCGAAAACACCTGAACCCCCGTTCGGGCCGAGCCAACCACCCCGTTCGGGCTGAGCCTGTCGAAGCCCTCGTACCATCGGGTCGAGAGGATTTCAGCAGGCTCGGCCCGAACAGCATTGACAGGAGAAACCCCATGACAAAAACCATCAAAGTCGCCCTCGCCGGCGCTGGTGCCTTCGGCATCAAGCACCTCGACGGCATCCGGAACATCGACGGTGTCGAAGTGGTCTCGCTGATCAGCCGCGATCTGGAGAAGACGAAGGAAGTGGCCACGAAGTACGGCATCGCCCACGTCACCACCGACCTGGCCGAGAGCCTGGCGCTCAAGGAGCTCGACGCCGTCATCCTGTGCACGCCCACGCAGATGCACGCCGACCAGACCCTGGCCTGCCTGCAGGCCGGCAAACACGTGCAGGTGGAGATTCCGCTGGCCGACAGCCTGGCGGGCGCGCAGGCCGTGGTGGCGATGCAGAAGCAGACCGGGCTGGTGGCCATGTGCGGTCACACCCGCCGCTTCAACCCCAGCCACCAGTACGTGCACAACGAGATCTCGGCCGGGCGGTTCAACATCCAGCAGATGGATGTGCAGACCTACTTTTTCCGCCGCACCAACACCAACGCACTGGGCCAGGCGCGCAGCTGGACCGACCACCTGCTGTGGCACCACGCCGCGCACACGGTGGACCTGTTTGCCTACCAGTGCGGCAGCCCGATCGTGCAGGCCAACGCCATCCAGGGCCCGATCCACCCCGCGCTGGGCATCGCCATGGACATGAGCATCCAGCTCAAGGCCGCCAACGGCGCCATCTGCACGCTCAGCCTGAGCTTCAACAACGACGGCCCGCTGGGCACCTACTTCCGCTACATCGGCGACACCGCGACCTACCTCGCGCGTTACGACGACCTTTTCACCGGCAAGGAAGAAAAGATCGACGTCTCCAAGGTGGCGGTGAGCATGAACGGCATTGAACTTCAGGACCGCGAATTCTTCGCGGCGATCAAGGAGGGCCGTGAGCCCAATTCGAGTGTGGCGAGGGTGTTCGCCTGCTACGAGGTGTTGCACCAGCTGGAACAGCAGCTGAACGCGAACGGCTGAACCCCATGCAACAACGTCAACTCGGGCCCTTCAAAGTCTCGGCCCTTGGCCTGGGCTGCATGAACATCTGCCACGCCTATGGCGCGCCTGTTACGCCCGACGACGCCGAGCGTTTGCTGCAGAGTGCCCTGGACCAGGGCGTCACGCATTTCGACACCGCAGCGCTCTACGGCTTCGGCGAGAGCGAGACGCTGATCGGCAAGGCCTTGTCGAAGCGCCGCAGCGAGTTCACGCTGGCCAGCAAGTGCGGCATGCAGGGCGTGGACCTGGCCGGTGACGGCAAGTTGGTGCGCGTGATCGACGGCCGGCCCCGGACGCTGCGCGCCACCTGCGAAGCCGCGCTCAAGCGCCTGAAGACCGATGTGATCGATCTCTATTACCTGCACCGCTGGGACAAGCAGGTGCCGATCGAGGACAGCGTTGGCGCCTTGAGCGATCTGGTGCGCGCCGGCAAGATTCAAACGATCGGCTTGAGCGAGGTGTCGGCCACCACCCTGCGCCGCGCACACGCGGTGCACCCCATCACCGCGCTGCAGACCGAGTACTCGCTGTGGACGCGCAACCCCGAGATCGCGGTGCTGAAGGCCTGCCGCGAGCTCGGCGTGGCCTTGGTTGCCTTCAGCCCGGTGGCGCGCGGATTCCTTTGTGGCGAGATCGATGTGGGCGCGATGGACGCCAAGGACATCCGCCGCACCATGCCGCGCTTTGCGCCCGACAATTACGCTGCCAACCTCAAGCTGCTCGCGCCCTACCAGGCCATCGCACGCGAGGTGGCTTGCACACCGGCGCAGCTGGCCATCGCCTGGCTGCTGCACCAGGGGCCGGACATCCTGCCCATCCCCGGCACGGCCAACCTGGCTCACCTGCGCGAGAACAACGGGGCCGATGCGGTCGCGCTCGGCGCCGATGTGCTCGCGCGCCTGGATGCCCTGATCAACACCGGCACGGTGCGAGGCGACCGGTACAACGAACAGGCGAACCGGGAGGTCGATACCGAGCGCCTTTGAGCGGCAAGTGGATTCTTTCGTCTGTGTTTCGGGTCAGCATCCCCGCCTCTGACGTTTTGAGGTGGTGACATGTGGAAGGAATTGCTGCTCCTGCATCTGGCGGCGGTATTGCTTTGGAAAACGCCCGGCGTACCCAGCTGGCTCCAGTTCCTGGGCTTTGTGGTTTGTGTGTCGCTGTCGCTGTATTTCGCCTGGATCCTGGCGTACGCGTGGACCTTGATTCGACCCTGAGGGGCTTGAAAAAAAGCGAAACAAAACGAAACCGCGGCGAGACGACGGATTGAGGGGGGGCGGGCACCATCACGGTCATGTTCAACCCCTCCTCAACAAGGAAACCGTCATGAAGCCCTGGATCAAACGCACCCTCATCGCCCTGACCGGCATCACCATCGCCGTGGGTGGCCTCACCGCCTGCGGCACGCGCGGCCAGCACGAGCACGGCCCCATGAGCGCCGAGCGCATGACCGAGATGCGCGGCAAGCTCATGGAGCGCGTGACGAAGAAGCTCGACCTCACCGCCGAGCAGCAACAGAAACTCGGCGTGCTGGCCGACAAGCTGCAGGCCCAGCGCACCGCCTTCATGGGCCAGACCACCGACCCGCGCGCCGAGGTCCGGCAGCTGGTGGCGGGTGAAAAGTTCGACCGCGCCCGTGCCCTGAGCCTGCTCGACGAAAAAACCCGCGTGGTGCAGGTGAGCAGCCCCGAGGTGATCAATGCGCTGGCCGATTTCTACGACAGCCTCAACCCGACCCAGCAGGCCGAGGTGCGCGAGATGATGCAGAAGCGCAAGGGCTGGTTCTCGCGCGGCTGAACCGCTTGAGCGGCATGTCGCCACAACTGTTGCCCATCGCCCGGCGGCTGCGGGACCATGGTCCCGCGCTGCTGGCCGGTGTGGACGACCCGCACGACGAACTGCTGGCCCTGGTGTGGGGGCCGCGCTTCGACCGCGAACACGCGCTTGGCCTGTGGGCCAGCCTGTCGCGCCGACAACCCCAGGAGGCACTGCTCACGCTGCCGGCCATCCTGTCGGTGGCTGACCGCTTCGACGGTCTGGACGCCCGGGCCCAGCAGCGGCTGCGCCAGCTGATCCTGCGTCACAGAGCCTTGCGCGATGGGCCTGCGGCCACCTCAGTGTGAGAATGCCGCATGCACCGTGTATTGCTGATTGACGACGACGAACAGCTCGGGCCACCGCTGAAAACCTACTTTCAACGGTTCGAACTCGAACTCACCCAGGCGCTCAAGCCCAGCGAAGGGCTTGCGCGCCTGCGCAGCGGCGTGTTCGAGGCCGCCATCCTCGACGTGATGCTGCCCGAGATGGACGGCTTCGAACTCTGCCGCACCATCCGCAAGGAAAGCGACATCCCCATCGTCATGCTCACCGCTCGTGGCGACGTGATGGACCGTGTGGTGGGCCTGGAGCTGGGCGCCGACGCCTATTTGCCCAAACCTTTCGAGCCGCGCGAACTCGTGGCCCACATCCAGACCCTGCTGCGCCGTCGCCATGGCCACAACGGCCCGGTCAACGGTGCACCGGCACCCGACGTGCTGGCCTTCGAAGGTCTCACGATCGACCCTGCGCGGCGCAGCGTGCTGCGCCAGGGTGAGGTGGTGGAGCTCACCGGCACCGAGTTCGACCTGCTGCACCTGCTGGCCCGCGACAGCGGACGCGTGTTCAGCCGCGACGACATCCTGAACCAGCTGCGCGGCCACGAAGCCGAGCTCTACACCCGCGCGGTGGACATCGTGGTGAGCCGCCTGCGCAAGAAGCTCGAGCCGCTGGACTGCATCAAGACGCTGCGCAACGCCGGCTATTCGCTCGCGCTGCGCCGCCTCGGACCGACCACGCCATGAGCTGGCTGCGCCGCCTGCGCCACTCCATCAAGCTGCGCCTGCTGGCGGTGTTCCTGCTGCTGGCCCTGTCGGTCGCCTTCATCTTCATCGGCGGCGCACAAAAGGCGTTCTCGCTGGGCTGGCGCGATGCCGCGCGCCCGCTGCTCATGGACTACGTGAGCCGGCTGGCCGACGATGTGGCCCCGACCGGCACGCCCGAGGTGGCGCGCGCGCAGGCCATCGTGGCGCGCCTGCCGGTGATCACCATCGACATCAGCGGCCCCCGGGTGAACTGGCGTTCGCACGCAGAAGCCGATGGCCCGCGCGGACCGCGCCAGCGCCAGCGCGACGACAACCGCCACGACTGGGGCGACGACCGGGACTGGGACCCACTGCTGCAACGAACCAGTGCCGACGGCCACACCATCGGCTTCGGCCTGAACGACACCGCCTTCGAGCGCCGTCCCCGCTTCCTGGGGCTGGCCCTGGCCGCCCTGCTGCTCATGACGGGACTGGCCGGTTGGTATGTGCACCGGCTGCTGCGCCCGCTCGACGACATCCGCGCGGGCGCCATGCGCTTCGGTGCGGGCGAATTCGGTCAGCCCATCACCTTGCCTGCGTCGCGCCGCCACGACGAGCTCGGCGAGCTGGCCACCACCATCAACACCATGGGCCACGACATCCACCAGATGCTCGAAGCCCAGCGCGCGCTGCTGCTGGCCATCAGCCATGAACTGCGCAGCCCGCTCACCCGCGCGCGGCTCAACACCGAGCTGCTGCCCGACAGCGCTGAGCTTGCGCCGCAGCGCGAAGCCCTGCTGCGCGACCTGGCCGAGATGGCCCGGCTCATCAGCGACCTGCTGGAGAGCGAACGCCTGGCGGGCCGACACGCCGCGCTGCACCGCGAACCCACCGACGCGGGCGCGCTGGCGCAAGAAGTCATCGACGAACTCGCCACCTCCCAGCCGTCGGCACAGCAGATCCGCCTGCACGCCGCACCCCACCTGCCGCTGCCGCCGCTGGACCGCATCCGCGTGAAGCTGCTGCTGCGCAACCTGCTGGGCAACGCCCTGCGCCACAGCGCCGAGGCGCCGTTGCCGGTGGAACTGCACATCCGCCGCCATGGCGAAGCCGGGCAGGGCATCGAACTGGAAGTGCGCGACCACGGCCCCGGCGTGCCCGAGGACCAGCTGCCCCACCTGGCACAGGCCTTCTTCCGCCCCGATACCGCCCGCACCCGCAACGCCGGCGGCGTCGGTCTGGGCCTCTACCTCTGCCGGCTGGTGGCGCAGGCCCACGGCGGCACGTTTGCGGTGCGCAATGCCAAGCCGGGGCTGGCGGTGACGGTGACGCTGCCGCCCGGGTGAGGGCCGCGCTGGCAGGCCCCGACTTGATGCGCATCAGGGCGCGCCGGGTGGTTTGGTGACATGCTGGGTACATGAACACGCACAAGCCACCAGGCTTCACCACCGCACCCACCCGATTCCTGTTCTTCACCGGCAAGGGCGGGGTGGGCAAGACCTCACTGTCCACCGCCACCGCCATCGCCCTGGCCGACGCGGGCCAGCGCGTGCTGCTGGTCAGCACCGACGCCGCGTCCAACCTCGATGACATGCTGGGCATCACCCTGTCGAACCAGCCGGTGGATGTGCCCGGCGTGCCCGGCCTGTCGGTGATCAACATCGACCCCGACGCCGCTGCCGAGGCCTACCGCCTGCGGGTGCTGGCGCAGCTCGGTGCCAATGCCTCGCAGGCAGAACGCCACACGGTGCGCGAACAGCTCTCGGGTGCCTGCACCACCGAGATCGCGGCCTTCGACGAGTTCGCCGCGCTGCTGGCGAACGAAGGCGATGCCCATGCCGATACCGGGCAGCGGTACGACCATGTGGTGTTCGACACCGCGCCCACCGGCCACACCCTGCGCCTGCTCAGCCTGCCCAAGGCCTGGAGCGGCTTCCTGGCCGACAACGACCGCGGTGCCTCGTGCCTGGGCCCGCACTCCGGCCTGAAGATGCAGGAAGCGCGCTTCAACGCCGCGCTGAAAGCCCTGAGCGACCCGGCCCTGACCACCGTGGTGCTGGTCACACGGCCCGACCCGCGCCCCATGCAGGAAGCCGCGCGCACCGCCGACGAGCTGCGCAGCCTGGGCCTGGCCAACCAGCGCCTGGCCATCAACGGGGTGTTCCACGCCACCGACCCGGGCGACCCGATTGCCCACGCCATCGAGGCCATGGGCATGGACGCCATGGCCACCATGCCCGCCGCGCTGGCACAGCTGCCGCGCGACGAGGTGCCGCTGCGCGCCTTCGACACCGTCGGCCTGCCGGCGCTGCGCGCGCTGCTGGGTGGCCCCGTTCGCCCCGAGCCCCACCCCGTTCGCCCTGAGCCTGTCGAAGGGCCCACCCACCCCGTTCACCCTGAGCCTGTCGAAGGGCCGGCAAGGTTTCGACAAGCTCAACCCGAACGGACTTCCGCATTGCCCGCCGAACCCCTGAGCCGCATGGCCGACGAACTCGCCGCCGTGGGCCACGGCCTGATCATGGTCATGGGCAAGGGCGGCGTCGGCAAGACCACCATCGCTGCTGCGCTGGCCGTGGGGCTGGTGCAGCGCGGGCACAGCGTGCACCTCACCACCACCGACCCGGCCGCGCACGTGGCCGACACCCTGAACGGCAGCCTGGAAGGCCTGAAGGTCGGGCGCATCGACCCCAAGGCCGAGACCGAGGCCTACATCGCCAAGATCATGGCCAGCAAAGGCCGTGACCTCGACGAACAAGGCCGCGCCCTGCTGCTGGAAGACCTGCAGTCCCCCTGCACCGAAGAAGTGGCCGTGTTCCACGCCTTCAGCCGCGTGGTCAACACCGCGCGCAGCGCCTTTGTGGTGCTCGACACCGCACCCACCGGCCACAGCCTGCTGCTGATGGACGCCACCGGCGCCTACCACCGCCAGATGACGCAGCAATACGAAACCAGGGCCGACGGCAGCGCAGCCAGCGGCCTGCACATCGTCACACCGCTCATGCGCCTGCAGGACGCCAGCCTCACCCGCGTGGTCATCGTGACCCTGCCCGAAACCACCCCCGTGACCCAGGCCGCCGCCCTGCAGGACGACCTGCGCCGCGCCCACATCGAACCCTGGGCCTAGTGTCCTGTCCCGTAAATAACTGGCATTAGTCTTGCATGCCAGTGCGGTATC
>NZ_JAUCZG010000004.1 GCF_030373225.1 Hydrogenophaga sp. | reverse complement strand
TCGCTGGCCTTCACGCCATCGGGAACTACACGGGGTTTTGAACACCATCCCTAGAGTGGGCCGCTTCCTATCCTTAGCTCCTTCGACGATGGGGGAGCAGCATGCGAAATGCTTGGCTAGTGGTGACACCCTGACACCCCCTCATCGACCATTAGCCTGTAGAGGTGCCGCCCGATTCAGAATCAGGTGTCAAAGCTACTTCGCCGTCGGCATCACGAACTCGGCGCCCTTCGCAATCGATTCAGGCCAGCGCTGCATGATCGATTTCTGCTTGGTGTAGAAGCGCACGCCCTCTTCGCCGTAGGCGTGCATGTCGCCAAACAGGCTCTTCTTCCAGCCACCAAAACCCTGCCAGGCCATGGGCACGGGGATGGGCACGTTGATGCCCACCATGCCGACCTGGATGCGCCGCGCGAATTCGCGCGCCACGTTGCCGTCGCGGGTGAAGCAGCTGGTGCCGTTGCCGAACTCGTGGTCGTTGATGAGCTGCACCGCTTCGGTGAAATCCTTGGCCCGCACGCAGCTGAGCACCGGGCCGAAGACCTCTTCCCTGTAGATGCGCATGCTGGAGGTGACGTGGTCGAACAGCGTGCCGCCCATCCAGAAGCCGGCCTCGCAGCCCGCGCCAGCGGCCTTGCCCTGGAAGCTGCGGCCATCGACCAGAAGCTTCGCGCCTTCTTTCTCTCCGGCTTCAATGTAGCCAGTGATGCGCTCGTGAGCCACACGGGTCACGATGGGGCCCATCTCGGCGTCGAGCTCCAGACCATTCTTGATCTTGAGCGCCTCGGCCCGTTTCTTGAGCATCGGCATGATCTTGTCGCCCACGTCGCCCACCAGCACCGCCACCGAGATCGCCATGCAGCGCTCGCCGGCCGAGCCGTAGGCCGCGCCGATCAGTGCGTCCACGGCCTGGTCGAGGTCGGCGTCGGGCATCACCACCATGTGGTTCTTGGCGCCGCCCAGGGCCTGCACGCGCTTGCCATGGTGGGCGCCGGTCTCGTAAATGTAGTTCGCAATGGGTGTGGAGCCGACGAAGCTGACGGCCTTCACGTCCGGGTGCACCAGCAGCGCGTCCACCGCCTCCTTGTCGCCCTGCACCACGTTGAACACGCCATCGGGCAGGCCGGCCTGCTTGAGCAGCTCGCCCATGAGCAGCGCCGGCGAGGGGTCGATCGGGCTGGGCTTCAAGATGAAGCTGTTGCCTGCGGCAATCGCCACCGGGAACATCCACATGGGCACCATGACGGGGAAGTTGAACGGCGTGATGCCGGCGACCACGCCCAGCGGCTGGCGAATGGTCCAGTTGTCCATGCCAGTGGAGACCTGGTCGGTGAAGTCACCCTTGAGCAGCTGCGGGATGCCACAGGCGAACTCGATGATGTCAATGCCGCGTGCCACCTCGCCTTGCGCGTCGGTGAACACCTTGCCGTGCTCCAGCGTGATCAGGCGGGCGAGGTCGTCCTTGCGCTGGTTCACCAGCTCGAGGAACTTGAACATGACCCGCGCACGGCGGATCGGCGGCGTGTCGGCCCAAGCCGGGAACGCGGCCTGCGCCGCGGCCACCGCCGCGTCCACATCGGCGGCATTGGCCAGCGCCACGCGGGCACTGACGGCACCAGTGGCGGGGTTGAACACGTCCTGCGCGCGCTGGGCGCTGCCAGCGGCGGTCTGGCCGTTGATGAAGTGGTGAATATTTGAAATGCTCATGGTGTCTGTCTTATCTCGAAAGCGTCGGAACTCGAAAATCAGCAAAGGCTGCCGCAATCTGCTCAGTTAACTCGGCATACCTTTGAGTGCTCATGAGCACAGTCAAGCCACCTTGCCCAGAGCACGCAATACCTTCTGCGGTGTGATGGGCTGAGAGTGAACATGCGCGTCAAAAGGCGAAAGTGCGTCATTGATGGCGTTCATCACAGCAGCAGGTGCTCCAGCTGTGCCTGCCTCGCCTGCTCCCTTTGCGCCCAGCTTCGAGGTGGTGGTTGGCGTCTGGATATGGGCTACCTCAATGTCAGGCATCTCTGCCGACATGGGTACCAGGTAGTCGGCCATGCTGGCGTTGATCATGAGACCGGAGTCGTCGTAGAGACACTCCTCCAGCAGCGCACCACCAATGCCTTGCACGATAGCGCCGCGCATCTGCTCATCCACCAGCATCGGGTTGAGCACCCGGCCGCAGTCTTCCACTGCCCAGTGTTTGAGCAGCTTCACAAAACCGGTATCGGGGTCAACTTCTACATAGGACGCCTGCACGCCATTGGTGAAGATGAACGGGAAGTCGCGCTGTGCGTAGTGCCGCGTGACCATTAGCTCGGGCGTGAACTCGGCCGGCAGCGTATCGGAGCGGAAATAGGCGATACGGCCCAATTCAGTCAACGGCAAGAGCTCTTCGCTGGTGCTGGCATCGACAACTCTGTCGCGGTGCACCGCCAAAGTATTGAGCTCGCGCTTAAGGATGATGGCTGCCACCTTCAAGATGTTTTCTCTCAGCGCCTGCCCTGCCAGCAGAACGGCCTCGCCGCCAATGCCGGCACCGCGCGAGGCCCATGTGCCTCCGCCGTATGGAGTAGCGTCTGTGTCGCCCGTGACCACGCGTACCTTACTGATGTCCACACCGACCGCGTCTGCCGCTATCTGCTGGTAGATGCCCTCGGTACCCTGACCCTGTTCTCCCACGCCGATGAGCACTGTAATGTGGCCCTCGGGGTCCAGCCGCACCGTGGCGCCGTCTTGTGAGGCGATGCGCGCGCCACCCACACCGTAGAACGCGGCGCTCGGGTTGGTGAGCTCGATCACCGTGGCAAAACCGATCCCCCTATGAATGCCCTGTGCCCGCAGCGAAGCCTGCTCGGCGCGCAACACGTCGTAGTCCATGAGCTCGCGCAGTTTTTTCAGGCTCGCCTGGTGCGACAGGATCTCCAGCTTGATGCCAGAGATGCCAACAGTGGGGTAGGCGTCGTCTGGGATCACGTTGAGTTCGCGGATCAGTAAGGGGTCCATGCCGATCTTCTGCGCGGCCAGGTCCACCAGCGCCTCGGTCACGGCGCAGGCGATAGGGTGGCCCACGCCGCGATACTGGCAGGTGGGTGTCTTGTTCTGGAATACCACGTCGAGCTTCGCGCGGTAGTGCTTGTGCTTGTAGGGGCCGCCCACCAGGTTGACCACCTGGTTGCCTTCGATAGCGCTAGTGCGCGGGAACATGGAGTACGGACCGATGCCGGTGAGGTCCTGCATATCGAAGCCGAGAATCTCTCCATCGCGGTTGACCGCGATGCGCGCCTTGATGGCGTGGTGCCGCGCGTGGATATCGCTGGTGAAGCTCTCCAGCCGGTCGCCCACGAACTTCACCGGACGGCCCAACATGATGGACAGCGCCACGGTGGCGAAGTCGTCGGGGTACGCGTGGACCTTGATACCGAAGGAGCCGCCAACGTCCTTGCAAACCACCCGGATGGCGCTGGCCGGCAAGCCAAACTGGCGTCCGTAAAGGTCTTGCATCATGTGCGGCGCCTGACACGAGTGGTGCACGGTTAGGCGCCGGTCAGCCGGGCTCCAGTGCGCAATCTGAGCGCGCGGCTCCAGTGTCACGCCGGTGTGGCGGCCAAACTCAAAGTCGATGTCGGCCACAACGTCAGCATCTGCGAAGGTCTTGTCGACCTGCCCTACGTCCAGTGTGCGGGTGAAGCACAAGTTGTCGCCAAGCTCGGGGTGGATCAGTGGCGTGGCCGGGTCCAGCGCGGTGAGCATATCGGTGGCTGCGGGCAGTTCCTCCCAGTCCACTTCGATATACGCCAATGCGTCCTCAGCCTCGGCTCGGGTCTCAGCCACCACGGCCACCACCGGCTCTCCCTGCCAGCAGGCGCGCTCAAGCGCCAGCGCGTACTGCGGTGCTGACTTCATGCCAGCGAGGTGACCCAGCGTGGCCACCCACGGTTTGCAAATCTTGGCTAGGTCGTGCCCGTCGGCCACCAGCAACACGCCGGGCATGGCGCGCGCAAAGTCGGCGTTGACCGAGTTGATGCGCATGTGCGCCACAGGGCTGCGCCAAAACACCACATGGGCCATACGAGGCAATTCGATATCGTCGAGGTACTGCCCCAGACCCTGAGTCAGCCGCTCGATACCGCCTCGCGGCACCGAGACGCCGATATAGCGCTGGTCATCATTGACCGGGGTCAGCGGGCGGCTGTGGTCGACGCCAGGCTCCAGATTGACGGTGTCGCGCTTCATGCGATCTCCTTACGTTGTTGCAGCACGGCGCAAATCGCGTCCACGATGGCGTGGTAACCGGTACAGCGGCAATAGTTGCCCGAGATCCATTCGCGCACCTCTGCACGGTTGGCGTTGGGCATCTGCTCCACCAGCTCTTTGGCCGCCATCAACATGCCTGAGGTGCAGAAGCCACATTGCAGTGCGTTGCGTCGCACAAAGGCGTCTTGCAGATCGCGGATGACACCAGAGGCGCTCACACCTTCGATGGTCTGCACCTGACCACCATCTGCCTGCACGGCCAAGGTGAGGCAGCCGCGCACGATCTGGCCGTTGAGTTCGACTGTGCAGGCGCCACACACGCCGTGTTCGCAGCCGAGGTGGCTGCCCTTAAGACCGAGATCCTCACGCAAAAAATCCACCAGGTGAGTACGCGGTTGCACGCTGCACTGGTGAGGCTTTCCGTTGACAGTGACTTTGATGTGGTAGAGGTCAGCCATGGGGGGTTCCTTGAAAGCTTAGACAGCAGCGACGACAGGCAGCATGCGCTGCAGCAGTACACCGGCCAGATGGCGCTTCGTGTCGGGGGTGTTGGTCAGGTCGGGCAGAGGATCGATCTCGCTGCGCAGGCTGGCCATTGCCTGGGTCACTGAAGCCAGGTCCAGCGTGCGACCGTTCAGCAGCGTTTCGGTCTGGCGGGCTCGCACCGGCGTGGCGTCCACACCCAGCAGCACGATGCGCAGGCCGCGCAGCGTCACACCGTCACGGCGGGCGGTGGCAGCCATGCCCACGATGGCGTAGTCGCCGTGGCGGCGAGCCAGCTCACTGAAGCCGAACCAGTGGTCGGAGCCGGCCAGCGGGATCTCGCATGCAACCAGCAGTTCGTCAGGTTGCAGCGCGGTGCTGTAGAGGCCGGTGAAGAAGTCGTCGGCCGCAATGCGTCGCTCGCCTTTCGGCCCGCGCGCGACCACGGTACCGCCCAGCGCAAGCAGGCAGGTGGGCCACTCGGCCGCCGGATCGGCGTAAGCGATAGAGCCACCCCAGGTGCCGCTGTTGCGGATGGCGCGGTGCGCGATGTGGGGCGCCGCCGCCTTGAGCAGCGGCGCGTGGCTCGCCACTAGCGGGCTGAACTCGATATCAGTGTGCGTGGCCAGCGCGCCGATGCGCAGAACATGGCCCTGCACGCTGATGCCACGCAGGGATTCGATACCGGTGATGTCGACCACCAGCTGCGGCTCGGACAGCCGCATATTCAGGGTGGCCATCAGTGTCTGGCCGCCGGCGAGCAGGCGGGCGTCGTCTCCGTGCTCCTGCAACAGGGAAATCACTTTGTCGATGGAGGCGGGCTTGACGTAGTCGAAGGCAGCGGCTTTCATGGGGGTGTCCTCAAGAAGTCAACAGGGATGCGATCCACACGCCGAAGCCAGTGGACAGTGCGCCCAGCACGAACCACAAGACGCGCACCCCTTCACCGCTGGTAGCTGGCTGGGGCCTCTGAATGGAGCGCGGCACGAAAGCGGGCGACGGCGCAGCGGTGGGGCTGGGCGCAGCTGCGGTCTCCGCAGCCTGCTCGAGCTCAGCCTCCACCACGGGCACACCAACCATCTGCTCGTTGAACGCGGTGAAGAACTGGTCGGCCATCTGCTTGGAAGCGGCGTCAATCATGCGGCCGCCCACCTGACCCAGCTTGCCCCCGATGGCAGCCTGCGCCGTGTAGCGCAGGCGTGTGCCGCCTGCCTCGTCGGTAAGCTCCACGTTCGAATGGCCCTTGGCCATACCGGCTGCGCCGCCCGAGCCCTGAAAACGCAATACGCAGCCTTCGTTGGGGCGGATGTCTTCCATGCGCACATGGCCCACGAAGCGTGCACGCACCGGACCCACCTTCACGGCCACGCGGGCCGTGCGCTCGGTCGGGCTGGTGGCTTCCATGCTTTCGCAGCCAGGGATGCATCGGGTCAAGATCTCAGGATCATTGAGCCCAGCCCAGACCTTCTCGCGCGGCGCGCCGATCAGGATGTCTCCAGTCAATTCCATACCTTGAATCCTCGGGTTTTCACGGGTGTTTTTGTTTACCAGTCGGTTAACAATGGTACGAATCAT
Source organism: Hydrogenophaga sp. (assembly GCF_030373225.1). GTDB lineage: Bacteria > Pseudomonadota > Gammaproteobacteria > Burkholderiales > Burkholderiaceae_C > Hydrogenophaga. The sequence goes on along the minus strand of NZ_JAUCZG010000004.1, from coordinate 191,553 downwards.
TGACCGATCGGTAAATAGCGTGCGCATCCAGACAAACCCTGACAGGGAGAAGGAAGCCGGGAAACCAGCAGCTAAAGCCCCGGCCCGCCGGCGCATGGGTGTGGTCGAGCGCGAGCGCCAGATCCTCGACAGCGCCATTCAGTTTTTCTCGGTCCACGGCTTCAACGGCCAGCTGCGCGACCTGGCCAAAAGTATCGGCGTGACCCACGCCCTGCTCTACCACTACTTCCCCACAAAGCAGGCGCTGGTGGACCGTGTCTACCTCGAAGTGTTCGAAGGTCGCTGGCGCGCCGAGTGGGACGCCCTGCTCGACGACCCGGACATGCCGGTGGAAGACAAGCTAACCGCCTTCTACTGGGAGTACGTGACGATCACGCTCTCACAGGAGTTTGTGCGCATCCTGGTGTTTTCGGGGCTGACAGACCACACCATCACCGACCGCTTCTTTGCCATGCTGCGCGTGCGGCTATTCCCGCGCCTGATCCGCGAGACCCGCCGCCATCGCGGCGTGGTCAGCCGCGCCAAGCCCAGCGAGCGCGAGATGGAACTGCTCATGGGTCTGCACGGCGGTTTCTTCTACATCTCCATGCGCCGCTGGATCTACGCGCAGGACGTCTACAGCGAAAGCGCCCACGAGGGCTACGACGAACACCTAGTGCGAGACCGTGTGCGCGCCTACCTGAACGGCAGCCGCGACCTGTTTGCCGACACCACCGGGAGCACGCGCAAGCGCCGGGCGCTGCGCTGATCGATTCACTTTTTTGATGAAGCCGGTGCGGGGGCACCGGTGACTTACCCACCCGGCTGAACCTGTAGCCACCATACCCACCGAGGAGACAACATGAAACTCAAGAAAATCGCATTCGCAACCCTGGTAGCCATGGGCGCAACGATGACCGTCGGATCCGCCCTGGCGCAGCAGCGCGTCACGGTCAACATCGGATCAAGCCACCCCACCACCAACATCTGGGCCTTCGCCATGAAGGAAGTTTTCCAGCCCGAGGTGGACCGTTTGCTCAAAGAAGGCGGTGCCAAGTACGAGGTGCGCTGGCGCGAGAACTACGGCGGTACGCTCTACAAGTTCACCGACACCCGCGCCGCCGTGCGCGACGGCATCGTGGACGTGGGCATGGTCGGCACGGTGTGGGAGAACTCCGCCATGCCACTGCAGAACGTGACCTACTTCACCCCATTCGCCACCACCAACCACGAACAACTCATCGAAATCTTCGACAAGCTCAACGCCACCGTGCCTGCGCTGCGTGACAGCTGGACGGCGCAAAACATGATCCCGCTGTCGTCACTGATCACCGACAGCTACGACATCTATGCCACCTTCCCAGTGAAGGACATGGCCAGCCTGAAGAACAAGCGCATCAACGCACCAGGCACCTCGGCCAACTGGCTGCGCGAGACTGGCGCCACGCCGGTGGACGGCGCGCTGACCACTTACTACACCAACATCCAGACCGGTGTCACTGACGGCGCCATGTCGTTTGCCAGCGGTATCGGCCCAGCCCGCGTGTATGAGGTGGCAAAGCACCTCACCCGAATCGATATCGGCTCTATGTACTTCGGCAGCGTGGCGGTGAACAAAAAGGTGTTCGACGGCCTGCCCAAGGAAGTGCAGGACGCGATGCTGAAAGCCGGCAAGGCTACATCGATCGCGCACGGCAAACACGTCACCAAGACCGCCAACGCCGCCCTTGAAACCATGAAGGCCGCCGGCCTGCAGATCACCGACCTGCCCCAGGCCGAGAAGACCAAGTGGGTCAACGGCCTGCCCAACATCGTGGCGCCCTGGCTGCAGGGCACTGGCGACGCGGGCAAGCAGGTCCTCAAGGCTTACTTCGACGAACTGCGGGCCCGTGGTGTGAAGCCACTGCGCGACTGGGACCTGCAGAACCGCTGACCGGCCCTGGCCCGTCTTCTCCACCCGGTGGCGCTGAAGCGCTGCCGGGTGGCGTTTCTTCCAGCCTTCACAGGTGATCTGTGCACAAAGAACCCGACTTCGCCAGCGAAACCCCCGTGGTCGCCGGCCTCACCAACCCCCTTCAAGGCGTGGCTAACGTGCTCGCCGCCGTGGGAACGGTGTGGATTTTTCTCATGATGCTGCTGATCGTGGCCGACGTGCTGGGTCGCAACTTCTTTGACGCGCCCATCACCGGAGTGGCCGAATTCGCCGCCCGCTCGGTGGCCTCCATCGTCTTCCTGCAGCTGGCCGCGGCCATCTGCTCTGGCCGCATGACCCGCAGCGACTTCCTGCTGCGCATCATCGGCAAACGCTCCCCAGCCGCCTTCAAGGCACTGGAGGTGTTCAACGTCGTTGTCGGCGCGCTGCTGTTCTTCGCGCTGGCCATCATCGCCTGGCCCGAGTTGGTCGAGGCCATAAAAATCCACGAATACTTCGGCGTGCAGGGTGTCCTCACAGTGGTCACCTGGCCGTTTCGCGCCCTCATCGTGCTGGGCTCGGTGGCCGCTGCCGTGGCCTATCTCGCCTGCATTCCTTCGCTACTGCGCCAACCCCCTTTTAACGGAGCGCAGGCATGAGCGAACTGACCATGGGCGGACTCCTGATTGGAGCCCTGGTGTTTCTGGTGTTGTTCGGTCTGCACATCGCGGTGGCTCTCACAGCCGTCGGTTTTGCCGGCATATGGCTCATTCGCGAAGACATGGACATGGCCATGCGGCTCATGTACCTCTCGGCCTACAACGGCGTGGCCGACTACATCTTTGCCACCATCCCGCTTTTCGTTCTGATGGGGCTGCTTGTCTCGATATCCAACGTCGGCAAGGACACGTTCGATGTGGCCGAAACCCTGCTGAGGCGCCTGCGCGGCGGCCTAGGCGTGGCCACCGTGGCCGCCAACACAGTGTTTGCGGCGGTCACCGGCGTGTCCATTGCTTCCGCGGCCGTGTTCACCCGCGTGGCTGTGCCAGAGATGGTGAGTCATGGCTACCGCGCCAGCTTTGCCGCCGGCACTGTGGCAGGCAGCTCGGTGCTGGGCATGATGATTCCACCCAGCCTGCTGCTCATCATCTACGGCGTGCTGGCCGAGCAGTCCATCGGCACCCTGTTCATCGCCGGCATCATCCCAGGCTTCTCCATGGCGGCAGCCTTCGCCGTGATCATCATGCTGATGGCCAGGTTCGCGCCCGGCCTGGTGTTCGACCTCAAGCGTCATGCCCAGCTGGCCGCCGAGCGCAGCACCGCGCGCCTGCTCACCACCGCCGAGATGCTGGCTAAGCTGGTGCCCATTGCCGCCCTCGTGGCACTGGTGCTGGGCGGTCTGTATTCGGGCTTCTTCACGCCCACCGAAGCCGGTGGCGTGGGCGCTTTCGGCGCCCTCGTCATAGCCATCCTGAGGCGCAGGTTGGGCGGTGGCAACCTGTGGCGCGTGCTCACCGAAACCGGCTCGGTATCGGTCGGCATCCTGATACTGCTGGTGGCAGCGGGCTTCTACAGCCGCATGTTGTCGGTGGCCGGCGTGCCCATGGCCATCAGCGACCTGGTGCAGGACGCAGGCCTGGGTCCTTACGGCTTCCTGTTCCTGTATGTGGTGATCCTGCTGTTGCTCGGCATGATCCTGGATTCGAGTTCCATCTTGTTGATCATGACGCCGGTGGCAGTGCCGATTGCTGAAAGTCTCGGCTTCAACCTGATCCACTTCGGCATCATTACTGTCATCGCGGTGGAGATCGGTCTGCTCACGCCGCCCTTTGGCATCTCGGTGTTCACCGTCAAGTCCACCCTCAACGACCCCAAGGTGTCGGTGGAAAGCATATTCGCCGGCACCATGCCCTACGTGATCGTGATGCTGGTCGTTTTGCTGCTGATCGCCCTCTTCCCTGCCATGGCACTGGCGCTGACCTGAGAGGCACCGGGGGCCGTCCCGGTTCGTGATCGGGTGAGAACGGAGCACGGGGGCAACCCCGACGGAAACGCAAATGGAAAATCTCGACCTGACCGTCCTGCGCACGCTGCACGGCTGGCGCGCCAAGGGGCAGCGCGCCCTGCTCGCCACCGTGGTGCGCACCTGGGGCTCGTCACCGCGTCCAGTGGGCTCGATCATGGCGCTGTGCGAGAACGGCGCCGTGGCCGGCTCGGTCTCGGGGGGCTGCATCGAAGACGACCTGATCTACCGCTACAGCCGCTCCCACCAGGCCAGCGCTGCCGCGCCCGTGGCGGGTATCACACACGACATTCCGGACAGCACGCCGCAGCGCGTGAAGTATGGCGTTAGCGCCGACGAAGCCCACCGCTTCGGTCTACCGTGTGGCGGCACGCTGGAGCTGGTGCTCGAATTCAACCCCGAGGCGGCCTCGCTGCTCACGCTGGTGCAGTCGCTCGCCGATGGCCGCATGGTCCAGCGGCGCTCCGGGATCGCCGACGGTCAGGTTGAGCTGATCGAGGTCAATGCGCCTTCACCCCTGATCGACGACGGTGATGTGCTGGCTAACACCTTCGGCCCCGAATACCGCATGCTGCTGATTGGCGCCGGCCAGCTCACCGAGTACCTGGCCACCATGGCCGTGTTCAGCGGCTTTGCCGTCACCGTGTGCGACCCGCGCGAGGAGTACCGCGCGTCCTGGTCGGTCCCCGGTGTGACGCTGCTCACCGGCATGCCCGACGACGTGGTGCACGATTACAAAGTTGACCGGCGCAGCTGCGTGATCGCGCTCACGCACGACCCCAAGCTCGACGACCTTGCCCTACTCGAAGCGCTGGACACCGAGGCCTTCTACATAGGCGCCATTGGCTCGCGGCGCAACAACGAGGCGCGCCATGCCCGCATGATCGAACACTTCGAGCAGACGGTCGAGCGCCTGGCGCGCCTGCGCGGGCCGATCGGCATCTACATCGGCAGCAAGACGCCACCCGAAATCGCAGTCAGCATCATGGCGGAGGTGTTGGCGGTAAAGAACGGCGTTCCGCTGCCGCGCGACATGGACGTGACGCACGCCAAGAACACACTCGCTGATGGCACATCCATGCAGTCTGGCTCGACCTGCTTATCTCTCTCCGATTCGCGGTGAAAACTCCGGCCAAGCACTGCAAGCGCGTCAGTGTTCTCGTACTGGCAGCTGGCGCGGGGCAGCGTATGGGACGGCGGGCCAAGTGCTTGCTGGAGGTACAGGGCCAGACTCTGCTGGAGCGCCTGATGCACTCAATTTGTAGCGTGGGATTCCACAGGTGCGTGCTTGTGCTTGGTCACCATGCCGCCGATATCCAGGCCCACGTTGCTCAATGGCCTGCGAAGTTGATGACGGGACAGGTGGTCAATCCATCGCCCGAAGAAGACACAGCCACTTCGCTACAAGTCGGCTTGCAGGCACTGGATAGCGACACGCAGGCCGTGATGGTGTTGTTGGCCGATCAGCCCTTAATAAATGCTGACGATATCGGCGCGGTATGTGCTGCGTTCAAGGGCTGTCCGCCAAACTTCCATGTGTTGATACCCATGGTAGGCGGGGTGCCGGGTCATCCGGTCATGTTTGATGCAGCAGTACGTGCAGATCTGCTCGCAGCGCCCGGCACCAGCCTGCGGCGGTGGGTTGCCGCTCACCCGAACGAGACCCTGAAATGGGCCGTGGACAACCCACATTACACGCGCGACCTCGACACACCCGAAGATGTTGATGCTCTTGCCCGCGAAACTGGCTGGTCCATCAACTGGCCGCGGTCTACTTAAAGCCACGTCGATCTTCTGAACCAGTCAGGAGTAGAGGTTGGGGAGTTGTTTCACACGGTATTCAACGAGTGGAAGCCGCCAGATGGGCTGAACCGCCACCGACCAGATGGCAGCGACAGCTGCATCGGGCCGAACCCTTCCATTCACCCGGGTACCCCGAGGCGGATTGAGGCTGAGCAACACATGCAAGCCAGCACCCCAGCGTTCCACCAGCGCAACGTACTGCCTCCGTAAGGGGCGGCCACATGTCCCCTCGCCTGGCAAAAGTGTCATTCAGCACTGCACGAGTGCTTCGCCAGTGCTACGGAGATAAATAAAAGTATCGTAAGATATTGATTTTATTGCAGTTTCTTCGAATATCCGTCCCATCCATCATCGGTGCGACGGACAGGCGCCAGGAGTGGGTGTCGGTGGGGTGTGGGCTGTCTTCAATCATCGGGGGCGTCACTCGCGGTCACAGCCCGAGACTGTACCGCGCGCCCCTCGTATCACCAGCGCCCGAGCAGTTTGGCCACGTTGACCGTCACCTTCACCTCGCCCGGCGCCAGGCTGGCCTTGACCTCGTGGGCCGGGTCGGCGGTGTCGCGCAGTGCCGGTTCGCCCAGGGGAAGACCGTGGCGCCCGACGATGGAGAACACCAGCGGCGCGTTGGCCCTGGCACCGCGCCGGGCCACCACCGCCACCTCGCCACTGGCCAGGCGCACATGGCTGCCCGGCGGGTAGAAGCCGATGTTCTTGATGAACAGCGCGCCCAGCGGGTCCGGCTGCTGGTCGGGGCCGAGGTACAGCTCGCGTGCCACCTGCTGCGACAGCAGTCCGCCCCGGCTCTTGCGCGGACTGATGCAGGCGACATACATGTCGGCCATTTGCAGCAGGCGATGGGCCTCGCTGTTGACCGGCTGGCCCAGCGGATAGCCCTGGCCGTCCGGACGCTCGTGGTGTTCCTGCACCAGTTGCAGCCAGCGGGCGTCTGCCACACCGAGCTGGCGCAACAGGTCGGCGCTGCGCTGCGGATGCTCGCGCACGGTCCTGCGCTGCGGCTCGGACAAGGGCCCGGCCTGGCGGGCCATGTCGTCGTGCGCCCGCGTCATGGCGATGTTCATCGTCAAGGCCGCACGCCGCAGCGAGGTCAGGTCGGCATCGGACAGGCCCGCCGACGGGGCAACCAGGGCACACAGACCAGCGGCGAGCAAGGCGTGCGTGGTGCTGTAGTGCATGTGCACGTCGAACAGCAGCTGCACCAGCACCATGAGGCTCTCGTCGGGGTGCTCCAGCCAGAGCTTGTGGGTCCGCGTGTCCAGCCGTTCGAGGCGCTCCATGAACTGGGTGGCTTCACCGCCCTGGTGCAGCAGCGTGGTCGTCGCGGCGTGGATGTCCGGCCATGCCTCGGTGGGCGCTGGCTCGTCGCGGCTCTCCATGCGCCCGGGCAGCGGCACCAGGGCGTCGAGGCCGGCGATGCGGCTGAGCGATTCGTTGCCACGCACCATGCGGTCCAGCGCGGCGGTGTAGCCGTAGCTCAGGGCCTGCCAGTCGCTGGCCAGCACCATGGGCGTGTGCAGCATGAGGTGGCCACGGTGCTGCTCCGAGGTGATGTGCTCGCCGCGGCGCAGCAGCAGCACACCCTTGGGGTCCCAGATGTTCACCGGCACCGGTTGGTGCAGTGCCAGGGATTCCAGGGGCAGGGATTTGTACATTGCAGCAATATAGGCGTCGGGCCGGGCGCCCGAAGCCCCGAAAAAGACCCGAAAACACCCGCAAAAAACCCCGCCTCGGCGGGGTTGGTGGACATCGGGTGGCGCGCTCGCCGCTGCGAGCGCGGCGCGCGGATGCACCAGGTTCAGCCCATGTGCAGGCCGCCGTTGACCGAGAAGTCGGCGCCGGTGGCGTAGCCGCCGTCTTCGCTGGCCAGCCAGGCAATGATGGAGGCGATTTCGCTGGGCTCACCCAGGCGCTTGACCGGCACGGTGGCCACGATCTTCTCGAGCACATCGGGGCGGATCGCCTTGACCATGTCGGTGCCGATGTAGCCCGGGCTCACGGTGTTGACCGTGACACCCTTGTTGGCCAGCTCCTGCGCCAACGCCATGGAAAACCCGTGCATGCCGGCCTTGGCGGCCGAGTAGTTGGTCTGACCGGCCTGGCCCTTCTCGCCGTTGACCGACGAGATGTTGATGATGCGGCCCCAGCCCTTCTCCACCATGTCGGCCACGACCTGCTTGGTCACGTTGAACATGGAGTTCAGGTTGGTCTCGATGACGGCGTCCCAGTCTTCGCGCGACATCTTCAGGAACATGCGGTCGCGCGTGATGCCGGCGTTGTTCACCAGCACGTCGATGGTGCCGTGCTCGGCCTTGGTCTTGGTGAAGGCTTCCACGGTGGAAGCCCAGTCGCCGACGTTGCCGACCGACGCGTGGAAGCTGTAGCCCAGCGCCTGCTGTTCGTCCAGCCACTTCTTGAAATCGCGCGTGGGGCCGCAACCGGCGATGACCTTGAAGCCTTCCTTGTGCAGACGCTGGCAGATGGCCGTTCCGATGCCACCCATGCCGCCGGTGACGTAGGCTACTTTTTGACTCATTGTGTGTACTCCTCTGGTTTGTGCGTGTTGGATCGCAGGGCGCGCCAGGCCCTGCAACTGGCTGTTGAATCTACCGGCAAATCAGCGTTCGACCGCGAGGGAAACCCCCATGCCGCCACCGATACACAACGCGGCCACGCCCTTTTTGGCGTCGCGGCGGACCATTTCGTGCAGCAGCGTGACCAGGATGCGGCAACCGGACGCACCGATGGGGTGGCCGATGGCGATCGCGCCGCCATTCACGTTCACACGCGCGGGGTCGATGTCGAGCGCCTTGTTGACGGCGCAGGCTTGCGCGGCAAAGGCTTCGTTGAGTTCGAACAGATCCACGTCGGACGCTTTCCAGCCGGCGCGCGCCAGTGCCTTTTGCGACGCAGGCACCGGGCCCATGCCCATGGTGGCCGGGTCCAGGCCGCTGGTGCCGAAGGCGGCGATGCGGGCCAGGGGCGTCAGGCCCAGGGCGGCAGCCTTGCTGGCGGTCATCACCATCACGGCGGCCGCACCGTCGTTCAGGCCCGACGCGTTGCCGGCGGTCACCGAGCCTGCCTTGTCGAAGGCGGGGCGCAGGCCGGCCAGGGCTTCGGCGCTGGTCTTCTTGTTGATGAACTCGTCGTTGTCGAAAACGACCGGGTCGCCCTTGCGCTGCGGAATGCTCACGCCGACGATCTCGTCCTTGAATTTGCCGGCGTCCTGCGCGGCGCTGGCCTTCTGCTGGCTGCCGAGTGCCAATGCATCCTGCATGTCGCGCGTGATCGCATGGGCCTTGGCCACGTTCTCGGCGGTGATGCCCATGTGGTACTGGTTGTACACATCCCACAGGCCGTCGACGATCATGGTGTCGATCATTTTCCAGTCGCCCATGCGCTGGCCGTCGCGGCTGCCATTGAGCACGTGCGGGCTGGCGCTCATGTTTTCCTGGCCGCCGGCGATCACGATCTCGCTGTCGCCCCAGGCCACGGCCTGCGCGGCCAGCATCACGGCCTTGAGGCCGGAGCCGCACACCGCGTTGATGGTGAGCGCCGGCGTTTCCTTCGCCACGCCGGCCTTCATCATGGCCTGGCGAGCCGGGTTCTGACCGACGCCGGCGGCCAGCACCTGGCCCATGATCACCTCACCGATCACATCGGCGCTCAGGCCGCTGCGCTCGAGCATGGCCTTGATGACGATGCTGCCCAGCTCGGTGGCAGGCACCTTGGCGAGCGAGCCGCCAAACTTGCCGACGGCGGTGCGGGCGGCTGAAACGATGACGATGTCTTGCATGGGTTTGCTCCTTGTTGTGCTGAAAAAAATTCGGGGTCAAGCCTTGGCTTTGACGTAGCGGCCCGGCGCAGGTTCGATGGCTGCATAGGTCTTGCCTTTGCCGTAGGACTTGGGCGCGGCGATCTGTTTGCCGGCGTAGGGCTTGAGCCAGGCGGCCCAGTCGGTCCACCAGCTGCCCGCTTGTTCGTCGGCGCTGGCGATCCACTCGTTGACGTCTTTTGGAAACTTCGTGCCCGAGCCGATCCAGTGGCTGCGCTTCTTCTTGCTCGCGGGGTTGATCACGCCGGCGATGTGGCCCGAAGCGCCCATGACGAAGCGCTTCTTGCCCGGGAACACCTGGGTGCTCGCGTAGGCGCCCCCGATGGGCACGATGTGGTCTTCGCGCGAACCGTAGATGTAGACCGGCAGCTTGACCTGGCGGAAGTCGATCTTCTCGCCGCACACCGTCATCTTGCCGGGCTTGATCAGGTTGTTCTCGAGGTACATCTGGCGCAGGTAGTGCGCGTAGTACGGGCCGGGCAGGTTGGTGCTGTCGGAGTTCCAGTACAGCAGGTCGAACGGTGGCGGCGTCTCGCCCTTGAGGTAGTTGCCCACCACGTAGTTCCAGACCAGGTCGTTCGGGCGCAGGAAGCTGAAGGTGGTGGCCAGGTCGCGCCCGGCCATGAGGCCGCCGTCGGCAAACTGCATCTCGCGGTACTTGACGAAGTTCTCGTCGATGAACACGTCGAGGATGCCGGTGTCGGTGAAGTCGAGCAGCGTGGTGAGGAAGGTGGCGCAGTTCACCGGCTCTTCACCGCGCGCAGCCAGCACGGCCAGCGCCGTGCCCAGCATGGTGCCGCCCACACAGAAGCCCAGTGCGTTGATCGTCTCGGCGCCGGTGATGTCCTGCGTCACCTCGATCGCCTTGATCACGGCGTCTTCGATGTACGCGTCCCACGTCTTGGTCGCCAGCGACTCGTCGGGGTTGCGCCAGCTCACCACGAAGGTGCGGTGGCCCTGCTCCACACAGTAACGAATCAGGGAGTTCTCGGGCTGCAGGTCGAGGATGTAGAACTTGTTGATGCAGGGCGGCACCAGCAGGAACGGCCGCTCGTACACCTTGGGCGTGAGCGGCTTGTATTCGATCAGCTGGAACAGCTCGTTCTCGAACACCACCGCGCCCTCGGTGGTGGCCACGTTCTTGCCCACCTCGAACACGCTCTCGTCGGTCATGGACACATGGCCCTGCTTCATGTCGTGCAGCAGGTTGGCCATGCCTTTGGCGATGCTCTCCCCCTGGGTGTCGATGGCCTTCTTCTGCGCCTCGGCGTTGAAGGCCAGAAAGTTGCTCGGGGCGCTGGCATCGATCCACTGCTGCACCGCGAAACGCACGCGGGTGCGTGTCTTGGCATCGCCCTGCACCGCGTCGGCCAGGGCCATGAGGGTGCGCGCATTGAGCAGGTAAGCCGCTGCCGCGAAGGCCGCCATCGGGTTGCTGGCCCAGGCATCGGAGGCGAAGCGGCGGTCATCGGCGGGCTTCACATTGGGGCCCTGGTTCCACAGGCCGGTCACGTCCTTGAGGTACTGGTTCTGGATCTCGAGCAGTTTCGCCGGGTCAAAACTCACCGGCTGCCCCGACGCGGTCTTGAACATGTCGCCCATGCCGGGCATGGACGGCATGGCCGGCATCCCCGGCATGCCGGGGAAACCCGCAGCACCGGCGGGCATGGCCATGCCGAAGGGGTTGGCGGCTCCAGCTTGCGGCATGAAGGCCTTGAAGGCGGCAAATGGGTCGGTTGAACCCTGTTGCGGTGCGGCGGCTGCCCCGGGGAAGGCCTTGGCCACCTGGGTCCACTGCTCGACGAGGTTCTTCTGGAACTGGTTGGCGTTCTCCAGCCAGTCGGTGGGAGGGGTTTTGTCCGATGCCATGCTGGTCTCCTGTGTTTTTGTCGGCGGCTTATCATCCGCGCCGGGGGAAAGTTCCGGGTTTTCCCCAGTATCTGCGTGGCGGCTTCCAGCAGACTGACATGTTTGCCCGGTCTGCAAGGATCGCCGTGTACCTGGTTGTGATTGGTTGGATGTATGTGGTTCTGATGATGTCGGTGGCCGAGGCCAGCAACACGACGGGGTCGATCCTCGGAGCCATTGTGACGTTTTTTCTTTACGGTTTGCTGCCTGTGGTCCTCGTGGTTTACGTGATGAGGACACCCGCGCGGCGCAAGCAGATCAAGGCGCGCGAGGCCGCCGAACACGCGGCGCAAATGGCCCGGCTGGCGGCCAACGTGGCTCCGGCGGCCGGGCCTTCAGTCGATCCAGATGCAGGCGGCCATGCGGCCGGTGCTGCCGAGAGCGGCGGCGTCGCGCCGGTGCGAAAAGAACCGTGACGGGTTGGCCACCGTGCACCAGGGCGACGAGCCATCGTTGCCGTGCACGTTGGTGATGCCCACGGCGTGCAACCGACGGCGTGCCAGCGCCGGGAGATCGGCGAGGAACCTGCCTTCGCCGGTCGGCCAGAAATGCCCCGTGGCACCCGGGTCGAGCGCAACGAAGGCCTCGCACACCTCCGCGCCCACCTCGAACGCCTGCGGTCCGATGCAGGGGCCCAGCCAGGCCATGACTTCACCGTCGCCGGCCGCATCGCCCAGCTGGCTCGCCGTGGCCTCCAGCACACCACCGGCCAGGCCGCGCCAGCCCGCGTGAGCCGCAGCGACCGCTGTGCCCGAAGCGTGAGCGAACAGCACCGGCAGGCAATCGGCCACCATGATGGTCGCGGCCACGCCGGGCGTTTGCACCACGCAGGCGTCGGCCTCGCAGCCGTCGGGCGTGTCGGGCGCCAGTCGCCGCACCTGCGTGCCATGCACCTGCCGCAGGAACACCGGGCGCGCCGGCGAGGTGAGCGCGGCCAGCCGGTCGCGGTTGCCCGCCACCGCCAGCGGCTCGTCGCGCACATGGTCACCGAGGTTGAAGCTGTCGAACGGTGCCACCGACACGCCGCCCCCGCGCGAGGTGAAGAGCGCGCGCACGCCCGGCGGCGCAGGCCAGTCGGGATGGATGACGTCGGCCACCGGCAACATCAGGCTTCGGCGTCCGGACAGGCCGAGGGCTGCGCCTGCTGGAACGCGGGGAGTTTCATGCAGGCATCGAACGCGGCCATGGTGCGTGGCAGGCCCGAGAAATCGACGTTGAACCGCTGGCCGTTGAAGATCTGCGGCACCAGGCAGCAATCGGCCAGGGTGGGGCTGTCACCAAAGCACAGGGTGCCGCCCGCCTGCTGGCTCAGCTGGCGTTCGAACGACTCCAGCCCGCTGCGCACCCAGTGGCGGTACCAGGTGTTCTTGGTGTCTTCGTCGACCTTGAGCTCCTTGCTCAGGTACTTGAGCACGCGCAGGTTGTTGATCGGATGGATCTCGCAGGCAATGATCTGGGCCAGCGCCCGCACCCGCGCGCGGCCCAGCGGGTCCGCAGGCAACAAGGGGGGTGCGGGGTGCAACTCGTCGAGGTATTCGATGATGGCCATGGACTGCGTCAGGCGAGTGCCATCGTCGAGTTCGAGCAGCGGCACCAGGCCTTCGACCGCGATGTCGGCGTAGCCCGGCAGCCGGTGCTCACCCTTGGCCAGATGAACCGGGAGGTAGTCGAAGTCGAGACCCTTGAGTGCAAGCGCGATGCGCACGCGAAACGAGGCCGAGGAGCGGAAGTAGTTGTAGAGCTTCATGGCACCGAGGATAAACCGGGGGAGCTTTCCCGGCGAGCCGCCGGCCGCTCGCTATATTCCTGCGCGGTGCATGTGCATCCCACCAGCAAAGGAACCTCCCATGAAACTTCGCATGGCCTTGTTGACCGTGCTTGCCGTGGCCATGACTGGCTGCGCCTCGTTTGTCGCCCCGACCTACAGCCCCGACTACCCGAGCATCGACCGCCTCAAGACGAGCCAGCTCGGCAAGATCGCCGTGGGTGAGTTCCAGCCGCGCAGCCCCGAAGCGCCGGTGAACAGGATCACCTTGCGCGGCGCGCCCTTCGTGGCGCCCGGCGGCTCGTTTGCCCGCTACCTCGAAGAGGCGCTGCGCTCGGACCTGACCGAGCTCAGGGTGCTCGACCCGAAGGCCGACACCCGCATCGAGGCCACGCTGCTGAAGAACGACATCGACGTGTCCGGCCTGAACACCGGCGAGGGTTTCATGGACGTGAAGCTGAGCGTGGTCAAGCGCGGCCAGACCGTGCACGAGAAGATCTACAGCGCCAGAACGCAGTTTGAATCGAGCTTTGCCGCCGCCGTGGCCGTGCCCAGGGGCCAGAGCGAATACCCGCGCCTGGTGCGCACGCTGCTGCAATCCGTGTACGCCGATCCCGCTTTCATCACCGCCGTCCAACCCTGAAACGAAAGAAACCCATGTCTCTTCAGAACTTCTGGCGCATTCCTCTGGCAGCGACGCTGATCGCCATCCTCACCGCCTGCGCGCACCCCATCGGCATCAGCCCGCTGGAAACACCGGTGCGCAACGAAGCCGGCCTCAACCCGAAAAAGGTCGCCTACGTGATGACCGAAGCGGACCGGTCAAAGGAAGTCATCACGGCCGGCGGCGGCGGTGACAAGGTGAGCTACTTTCCGTACCGCGACCTCGAAAAGTCGATCCGCGATGCGCTGCGCGCGGTGTACGCCGATGTGTTCGTCGTGAAATCGGCGAGCGATCGCGAAGCGCTGGCGGGCTTCGGCGTGAGCTACGTGTTTTCGCCGAGCATCACGACCTACACCGATTCGCCCTCGCTGTTCACCTGGCCACCCACCCGGTTCGACATCCACCTGACCTGCGAAGTGATCGACGCCGAGGGCAAGGCGGTGACGACCTTGCAAACGCAGGCCAGGGGTACCGCCGAATTTGCCGAGTTCAAAAGCGACTTCGGCCTGGCGGGACGGCGCGCCGCTGCGCAGTTGTCCGAGCAGTTGAAACAGCAGGTGCAGGCCGACGCACGGCTGCGTTGAACGCGACCCGGGCAGCGCCCGCCAAGGCGATGTCCGGCGACCTCAGGCGGCCAGCGCCGGGTAGTCGGTGTAACCCTTGGCGCCACCGCCGTAGAAGGTCTTGTTGTCGGGCTGGTTGAACGGACCACCTTGCGCCAGGCGTGCCACCAGATCGGGGTTGGCGATGTAGGTGCGGCCAAACGCCACCAGATCGGCGCCGTGTTCCAAGGCCTGTTCTGCCATCGGCAGGTCGTAGCCGTTGTTGACCATCCACGCCGCCTTGCCACCGGCTGCGTGATACGCCGCACGCAGGGCGTCGTAGTCGAACGGTCGTTCGGCCAGTTCGCGCGCGCCACCGGTGGCGCCTTCGATGAAGTGCACATAGGCCAGGTCGAACTTCGCCAGTTCGTTCATCACGTGCGTGAACAGCGGCTGCGGATCGGCATCGATCACGTCGTTGGCCGGTGTCACGGGCGAGAGGCGCACGCCGGTGCGGCCCGCGCCAACGGCATCCGTCACGGCCCGGATCACCTCCACCAGCAGCCGGGCGCGGTTTTCGATGCTGCCGCCATACGCGTCGGTGCGATGGTTGCTGCCGGTCTTGAGGAACTGGTCGATCAGGTAGCCGTTGGCGGCGTGGATCTCCACCCCGTCGAAACCCGCCTCGATCGCGGCCAGCGCGGCCTTGCGGTAGTCCTCCACGATGCCGGGCAGTTCGCTGGCTTCCAGCGCGCGGGGAAGCGAGGTTTCGACGAACACCGGTGCGCCGTCCTTGAGCAGCACGGTCTTGGTCCTGGCCGCGATGGCCGAAGGCGCCACGGGCGCACCGTGGTCGGGCTGCAGGTCGGTGTGCGAGACGCGGCCCACATGCCAGAGCTGGGTCACGATCTTGCCGCCTGCGCCGTGCACGGCCGCGGTGACACGCTTCCAGCCTTCGATCTGCTCGGGCGCGTACAGCCCCGGCACATCGGCGTATCCCTGCCCCTGGTGGCTGATGGCGGTGGCTTCGGTGATCAGCAGGCCGGCGCTGGCGCGCTGCTGGTAATACGTGGCCATGAGCGGCGTGGGCACGGCGCCGGGCGCGCGGTTGCGCGTGAGCGGGGCCATGACGATGCGGTTGGCCAGCGAGAGGCTGCCGGCGGTGAGGGGTGAAAACAGCGAGTTGGTGGTCATGGGAGCGGTGCAGCCCGGTGAAGGAGCAAAGGGAAAATCCGAGTATTCCCCCCTACCCACGCTCGCGGGTCGGACATGCGCCATAACCCGCGTGCACCACGGCCATTCACGGGCATGCCGACGCGCCGGCCGCGCGTGTGCAGCCTGGGCCCTCAGTTGCCGCCGATGTGCATGCGGTAGGACGCGCCGTTGGAGAAGGTGCAGGTGCCTGCGCCCTGGTACGGTGTGTTCATCTGGTATTCGCACGACATGTACATGCCCTTGGGGCTGAACGCACTGGCCACGCCGCGGCGCTCGTCGTTCGAGACCCTCGTGGCCTCCCCGGTGAGCACCTCGCCCAGGTAGGACACGTTGAACACACCCTTGCCCGTCATCATGTTGGTCACCGACCCGGTGACGATGCCGGTGGAGGTGGCAATGTCGTTGATCGGGTACAGGCGCGTGGGCAGGTTGGCGGGGGCCGAAGCGCCGCCGGGTACTGCGCGCGCGGGCGCCGGCACCACCAAGCCCGGTGGCGGCAAGGGGTAGTGCTGAAAGACCACCTGCCCGTCGGCCTGGCGTTCGGGCACGACATAACAGCCGGTCAGGCCGCCTGACACCAGCAGCGAGAGTGCACAGGACAAAAAGGCGCGCATCAAAGTCTCCTTGGAGCAAACAGGGTTCATTCCCCTGCTTGACCAGTCTAGGCAGCAGCGCGCAGCCGGCGTTGAGCAACCTCAATGCGCAGGCAACCCTTCAAAGGCCCTGCAGCGCGGCCACCACCGCTGGCACGATGCTCACCGCGTTGGAGGCGTGCGCAATGCAGTCGGTGCTCCAGATCTCGCCGACGCCGGAACTGCGCACCAGCTGCACCGCGCCCGGTGCAAACAGCGCATGGGTCACCGCCACGTCGACAGAGACGGCCCCCGCGGCGCGCAGCTTCACGGCGGCCCGCGCCAGCGTGTGGCCCGAACTGGCCACGTCGTCCATGAGCACGACCACGCGGCCCGCCACCGGCTGCCCGGGCAGTTCGATGTCCACCTCGCAGTCGCCATGGCGCGTCTTGCGGCACACCGCATGGTCCCAGCCATGCCGGTCAGCCGCCAGCGCCACCCACTGCAGCGCTTCTTCGTCCGGGCCCATGAGCAGCGGACGCTGGCGCTGCGTCGCGATGTGGTCGGCCAGCAGCGGCGCGCCGCTGAGTGCGATCGCGTCTTTCACCGGTATGGCCTCGAACAGCGTGGCCACCCGGTGCAGGTGCGGATCGACCGTGATCACGGCGTCGAACAGTTGGGCCAGGAAACCTCCCACGATGCGCTGGCTGATCGCCTCGCCCGGGTTGAAGGCGATGTCCTGCCGCATGTAGGCCAGGTACGGCGAAACCAGGGTGAGGTGCCTTGCCCCGAGCGTGCGCGCGGTTTGCGCGGCCAGCAGCAGCTCGACCAGCTTTTCATTGGGCTGCTGCAGACCGCGCCAGAGCACCACCCGCGCGGGCAGGGCGGCGGGCAGGCGCAGGCGCAGCTCGCCATCGGGAAAGCGGTGGCGCTCCACCACCGCCAGCGCCATGCCGCAGGCGCTGGCGGCCTGGCCAGCCTGCGAGGCTTCATCGTCGAAACACAGCACACAGCCCGCAGCGGGCATGCTCGAGAGGGACATCAGAACTCCACAAAGACATGGGGCACCTGGGCGGCGGTGCCCAGGCTGAAACCGCTGGCGCGCCCGCTGGCCTGGCGCGCGAATTCCAGGTCGGCCGGGTAGCTGGCGTGCACCCGGTAGAGCACATCGCCGGCGGCCACCGGCTCGCCGAGCTTGATGCACAGGTCCACGCCCGCGCCCTTGACCTTGGGTGCGCCGGCCAGCCGCGCGATCTGTGCGATCTGCAGGTTGTCGATGCCGATGACCACCCCGGCGGCGGGCGCCGTCACCTCCAGGGTGAGCGGGCCCAGCACCGGGTGGTGGTGGTCGAAACCCCGGTCGCCCTGGGCCTTCACGATGGCGCGCATCTGCGCCAGCGCCCGGCCCGAATCGAGGATGTCGCGCGCAATGGCGAAGCCGTCGCCGCCGCGCACATCGGGGTTGCATTCGATCAGGCGCCCGGCCAGGCGCAACGATTTCTGCCGCAGGTCATCGGGCGCTCGCGGGTCGTTCTCCAGCACCTGCATCACGTCACGCGCCTCGAGCACCGGGCCCACGCCCCGGCCCACCGGCTGGCGCCCGTCGGTGATCACCACGTCCAGCGAGAGATGCATGCGCTGCGCCACGTATTCGAACAGGCGGCGCAAGCGCTGGGCCTCGGGCATCGAGCGCACCTTGGCGGTGGGACCGATGGGGATGTCGAGCACGAGGTGGGTGGCACCGGCGGCGATCTTCTTGGACAGGATGGAGGCGACCATCTGGCCGGGCGAGTCGATGGACAGCGGGCGCTCGACCGAGATCAGCACATCGTCGGCCGGCGACAGCATGGCCGCACCGCCCCAGGCCAGACAGCCGCGGTGCTGGCGCACGATCCCGGTGAGCTGTTCGAACGGCAGCTCCACGTTGGCCAGCACCTCCATGGTGTCGGCCGTGCCCGCGGGTGAGGTGATGGCGCGCGACGAGGTCTTGGGAAACACCAGCCCGTGGGCGGTGACGATGGGCACGACCAGCATCGAGGTGCGGTTGCCCGGGATGCCGCCGATGCAGTGCTTGTCGACCACCAGCGACTCGTTCCAGTCGAGCCGCCGGCCGCTGGCCACCATGGCCTCGGTCAGGAAGTAGACCTCTTCGCGGTCCAGTTCGCTGCGGTTGCAGGCCACCACGAAGGCGGTGAGTTCGATCTTGGAATACCGCAACTCGGCGATGTCGCGGACGATGTGGCGGAAGTCGTCGCGACCCAGCCGCTCGCCGTTGATCTTGCGAAACAGCGCCGGGATGGATTCGGGCGGCTCGGCCGGCGACACCGAGGCCGGGTGGCCACCGGCGACCTCCAGCCGGGCAAAGGCGTCCTCCGACACTCCGATTTCACTGCAGCCCACGATGCTGCTGTCGTCCACCACGTTGAGCGTGGCCAGGATGCGCCGGCCGTTGGCCCGCACCTCCACCTTCGACAAGGCCTGGAAGCCCTCGGCCCGCACCACGGCGCAGTCGCGGTGCAGGTAGGCCACGTTCTCGTGATAGGTGTCGATGGCCACACGGCGCAGCGTGAGACCGGTGGATGGAACTGTTTCAGCGGTGGATGACATGCCCGGCACGATACACCGCTGCCGTGTCCTCAGCCGACGACAAGCCGCATCACGGGCATCACGCGCTCGGACTCGGCGCGCCGCTCCAGCGCCAGGCGCATGTTCATCTGCGCCACCTCGGTGTGCTCCACCGCCAGCGCCTGGGCGCGTGCGCCTTCGCCGCGCTGCAACGCGTCGAACAGCATGTGGTGCTGGCGGTGCGCATACAGCATCCAGTCGCGGTCGAGGGCCACCGTGCCCTGCATGGGCAGCATGGCCGAGGCGGGGGCAAACGGCAGCTTGTCGTTGAGCGCCACGGCACGCTGCAGCGCGCGGTTGCCGCAGGCCTCCAGCAGCAAGGCGTGGAAGCGATCGTTCATCACCGCATACGCCGCGTAGCTCTCGATGCTCAGCGGGTTGTCGGCCAGCAGCCGGTCGCCGTCGGTGAGGCAGGCCTGCAGCTGGTTTTGCAACTGGCGCGGCAGACCGTGTTCGGCCACCAGCCGCGCGGCCATGCCTTCGAGGTGGCCACGCACCGCGATGGCGTCGCTCACTTCCTGCGCCGTGAACTGGCGCACCAGGTACTTGCCGGTGTCGTTGGCTTGCACCAGACCCTCCTGCTCCAGGGTGACCAGCGCAGCGCGCACCGGTGTGCGCGAAGCACCGAGTCGCTCGGCAAGTTGCTGCTCGGCCAGGCGCTGGCCAGGCTCGAACTGGCCGCTCAGGATCAGGTCGCGCAGTTGCATCAAAACGGTGTCTTGCAGGCTCATGCGGCAAACTGTACACTGAATCAAAAAAATGGGATACCGTTTGAAATCCGACCATCGGAGCCTGCATGAAAGCCGAACTCAACCAGCGCCTGACCCAGGTCGGGCCGCGCACCCCGGGGGGTGAACTGTTGCGCCGCTACTGGCAGCCGGTGGCCCTGCTCGACGAATTCGATCCCGCGCTGGATCCAGCCATGGCGGTGCGCCCGGTCAAGCCCGTGCGCCTGCTCGGGCAGGACTTCGTGCTGTTTCGCGACGAGCACGGCCGCCACGGCCTGCTGGACCGCGACTGTCCGCACCGCGGCGCCGACCTGGCCTACGGTCGCCACGAGGGCGACGGGCTGCGCTGCCCCTTCCACGGCTGGAAGTTCGACACCAGCGGGCAGTGCCTGGAGACGCCGGGCGAGCCGGCCGGCAGCACGCTGTGCACCCGCATTCGCCAGCGCAGCTACCCGCTGCTGGAAAGGAGCGGTGTGCTGTTCGGCTGGTTCGGGCCCGAAGACCAGACGCCTCCGCCCTTCCCCTCGCTGGACTGCTTCATGGCACCGGCCACGCACACGTTTGCGTTCAAGGGCCTGTGGCATTGCAACTGGCTGCAGGCCTTCGAGGTGGGCATCGACCCGGCGCACGCGTCGTACCTGCACCGATTCTTCAACGACGCCTCGCTGGACGACAGCTACGGCAAACAGTTTCGCGGCGCCAGCGCCGGCGACGTGGCCGGCGAGCGCTGGCCCATGACGCGCGTGCTGCGCGAGTTCGGCCAGCCGCAGATCACGTTCGAGGCCCGGCCGCACGGCCTGCAGCTCACCGCGCTGCGCCCGATGAACGAACAACTCGCCCATGTGCGCGTGACCAACGCGGTGTTCCCGCAGACCTTCGTGATCCCGCTGTCGGAGACCATGACGATCACGCAGATGCATGTGCCGGTGGACGACACCCACAACTACTGGTTTGCCTTCTTCACCAGTTTCGAGGGCGCCGTGGACAAGACGGCCATGCGAAACCAGCGTCTGGCCACCGTCACCCTGCCCGACTACCGTCCGAAGTCCGGCAGCCACAACCACTGGGGCTTCAACCCCGAAGAGCAGAAGACGCGCACCTACCTCGGCATGGGCGAGGACGACATCAACGTGCACGACCAGTGGGCCTGCGAAAGCATGGGCGCCATCCAGGACCGCACGCGCGAGCACCTGGGCACCACCGACAAGGTCATCATGGCCAACCGGCGCCTGCTGCAGCAAGCCATCGACACCGTGGAGCAAGGCGGCACGGCGCCCGGCATCGCCGACCCGGCCCTGCACGGGCAGATCACCGGCCCCGACACGGTGGACGGCATCGCACCCGCGCAAGCCTGGCAGGCCTGGTGGCAGGAGACGGTGCGCGCCCGCCGCGAAGCCGCACCCTGGAAGGCCACGGCCCCCACCCCGACCACACCCACTTCTGTTCGGGCCGAGCCAGCATCCGTTCGAGCGGAGCCTGCATCCGTTCGGGCTGAGCCTGTCGAAGCCCATCCACAGGTGCTGGTGAGCCCTTCGACAAGCTCAGGGCGAACGGAGGCAGGCTCGATCCAGACGGAGAAGGGCTCGAGCCCAACGCAGACCGGCTCAGGGCGAACCGGAGTGACCGGATGACGTTCGCCGAGCGCTGCGGCATCCACTCCGCCGCCCGCGAGGCGGCCTGCGTGCGACTGGTCAAACGCATCGAGGCCAGTGGCGTCGAGCTGGTGCGCATGGGCTGGTGCGACACCCACGGCATGCTGCGCGGCAAGACGCTGAGCGCCACCGCGGCCATGCGCGCCCTGGTCGACGGCGTCGGCATGGTCGGCACCCTGATGCTCAAGGACACGGCCGATCGCACCGCCTGGAAGGTCTTCGAGCCCGGTGCGGCGGCCGAGCTGCCCGGTTTTGCGGGTGCGGCCAACCTCGTGCTGCTGCCCGACCCCGAGAGCTTCGTCGAACTGCCCTGGGCGCCCGGCACCGGCTGGCTGCGCTGCCAGCCCTGGTTTGCCAACGGCGCGCCAGTGCCTCTGGACACCCGCCGCGTGCTGCAGACCGCATTGGCCCGGCTGGCGGAGACGGGCCACGGACTCAGGACCGGGCTGGAGGTCGAGTTCCACATCTACCGCATCACCAGCAGCCAGCCGCAGCTCGATCCCGAGCTGGCCGGCTGGCCCGGTCTGCCGCCCACGGTGGAGATGATCCACCCCGGCTACATCCTGCAGTCCGAAGCCCTGGCCGACATGAGCGAGGAGCCGCTGCGCATCGTGCAGCGCACCGCGCAGGCGCTGGGCCTGCCGTTGCAGTCGCTGGAGATCGAACTCGGCCCGAGCCAGGTGGAGGCGGTGTTCGACGCCACCGACGCCCTCACCGCGGCCGACCAGATGGTGCTGTTTCGCAACGGCGTTCGCCAGGCGCTGCGCCGGGCGGGCTTCCATGCCACCTTCATGTGCCGCCCGCCGTTCCCGCACATCATGTCCAGCGGCTGGCACCTGCACCAGTCGCTGGTGGACCTCAGGACCGGGCGCAACGCCTGCGTGCGCGACACCCCGGCCCCGGGCAGCACGCCGCTGGACGCGCAGCACACCTTGTCGGACGCGGGCAGCCACTGGCTGGCCGGCTTGCTGGCGCACGCGCGCGGCATGACGCCGCTGTGCACGCCCACCATCAATGGCTTCGCGCGCTTTCGCCCGAATGCGCTGGCGCCGCAGGCCGTGCTGTGGGGCCGCGACAACCGCGGCGCCATGCTGCGGGTGGTCGGTGGCGCGGGCGACGACGCCACGCGGATCGAAAACCGCATCGGCGAACCCGCTGCCAACCCTTACCTGTACATGGCAGCACAGATCCACGCCGGCCTCGACGGCCTGCAGCGCCAGCTGCGGGCCGCTCCCGCGAGCGAAACGCCCTATGCCGACGGCGGCGAGAAAATACCCACCTCGCTGCCCGAAGGGCTGCAGGCGCTGGAGGCCGACGCGGCCCTGTGCGCAGGCCTCGGCCGGGAAGTGGTCCACCATTTCTGCCGCCTCAAGCGCAGCGAGATCGACCGCCACGCGCAGGCCGAGGACAAGACCGATTTCGAATGCCGCGAATACTTCGCCCGAACATGACACTGCCGCAGACACCGACATGATCTCCATCCGGTTCATCCACCCCGACCAGACCCACACCCACATCGAGGCCCGCCCCGGCGACAGCCTGATGAAGGCCGCGGTGGACGCCAACGTCACCGGCATCGAGGCCGACTGTGGCGGCAGCCTGACCTGCGCCACCTGTCACGTGATGATCGACGCACCGTGGTCCGGGCTGCTGCCCGCGCCGGTGCCCGACGAGCTCGACATGCTCGACTTCGCTTCGAGCCCGGTGGTGCCGCAAAGCCGCCTGAGCTGCCAGGTGCGGCTCACCGCCGAGCTCGACGGCATGGTGGTTCGCCTGCCCTCCTCGCAACACTGATGCACACTGGGCGCACCCGCCTTCCACACCAACCCACAACAGCCGAACCCATGTCCGAGCACCACGCCTTTGCACCGCCTGCCACCGTCTCTGTGCCCGTGGTGGGCAGCACCGAACGATTCCCCGTGCACCGCATTTACTGCGTGGGCCGCAACTACGAAGAACACGCGAAGGAGATGGGCTTCACCGGGCGCGAGCCGCCGTTCTTCTTCCTCAAGCCGGCCGACACCATCGTGGTGGCAGACGCCGGCCAGACCGCCAGCTCGCCCTACCCCAGCCTCACCAGCAACCTGCACCACGAGATCGAGCTGGTGGTGGCCATCGGCACCGGCGGCAAGAACATCCAGGCCGCGGACGCCGCCAGACACATCTACGGCTACGCCGTGGGCCTGGACATGACGCGCCGCGACCTGCAGGGCGAGATGAAAAAGCAGGGGCGCCCCTGGTGCATCGGCAAGGCCTACGACCATTCCGCGCCGATCGGACCGATCACGCGCGTGGCAGACGCCGGCGACGTGAACAACGCCGCCATCTGGCTGCAGGTCAACGGCAGCGAGCGCCAGCGCAGCAACGTCAACAAGCTGATCTGGAACGTGGCCGAGACCATCGAACACCTCTCGGCCGCCTGGGAACTGCAGGCCGGCGACCTGATCTACACCGGCACCCCCGAAGGCGTGAACGCCGTGGTGCGCGGCGACACCCTGGTCGGCGGTGTGGATGGCCTCACGCCCATCAGCGTGTCCATCACCTGATGCACCGACAGGGCGCCCGCTGCCCCGGGCTCTACGTAAAACCCCCAAGCATCGCTTGCGGGTTTGACCTCTCACCGGGCACGCGCGCCCGACCTATCCTCGATCCACCTTTTCATCGACCTCAGGAGACCTTTCCATGATCCAACGCAGAACCTTGCTCCAGTCCGGCGCCGCCCTCGCGCTCGGCGCGCCCGCCCTGGTGGGCATGGCGCAACAAAGTGTCACGCTCAAGTTCCACACCTTCATGTCGCCGCAGTCCAACGTGTGGCTGAACATGCACAAGGCCTGGATGGACAAGGTCGAGAAGGACTCGGGCGGGCGCATCAAGTTCGAAGCCTATCCGGCGATGCAGCTCGGCGGCTCGCCCGTGCAGCTGTTCGACCAGGCGCGTGACGGCGTGGTCGACGTCGTCTGGACCCTGCCGGGCAACACGCCCGGCCGTTTCCCCCGCATCGAAGTGTTTGAACTGCCCTTCATGATGAACAACGCCGAAGCCACCTCGAAGGCTTACTGGGAGTACGTGCAGACGGTGGCCAGGGACGAGTTCAAGGACGTGCAGCCCATCGCCCTTCAGGTGCACGGCCCGGGCATGTTCCACATGCGCAACAAGCAGGTCCGCACCGCAGAAGACCTGCGCGGCTCCAAGGTGCGCGGCCCGACCCGCCAGATCACCAAGATGCTCGGCTACCTCGGCGCCACGCCGGTGGGCATGCCGCTGCCGCAGATCCCCGATGCCCTGTCCAAAGGCGTGATCGACGGCTGCGTGATTCCATGGGAGGTCGTGCCCTCGGTCAAGGTGCAGGAACTCACCAAGTTCCACAGCGAGTTCGACCCCGCCGGCGGCGCGCTCTACACCACCACCTTCGTGATGGCCATGAACAAGGCCAAGTACGCCAGCCTGCCGCCCGACCTCAAGGCCGTGATCGACAAAAACTCCGGCCTGGAGACCTCGGGCTGGCTCGGCAAGACCCAGCAAGGCGGCGACGCGGCCGGTCGCGAGTCGGCGGTCAAGCAGGGCAACACGATCTACACCATCCCCGCGGCCGAAGCGCAGGAGTTCCGCCGCAAGGCACGGCTGGTGGAAATCGAGTGGGTGCAGGACATGGACAAGCGCGGCTTCAACGGCAAGGAACTGCTGGAAACGGCCAAGGCGCTCATCGTCAAACACGGCAAGACCACCTGAAACCAATCCAGTGGGAGAAGCCGGGCCTTGGCCCGGCTTTTTTTCGTCGACACACCGGCCCGCTAAACTGCCGGCATGCTTCGCCCCCCCGCCAAACACTGCCGCAACTGCGGCACCGCCGTCGTGCTGCGTCTGCCCGACGACGGCGACACCAAAACCCGCGCGGTCTGCCCGGCCTGTCAGCTGGTTCATTACGACAACCCGCTCAATGTCGTGGGCACGGTGCCGGTCTGGGGCGACAGTGGTCAGTTCGTGCTGCTGTGCAAGCGCAACATCGAACCGAGGTTCGGCAAATGGACCTTGCCGGCCGGCTTCATGGAACTCAACGAGACCACCGCCGAAGGCGCGGCCCGCGAGACCGACGAGGAAGCGGGTGCGCAGTTTGAGATGGGTGAGATCTTCACGCTGATGAACGTGGCACGCGTCGGCCAGGTGCACATCTATTACCGCGCCCGCCTGCTCAGCGACATCTTTCACCCCGGACACGAAACCATTGAAGCCCGGCTGTTCACCGAAGAGCAGATTCCCTGGGAAGAGATCGCGTTTCGCACCGTCAGGGAAACGCTGGAACACTATTTCGCCGACCGGCGCCAGGGGCGTTTCGGTTTCCACGCCTTCGACATTGCCTGACCTTCGGGCGCGGCACGGGTTGCACCGCCCAAGCCCATGACGACTCCCCGTTCCTGGCCCCTGGTGCTGCGCCTGGGCACCGCACAGACCCTGGCCTGGGGTTCCACCTACTACCTGCCTGCCCTGCTGGCCCGGCCCATGGCCGACGGCCTGGGCCTGCCGGTCTCGCAGGTCTGGATCGCCTTCACGCTGGCCCTGCTGGCCTCGGCCGCGCTGGGCCCGTTCGCCGGCCGCGCCATCGACCGCTGGGGCGGGCGCCCGGTGCTCATGGGCACCAGCGTGCTGTTCGCGCTCGGTCTGGCCAGCCTGGCGCTGGTGCAGGGCACGGTCACGCTGATGCTGGCCTGGCTGCTGATCGGCCTGGCCATGGGCAGCGGCCTGTACGAGGCGGCATTTGCCGCGCTGGTGCGGCTGCAGGGCAGCCAGGCGCGGGGAGCCATCACCGGCATCACGCTCGTCGCCGGCTTCGCCAGCACCGTGGGCTGGCCGCTGACGGGCCTGCTGGAAGCCGAGTTCGGCTGGCGCGGGGCCTGCCTGGCCTGGGCCGGCCTGCACCTGGTGGTCGGCCTTCCGCTCAACGCCAGCATTCCCAGGGCAGCCCCTTTGCCCGCACCCGCACACGACATGGCTGCGGGCATGGCCGATGCGCCTGCTGCGCACCCCACCCCGCCCAGGTTCACCGCCTGGTTGCTGGCCTATGTTTTTGCGGCCACCTGGTTCATCAGCACCGCCATGGCCGCGCACCTGCCCCAGTTGCTGGTGGCCAGCGGCGCCACGCTGGCCGGGGCCGTGGCCATCGGCGCCCTGGTGGGGCCGGCGCAGGTGGCCGGGCGCATGCTGGAGTTCGGCTTTCTGCGCCGGCTGCACCCTCTGCTGTCTGCCCGCTGCGCCGCGCTGGCGCACCCTGTGGGCGTGGCCTGCTGGATGCTGTTCGGCCCGGTGGCCGGACCGGCGTTTGCGCTGCTGCACGGCGCGGGCAACGGCATCCTCACCATCGCCAAGGGCACGCTGCCGCTGGTGTATTTCGGACCGGTGGGTTATGGCCGGCGGCAAGGCGTGATGATGGCGCCCTCGCGTGTGGCACAGGCCTTTGCGCCGCTGCTGTTCGGCCTGTGCATCGAGCGCTGGGGGACCGGCGCGCTGTGGATCTCGGGCGGACTGGGGTTGAGCGCCCTGGCGGCGCTGCTCTTGCTGCGCTCTGGTGCATCCAGCCCCGCGCGCTAGGACGGCAGTGCTTGCAGTCCCGCATCGCTCCAGCCGAGCAACTCGGCCAGCCGGCGCACCACCCACACCGACTCGTCATGACTCACCACGGCGGGCTCCGCCCGCAAGCCCGACAGGCAGCGCGTGAGCACATCGCTTCCGGCCAGCCCCAGACTGAACTCCATGTTGCGGGCGGTCTCTGTCAGCAGCTGCGCCATGTCTTCGCAGAGTTCATAGCGTGCCAGGAGCTCGTCGCGCGGCAGGCTCGGCTTCTGTCGCGCGGGCAACAGGTACAGGGCGATGAAGGAGGCGGGGATATCGATCTGGGATTCGTCGGACATACCGCACTGTATTGCACCGGCATGGGCCTTCGGGCACGATCAGCCCGGTCACCACGAACTCACTCGACAAGGCACACACCATGGGCATCTGGCTCGAACTCGGCATCTTTGTGGTCATCCTGGCGTTTGGTGTCTGGCAGCTGTACGACGTGAAGAAGGTGATCCGCGAACGCGAACAGCACCAGGCGCGCGAGAAAACCGGCGCATCCGGCGCAGACGATGCGCCCGGTGAGCACCGGGCATGACCGGCGCACGACCGCTTCCACCGGCGCCTCTGGATCCACGCGAACTCACGCCAGGCGACCGCTCCCGGATCATTGAAATGGCCTGGGCCGACGACGTCCCGTTCGAAGCCATCCAGTTCCAGTTCGGGCTCGACGAATCCGCCGTCATCCGGTTCATGAAGCAGTCCTTGAAAGCGGGCTCGTTCAGGCTTTGGAGGCGCAGGGTCGAGGGCCGCGGGGCCAAGCACCAGCGCCGCCTGGCGGTCCGCTGAGCGCCGCTGCGTCCCACCACCATGAACAACACGACCCCGTCAGACGAGGCCAACCTGGTGCAGCGCATCTGGAGCGAACTGCAGCGCGCCACGGTGGACCGGCACCACGAATGGCGCAGCCCTGTGCTGGCCACGACCGGCCTCGATGGCCTTCCCCAGGCGCGAACCGTGGTGCTTCGCGCGGCCGATGCCACGGCCTCGCAACTGGTCTTCTTCACCGACAGCCGCAGCCCCAAGGTGGAGGAACTGCAGACTGCCCCTGCGGCCGCTTTGGTCTTCTGGAGCAAACGCCTGAGCTGGCAGCTGCGCGTGCGGGTGGTTTCGCAGGTCCACACCGATGGCGCCCTGGTCGACGCGGCCTGGCAGCGCGTCAGCCAGTCGGCCGCGGCGGGGGACTACCTGGCCGCGCAGGCGCCGGGATCTGCCTGGCGCGCAGGCGCAGACGCCAGCCCGGGCGCGCACCACCTGGCCGTCGTGACCTCCCGCGTCGAACACCTCGACTGGCTCGAGCTTGCTCGCGACGGTCACCGGCGGGCCCGCCTGGTTGGAAGCAGCGTGGAGTGGCTGGTGCCTTGACGGTCAGCGCGGGCGCGCCGGGCCCAGCACGGCCTGTGCCAGCCGGTCCACCGCGGCGAACAGCTCTTCGACTGTGTCGGGCTTGTAGATCAACTCGCTGACGCCCGCCGCAGGCGCTTGCGAGCGCAGTTCTTCGGAGATGTAGCCCGAGGTGATGGCCACCGGGGTGTCAGGACGCAAGACCTTCACGGCGCGGGCGAAATCCAGCCCCGACATGCCCGGCATGTTGTAGTCGGTGATCACCAGATCGAAGGGCTCGGCATGGGCGCGAACCGCAGCGAGCGCGTGGGCCGCCTGGGTGAACACGGTGACGCGGTACCCCTGGCGCTGGAGCAGCCGCTCCATCAGGAAGGCGATCATCTCGTCGTCGTCCAGGTACAGGATGTGAGCGCCGCCGGGCGCCGCGGTGCGGGGCAGCGGTCCTGAACGAGCGGCATCGGTGGCCGCGGCCGCAGCCTCGCCCACCACCGCAGGAAAGAAGACCGAGAAGCACGATCCCTTCCCGGGCGCGCTCTCAACCTCCAGCACCGCGTCGTGGTCCCGCAGGATGCCGTGCACCACCGCCAGGCCCAGGCCCGTGCCCTTGCCAGGCGGCTTGGTGGTGAAAAACGGTTCGAACATGCGCGCGAGCGTCTCGTCGGTCATGCCTTGTCCGTTGTCGCGCACGGTCAGTCTGGCCCACAAGGCTGGCGCCTGGCCGGTCGAAGCGGCCGTGGACTCGGCCGTGCCCCTGGATGACACCGGTGCGCCCCGATGCGCCTCCAGGCGGATCGAAACGCAACCGTGTCCAAGACCCTGAACCGCCTGCCAGGCGTTGGTGCACAGGTTGAGCAGAACCTGTTCGATCTGGGTCGCATCGGCCAGCACATTCGGCACGTCAGCGCCCACATGCAGGCTCAACTCGACCCCGGCCGGCAGGGTGGCACGCAGCAGCCGCGCCGTCTCCTCGACCACCTGTTCCAGTTGAATCACCTGCCGCTCCAGCAGCTGGCGCCGACTGAACGCCAGTATCTGCTGGACCAGGTCGCGCGCCCGGCGGCTCGCCTTGCGGATCTCGGTCAGGCTGGTGCGCGCGGGGCTGTTGGACGGCACGTCGTCCAGCGCGAGCTCGACATTGCCGATGATGGCGGCCACGATGTTGTTGAAATCGTGTGCCACGCCCCCGGCCAACGTGCCCAGGGCCTCCATCTTTTGCGATTCGCGCAATTGCGACTGGGGCAACGCCTGGATCGCCTCCGACTCCCGGCGTTCGGTCAGGTCGAAATCGATGCAATAGAACTCGGGCTCGCGACCGGGAATGTCGAGGTACACGTGGCTGGAATGCACCTCCACCGGCGCGCCGTCCTTGCGCCGCAGCGTCAGGTCGGCTGCGGGGATGGGTCGGCCACTGTCGATCATCTCGGTCACGGCGCCCACCACGGCCGCATGCATCTCGGGCGGAATGATCAGGTCCAGCAAACTCTTGCCGATGGCCTCGGCGGCGCAATAGCCGTAGAGGCGCTCGGAGGCCTGGTTCCAGTAGCGCGTGGTCAGATCCAGCCCATAGCCCTGCACCGCCACATTGGGCACGAACTCGAGCAGCTGGCGAAACCGTGCTTCGCTGTCGCGCATGGCATCGAAGGATCGCTGGCTGTCTGACACATCGACAATCACCGTGTTCCAGACCACCCATCCGTCGGCCAGCCGCTGCGGCCGTCCCACGCCGTGCAACCACTTGAGCTGGCCCGAAGGGGTGGTGATGCGCCACTCGTGCACCCAGTCCTTCAATGACAAGGCCGACTCCACCAGCGAGGCCTTCAAAACCACCAGGTCGCGTGCATCCACCATCGACCACAACACGTCGGCATCCTGCTCGGCCGCCTGCGGCGCGACCTCCCAGATGTCCCGGCAGCCCTGGCTCATCCAGCCGATGCGTTGCTCGCCCGACGGGCCGAGCACATACTGCAGCAGCGCGCCCGGCAGATGCTCGGCCACCGACTCAATCGCCAGCCCCCCGGCCGGCTTGCCTGAAGACACAGTGAAGTTCAAGGTCAGTCTCCTGAACGTTGTTCACACCTGCTTACAGTATCGACTGCTTCGTGCCTTTCATCCAAGCACCACCAAAGACCTCGTGCAGCGCAAGCTTGCCGGGTTCCTCCCACATTCCCCTTCTGCACCGCCATGACCATTGACAGCGACGAACCCATCCATGAAGACCGGCTGTGGAGCGACGGGCACTGGACCGCTCGGGTGATCAAGAACGAAGACGACGATGGCTGGGCGGTCGCCATGCACCTGGACGGCGGCTCCGAGCCCGCCCTGGTGGGCCCTTGGACGATGGGGCGAGACAAGAAAAATCCGAAGCCGCTCGACACCAATGCCTTCAACACACTGGTGAAGACCGCCCGGGAAGTCATCCGCCGCTCCGAGCAGCAACTGCATGCGCAGCTGAACAAAAACGTCAACGTGACCGTTGGCGACAAGCGACTGCGCATCGCGCTGGCCATCGTCCCCGATGACGAGGGCGCCACGGCGACCCTCAGCGCGCTCGACGAGTTCGATGAGGAGCTGGCCCGCGTGAGCGTGCCGCCCACCTTCAAACTGAGCATCGACAGCGCGCAGGCCTGGGTGGCCTCGGGCTTCGAGCGGCCTCGCTGAACAAGGCCCGAAACTGAAAAAGCCCGCCACCTTTCGGTAGCGGGCTTTCAGATCTCAATGGTCGGCGTGGCGGGATTCGAACTCGCGACCCCTTGCACCCCATGCAAGTGCGCTACCAGGCTGCGCTACACGCCGACAAGCGTCGAATTATAGCGGTCAAAGGGACGCCTTTCAGGCGGTGTGCCGAAGAAGCTCGCGTATTTCAAGCAACTCGCGCCGCACCTCGTGAACCAGCAGACCGGTTCCTGGCAACACGTCGCGCGACTTTTCAGTGCTCAACGCCGGAGCTTGCTCGTGGATCACGGCATCGAGATCGATGACGTCGATCGCTTCGTCCTCGTCTTCGCCGCGGCGCCTCTCGCGCTCGGCCTGGACCAGTTCCTGCAGCTTGTTGCGCGCCCCGCTGATCGTGAACCCCTGGTCGTACAGCAGCTCCCGAATGCGGCGGATCATCAGCACCTCATGGTGCTGGTAATAGCGCCGGTTGCCCCGCCGTTTCATCGGACGCAACTGGGTGAACTCCTGCTCCCAGTAACGCAGCACGTGCGGCTTGACACCACACAATTCGCCCACCTCACCGATGGTGAAGTAGCGTTTGGCTGGGATGGGCGGGAGCGTTTTTTCCATGAAAATCAAGGCGGTACAGACCGAAGCTTGAATTTACTCTAACAAGTGCAGGCGTGCGCAGGCGAAGGTGGAATTCTGTGAGAAGTGTTGCAAACGACACCGAGGGCGCGTGGGCGCGACCGTCTGGACGCACAAGCCAACCGCCTGTAGCAGGCTGGCAGCAGGCTGGCAGCCGGCCCGACCAGACCTGAAGCCAACAACGGCCTGGCCGATGGGTCTGTGCCAGAAAACGCGTTCGCGCCAATGCGAAGGCGCAGCGGACAGGAAGCGGGGTTCAGGCGCCGATGATGGCGGTCTGCACCTGTTCCTTGAGCTTGGGACTGGCGTGGAAGGTGACCACGCGCCGGGCCTCGATGGCCACGGGCTCACCCGTGCGGGGATTGCGCCCAGGGCGTGGTGCCTTGGTGCGGATCTGGAAATTGCCGAAGCCCGATATCTTCACATCCGTGCCTTCCACCAGGCTGTCCGTGACCAGATCGAAGAAGGCATCGATCATGTCCTTGGACTCGCGCTTGTTCAGACCGATCTGGTCGAACAGCATTTCGGCCAACTGGGCTTTGGTCAGTGCCGGTGTTTCCAGGCTTTCAACAGCGAGTTCCATGCGGGGCTTCTCCATCCTGGTTCGATCAGGCGCGCAGCCGGGCGGCCACACGCATTTGCAACGATTCGAGCGCTGCTTTCACAGTGGCCTCGATCTCTTCCTCGGTCAGTGTAGCGTCGTCGCGGTTGAGCACGAGTCGCACCGCGAGGCTTTTTTCGTCTGCGGCCAAGGCCCCGGGCGCGACGCCTTCCGACAGCTTCCTGGGGCGATAGACGTCGAACAGCACCACGTCGCGCAGCCAGGCATTCTGCGGGGCGCGAATGGCCTCGACCACTGCGGCGTGTGTCACGTTCTCCTTGACCACGATGGCCAGATCGCGCTCAACGGCCTGGTGGCGACCCACGGCCTGATAGGCCGGAACGTCTCTGGCCAGCACCGCGTCCAGCTCCAGTTCAAAAAGCACGGGCGCCTGTGCGAGCTCGTACGACTGTCGCCAGCGGGGGTGCAGCTCACCCACATGCCCGATGCAACGGCCCTGCAGCCAGACACTGGCGCAGCGACCGGGGTGCATGGCGGGATGTTCTTCAGCACGGAACTCGGCCTGCAGCGGCGCGAGCAGGGCTTGCACGTCGCCCTTGGCATCGAAGAAATCGGCCACGCGCTCGGCAGTTCCCCACTGCAGCGTGTCCACCGGACCAAAGCTCAAGCCAGCCACCCGCATGGGCTGGTGGAAACCGGCCACGCTGGTGTCGCTGTCGGGCACGGAGGCGTCCTTGAGGAACACGCGCCCCACCTCGAACAGCCGGACACGTTCGGCGCGGCGGTCGAGGTTGAACTTGAGCACGGCCACCAGGCTGCCGATGAGCGAGGAGCGCATCACGCTCATCTGGCTCGCGATCGGGTTGAGCAGCCGGACCGGATCGTTGTTGCCGGCCAGCTCTCGCTCCCAGCGATCCTCGACAAAGCTGAAGTTGATGGTTTCCTGGTAACCGAGCTGGGCCAGCAGGCGGCGCAGCGCGAACGGGCCGCGCCGGGCTTCGGGGCGGATCCTGGCGGTGATCGGTGCCAGCGGCGGGGTCTGGGGCAACTGCTCATAGCCCACGATGCGAGCCACTTCTTCAATCAGGTCTTCTTCGATCTGGAGGTCGAAGCGGTAGGCCGGCGGCGTGACCGTGATCGTGCCCTCGCCCTCCTGCAAAGCCAGACCGAGACGGCGCAAGGCGCCGGCGCACTGCGCCTGGGTGAGCGGCATGCCGATGACCTTGTTCGCGCGCGCCACGCGCAGCGTCACCGGCTTGGCGAGCGGCAGGTTGACCACATGGTCGTCCATCGGTCCGACCTGCCCGCCGCAGATCTCGAGCACCAGTTGTGTGATGCGCTCGATGTGCTCGACCGTGGTCGACGGGTCCACGCCTCGCTCGAACCGGTGCCCGGCGTCGGTGGAGAAGTTGAAGCGGCGCGAGCGACCGGCAATGGACTTGGGCCACCAGAAGGCGGCCTCGATGTAGATGTTCTGCGTGTCGTCGGACACCGCGGTCGCATCACCGCCCATGATGCCGGCCAGCGATTCCACCGCCTGGTCGTCGGCGATGACGCCCACCTGTGCATCCACCGAAACCGTGTTGCCGTTGAGCAGCTTGAGCGACTCTCCTTCGCGACCCCAGCGCACCTGAAGGCCACCGTGGATCTTGTCGAGGTCAAAGATGTGCGAGGGGCGGCCCAGCTCGAACATCACATAGTTGGAAATGTCCACCAGCGGCGAGACGCTGCGCTGGCCGCAGCGCGCCAGGCGCTCCACCATCCAGGCGGGGGTGGCGGCCCGGGTGTTGACGCCGCGCACGACGCGCCCGGTGAAACGGCCGCAGAGGTCAGGGGCGCTCACCGTGACCGGCAGGCGGTCCTGCAACGAGACAGGGGCCACTTCAAACCGGGGTTCGATCAGGGGTGAGCCGGTGAGCGCAGACACCTCGCGGGCGATGCCGTAAACGCTCAGGCAATGCGCGAGGTTGGGCGTGAGCTTGAGGGTGAACAGCATGTCGTCGAGCTGCAGTTGTTCGCGGATGTCGCGCCCCACCACAGCGTCGGACGGCAACTCCAGCAGGCCTGCGTGATCCTCGCTGAGTTTGAGTTCGCGCGCCGAGCACAACATGCCCTGGCTCTCCACGCCACGCAGTTGCCCCAGTTTGATCAGGAAGGGCTGGCCGTCTTCTCCCGGCGGCAGCGCCGCACCCACCAGCGCACACGGTACCTTGATGCCCACGCGGGCATTGGGCGCACCACACACGATGTTGAGCAGGCCGCCCTGCCCTGCATCCACCTGGCACACGCGCAGGCGGTCGGCATTCGGGTGTTGCTCGGCGGACTTGATCTCACCCACAACGATCTTGGAGAACGGCGGCGCCACAGGTTGCAGTTCTTCCACCTCCAGACCGGCCATGGTCAAGGTGTCGGCCAGTTGCTGGCTGGTCAGGGGCGGATTGCAGAAGGCGCGAAGCCAGGATTCTGGGAATTGCATGGAACGACTCAGTACGGTGGCTTGGCAAGGACTTGTGTCGGGAACACCGCAGAGCCGCCCTTCGACAAGCTCGGGACGGGCTGCAGGTGTTGACCCCTTGAGGGGGTGCCGCGAAGCGGCGCAGGGGTGTGCATGTTTTAGCGGAACTGGGCCAGAAAGCGGACGTCGCCGTCAAAGAACAGGCGCAGGTCGTTCACGCCGTAGCGCAGCATGGTCAGGCGGTCAGGGCCCATGCCGAAGGCAAAGCCGATGTATTTCTCGGGGTCCAGACCCATGTTGCGCACCACGTTCGGATGCACCTGGCCAGAGCCGGCCACCTCGAGCCAGCGGCCAGCCAGCGGCCCGCTCTGGAACTGGATGTCGACCTCGGCACTGGGCTCGGTGAACGGAAAAAAGCTGGGGCGAAAGCGCAGCACCAGATCGTTCGATTCGAAGAAGGTGCGGCAGAAATCGGTGAAGACGTACTTCAGGTCCTTGAAGCTCACGTTCTCACCCACCCACAGGCCTTCGCACTGGTGAAACATGGGCGAATGGGTCGCGTCGCTGTCCACGCGGTAGGTGCGCCCGGGCGCGATCACCCGGATCTCGGGCATGGGCTGGCCCGCATCGAGCGCAGCGCGGTGGCGCTTGACATGCTGCACCGCGTGGCGGATCTGCATCGGGCTGGTGTGGGTGCGCAGCAGGTTGGGCGCTTTCTCGCTGCCACCTTCCACATAAAACGTGTCGTGCATCGAGCGCGCCGGGTGGTCTTCGGGCGTGTTCAGTGCGGTGAAGTTGAACCAGTCGGATTCGATCTCGGGGCCCTCGGCCACCTCGAAGCCCATCGAGCCGAAGATGGCTTCGATGCGCTCCAGCGTCAGGCTCACCGGGTGCAGGCCACCTTGCCCACGCTGCCGCCCCGGAAGGGTCACGTCCAGCGCCTCGGCCTTGAGCTGAACTTGCAGCTCGGCATCGGCCAGCGCCTGGCGGCGCTCTGTCAGCAACGCTTCAATGGACTGCTTGGCGAGATTGATGGCCGCACCGCGGGTCTTCTTCTCGTCGACCGGCAATGCAGCCATGCCCTTCATCAACTCGGTGATGCGACCGGCCTTGCCCAGGTACTGGGCCTTGGCGTTTTCAAGATCGGCCGGGGTGGTGGCCTGCGCAAACGCTGCGCGGGCGCTGTCGACCAGTGCGTCCAACTCGTTCATGTGTGTACTTGAATCGTTGCCAATGAAAAAAGGGGTTGAAGCCAGCGAGGGAATTCCCTCAAGCCTCAACCCCTTTGAGCGACCGGAGATCACCGCGGTGACGCGGTGTCCCTGTCGTGAATCAAGCGGCCAGCTTGGCTTTGACTTGCTCCACGATGCTGCCAAAGGCAGCCGGGTCGTTCACGGCCAGATCGGCCAGAACCTTGCGGTCGATTTCGATCGAAGCCTTCTTCAGACCGTTGGCGAACTGGCTGTACGTCATGCCGCATGCGCGAGCACCGGCGTTGATACGGGCAATCCACAACTGACGGAAGACACGCTTTTTGGTGCGGCGATCGCGGTAGGCGTATTGCCCTGCCTTCATCACCGCCTGTTTGGCGATGCGGAAGACGTTGCCGCGGCGACCGCGGAAACCTTTGGCCAGAGCCAGTACTTTTTTGTGTCGGGCGCGAGCCGTGACACCACGTTTGACGCGAGGCATGTGTGTTCTCCTGTTCGTCGTTGATCAAATACCCATGCCGGGCAGCATCTGTGCCATGTGACCCATGTTGGTCTCATGCACGGTGACTGCTCCACGCAGGTGGCGCTTGGTCTTGGTGGACTTCTTGGTCAGGATGTGACGTTTGAAGGCTTGACCGCGCTTGACGGTGCCACCGGGACGAACGCGAAAACGCTTCTTCGCGCTGCTCTTGGTCTTCATTTTGGGCATCTTCATGCTCCTTTTCGTTTGTGCTCGTGAGGCGCTGCGAACCTTCCGCAGACTTGTAGGCCCCGAGCCACTTTTGATGGAAAACCTCTCGGCCTTCCGTTTCGGCGTCCGGCCTTTCGGCCAGCGCCTCGGACCGGCGGGAGACTACCCCGCCCATCCAATGCTGTTGTACCTGCCGCCGGCCTCAGGCCGCCGGTTGTCCTGCCGCGGGCGCTGCCGCCTCGACGGCTTTCGCCGCACCGCCACCGGTCTTCTTGCGACCAGGGGCGATCATCATGATCATCTGGCGGCCTTCCAGTTTGGGAAACTGCTCCACGATGATCGAATCGGCCAACTCGTCACGGATGCGGTTCAACAACGCCAGACCCAGATCCTGGTGGGTGATCTCACGACCGCGGAATCGCAGCGTGATCTTGCACTTGTCACCATCGTCCAGAAAGCGCCGGATGTTGCGCATCTTGATGTTGTAGTCGCCGTCATCGGTACCGGGCCGGAACTTGATTTCCTTGATCTCGATGACCGTCTGCTTGGCCTTGGCTTCTGCCGCCTTCTTCTGCTCCTGGTACTTGAACTTTCCGTAGTCCATCAGGCGACACACGGGAGGCACGGCCGTGGCCGCAATTTCAACCAGGTCGACGTCCAGTTCACCGGCCATGCGAAGCGCTTCTGACAGACTGACGATGCCCAGGGGCTCGTTTTCAGGTCCGTTGAGGCGAACCTCGGGAGCCATGATTTCTCGGTTCAGTCGGTGTGCGCGCTCTTCACGTTGGCGGCGGTCGCGAAAGTTGGTAGCTATGGTGAGTTCCTTGGTGTGGGCTGGTCAGGCGAAAGGGCGGCCCCTCGGCCGCCCGCATGCACATGAGGTGCGCCACAGCAGCATGGGCATCAACCGGGATGTTTGAAATCAAACCTTGGATGAAACGTCTGCCGCGATCAGTTTGGAAAAGGCTTCCAGCGACATGACACCGAGGTCTTTGTTACCTCGAGCCCGCACAGCCACGGCGCCAGCTTCTTTCTCCTTGTCGCCCACGACAACGATAAAAGGCAGCTTTTGCAACGCGTGCTCTCGTATTTTATACGTGATTTTCTCGTTGCGCAGGTCGGTTATGACCCTAAGCCCTTGATTCTGCAGAGATTTCGCGATTTCCCGACAGTAATCGGCCTGCGCGTCGGTGATGTTGAGCACCGCCACCTGCACCGGGGCGAGCCAGGTGGGCAGCGCGCCGGCGTGTTCTTCGATCAGGATGCCGATGAAACGCTCGAGGCTGCCGACGATGGCGCGGTGGAGCATCACGGGACGGTGGCGCGCACCATCTTCACCCACGTATTCGGCGTCCAGGCGCTCGGGCATGGAGAAATCGACCTGCATGGTGCCGCACTGCCACTGGCGCCCGATCGCATCTTTCAGCGTGTACTCGATCTTCGGGCCGTAGAAGGCACCGTCGCCAGGGGAAATTTCGAACTCGCAACCCGAGGCACGCAAACTCTCCATCAGCGCGTGCTCGGCCTTGTCCCAGACTTCGTCGGATCCAATGCGGGCATCAGGTCGCGTGGCGACCTTGTAGATGATGTTCTTGAAGCCGAAGTCAGCGTAGACCTTTTGCAGCAGCGCCGTGTAGGCCAGGCACTCGGGCAGGATCTGCTCTTCGGTGCAGAAGATGTGACCATCGTCCTGGGTGAAACCGCGCACGCGCATGATGCCGTGCAGGCCGCCGCTGGGCTCGTTGCGGTGGCACTGGCCGAACTCGCCGTAGCGCAGCGGCAGGTCGCGGTAGCTCTTGATGCCCTGCTTGTAGATCAGGATGTGACCCGGGCAGTTCATCGGCTTGAGGGCGTACTCGCGCTTTTCACTCTCCGTGGTGAACATGTTGTCGCGGTACTTGTCCCAGTGGCCGGTTTTTTCCCACAGCGACTTGTCGATGATCTGCGGACCTTTGACCTCCTGGTAGCCGTTCTCGCGGTAGACGCGGCGCATGTATTGCTCCACCTCCTGCCACAGCGTCCAGCCCTTGGGGTGCCAGAACACCAGACCCGGCGCGTGCTCGTCGATGTGAAACAGATCGAGTTCGCGACCGAGCTTGCGGTGATCGCGCTTCTCGGCCTCTTCGATCATGGTCAGGTGCTGCTGCAGTTCGTCCTTGGTGGCCCAGGCCGTCCCGTAAATGCGCTGCAACATCTCGTTGCGGTGGTCGCCGCGCCAGTAGGCGCCGGCGACCTTCATGAGCTTGAAATGCTTGAGCTTGCCGGTGCTGGGCACGTGAGGGCCGCGGCAGAGGTCCTCAAAGGCGCCTTCGCGGTAGAGCGAAACGTCTTCGTTGCTCGGGATGCTGGCGATGATCTCGGCCTTGTAGTGTTCGCCAATGCCCTTGAAATGCGCCACCGCTTCGTCGCGCGGCAACACGCGACGCACCACGGGTTCGTCCTTCGCTGCCAGCTCGGTCATGCGCTTCTCGATCGCCACCAGATCGTCGGGGGTGAAAGGCCGCTTGTACGAGAAGTCGTAGAAGAAGCCGTTCTCGATCACCGGCCCGATGGTCACCTGCGCATCGGGAAACAACTCCTTCACCGCGTAGGCCAGCAGGTGGGCCGTGGAGTGTCGGATGACTTCCAGGCCATCGGCGTCCCTGGCGGTGACGATGGACAGCGGGCTGTCCTGCGAAATGAGGAAGCTGGTGTCGACCACCTTGCCGTCGATCTTGCCGGCCAGTGCGGCCTTGGCCAGGCCGCTGCCAATCGAAGCGGCAACGTCGGCCACGGTGACAGGGCCAGGAAATTCGCGTTGTGAACCGTCGGGGAGCGTGATGTGCAACATGGGGAGTCCAGAAAACAAAAAGCGCGGCAGGGGCCGCGCTGGTGTGGGTCGAAAGGGAATCGGGCAGGCGCGAACTGCAGGCCTCACAAGGCCGGGAGGGAAGTCTCCTGAGTTCGCGGTGTCATAACCAGATTGCCTTTCTCGCTCTTGCTGTGTCAAACAGACCGCAATTTTCACATAAAAGAGCCTGGACGAAAAAAAGCCCGGGACTGGCCCGGGCTCCTTGTCTCCTCCAGCCGCTCTGGGGCGGACTCGGGGATGTCAGTGGAACTGCTCTTCTTCGGTCGAGCCGGTCAGGGCCTTCACGCTGGAGGAGCCGCCCTGGATCACGGTGGTCACGTCGTCGAAGTAACCGGCGCCCACTTCCTGCTGGTGCGACACGAAGGTGTAGCCCTTGTCGCGCGCGGCGAACTCGGGTTCCTGCACCATGTTCACGTAATGCTTCATGCCTTCGCCGCGGGCGTAGGCGTGGGCGAACTGGAAGGTGTTGAACCAGTTGATGTGGATGCCGGCCAGCGTGATGAACTGGTACTTGTAGCCGAGCGCCGCCAGATCTTCCTGGAACGAGGCGATCTGTGTGTCGTTGAGGTTCTTTTTCCAGTTGAAGGATGGCGAGCAGTTGTAGGACAGCAGCTTGCCCGGGCAGGCGGCCTGCACGGCCTGGGCGAACTCGCGGGCGAAGCCGATGTCGGGCACGCCGGTCTCGCACCACACCAGGTCGGCGTAAGGGGCGTAAGCGATACCACGGCTGATGGCTTGCTCCAGGCCGTTCTTGACGCGGTAGAAACCTTCCTGGGTGCGCTCACCGGTCAGGAAAGGCCTGTCGTTGGCGTCATGGTCGCTGGTGATCAGGTTGGCGGCTTCTGCGTCGGTGCGGGCCAGAACGATGGTGGACACACCCATCACGTCGGCTGCGAAACGCGCGGAGATCAGCTTCTCGCAGGCTTCCTGCGTGGGAACGAGCACCTTGCCACCCATGTGGCCACATTTCTTCACAGCGGCGAGCTGGTCTTCGAAGTGCACGCCGGCCGCACCGGCGGCGATCATGTTCTTCATCAGTTCGAAGGCGTTGAGCACACCACCGAAACCGGCCTCGGCGTCTGCCACGATGGGCAGGAAGTAGTCGATGAACTCCGGGCTGCCCGGCTCGACGCCACGTCCCCACTGGATCTCGTCGGCGCGCTTGAAGGTGTTGTTGATGCGGCGAACCATGGTGGGCACCGAGTCGTAGGCGTAGAGCGACTGGTCGGGGTACATGGTTTCGCTGGTGTTGCCGTCAGCGGCAACTTGCCAGCCCGACAGGTACACGGCCTCAAGGCCGGCCTTGGCCTGCTGCATGGCCTGGCCCGCGGAGATCGCGCCGAACGCGTTCACATAGCCTTTTTTGGCGCCGCCGTTGACCTTGTCCCAGAGCTTCTCGGCGCCGCGCTTGGCCAGCGTGTGCTCGATCTGCATGCTGCCGCGCAGACGCACGACGTCGGCCGCGGAATAGCCGCGCTTGACGCCCTTCCAGCGGGGGTTGGTCGCCCAGTCTTTTTCCAGGGCTTCGATTTGCTGCTGGCGGCTCAGTTGCTCGGTGAGGGATTGAGGCATGGGGATACTCCGTGAGGTTGATGAAACAGGGTTGGCGCCGGTTGGCTGCAGGCAGGCTGCGTTCCGGTGCCCAGTGCCTTGACTTTAAGTCTTATAGAAGAGTTTTGAAAGCTCTTATGTCTTATATAAGAGAAAAAGTTTTTCTATGTTTATCAACAATGTTTTTCTTCTTTCCCTCAATGCGAAATCTTCTTTCTTGTATCGAGAAATTTTTCTGCAGCGCAGCATTCTCATTTTTCACAATGAGAAAAGAGCGTCTCTCATCCCGAAAACTCCTCCTGCGCCGGCTCGGGCATGATCCGGCCCACCTTCGGAACCGAATCCTCTTCACGTGCACCCTCTCACTTCCTTGAACCGCTGGTGGGCCTACGGCAGCCTGGCGCTGAGCATGACGCTGGTGGGCAGCTACGTGGCCTTGTCCAAGCCCCTGGTACTCGTGTTCCCGATCTTTCTGCTGGCCTGGCTGCGTTTCGGCATTGGTGGCCTGGCCATGCTGCGCTGGTTGAAGAAGCCGCCGGGCGAACCACCGATCACACCCCACACGCGCCGGCTGCTGTTCCTTGAATCCTTCCTCGGCAACTTCCTGTTTTCCATCTGCATGCTGTTTGGCGTGAGCATGACCACAGCGGTGGCGGCCGGTGTGGTCATGTCGTCCATCCCGGCGGTGGTGGCGGTGCTGAGCTGGCTGTTCCTGCGCGAGCGCATCGGCTGGCGCAGCGCGGCCGGCATCGCCTGCGCGGCACTGGGCATTGGTCTTTTTTCGTTGCAAAAGGTCGACGGCGGCGCGGTTGCGGACGCCAGCGGCCCATGGGGGATCAGCCGGGCCCTGCTCGGCAACCTGCTGGTGTTTGCGGCGGTGGTGTGCGAGGCTTCTTACGTGGTGATCGGCAAGCGCCTGACCGAGGGCCTGGGCCCAAAACGCATCTCCGCGATCATCAACCTGTGGGGCTTTGCGCTGGTCACACCCTTCGGAATGTGGGCCGCCTGGTCGTTCGACTTCGCCACCGTCAACCCGCCGATCTGGGCACTGCTGGTGTTTTACGCGCTGGCGGCCAGCGTGTGGACGGTGTGGCTGTGGATGACCGGCCTCAGGACCGTCCCGGCGTCGCAGGCCGGCGTGTTCACCGTGATGCTGCCGCTGAGTGCTGCAGCCATTGGCGTGCTGTTCATGGGCGAGCGCCTGACAAGCCTTCAGCTGATCGCCTTCGGCATCGCGCTGCTGGGGCTGGTACTGGCCACCCTGCCCGAGCGCCGTCAGTCGCCAGCCTGACTCAGAGGCACCAAAGGCCTGTGGGTTGGGTCAGGCCCATCCACAGCGCCCATCCGGACGTTGCGGCCAGCGCCAGGCCGGCCAGGCGAATGCCCCAGGCGCCGGAACGCGCCCCGTTCAACCGGAGCAGCAGCCACGGCGCCGCGGTCAGCGAGATCGACGTTCCGATGGAGAACAAGGCCATGATGGCCGCGCCCTCCAGCGCATTGGCCGACAGCGATGCCACCAGCAGCGCCGAATACAACAGCCCGCAGGGCATGAGCGCCCATGCCACGCCGAGCACGACGGGCGCGCGCTGGCCCATGGACGCGAGCACGGGGCGGGCCTTGCGCCAGATGTTCTGTCCCATGGTTTCGATCCAGGCGGGCTGGCGGGCGCGCCAGAGCAAGGTCACGCCCAGCAGCAAGGCCGCCACATGGAACGAGGTCCACACCGGACGGATCACCGCGGTATTGGTGCCCAGCCACGCCAGACCCTGCACAGACCCGGCAGCGAAGGCCCCGAACAAGGCGTACCCGACCATGCGGCTGAGCTGGAAGGTCCACAGAGCCTGCGTGCTGCGGGCACCCGCGGCTCTGCTGATGCCGGCGCAGGCCGCGCCACACATGGCCA
Organism: Hydrogenophaga sp.; assembly: GCF_030373225.1. Taxonomy (GTDB): domain Bacteria; phylum Pseudomonadota; class Gammaproteobacteria; order Burkholderiales; family Burkholderiaceae_C; genus Hydrogenophaga. The sequence continues at coordinate 148,834 of NZ_JAUCZG010000004.1, read as the reverse complement.
CGCAGTGGGGGCCACCCACCACGCCCATGAACAGGGCCGTGATCGCCATCGAAGTTTGCATGGGGTCAATGTAGTGCAGCAGCGGACCGCAGAGGGTTCAACCCCGCCAACGAGCGGGGGATGGCGCTCAGATGATTTTGGAGAAGCGCGCCCGGTCCTGGTCCACCCGCAGGTATTTGTCGAACACCATGGCAATGGCACGCACCAGGTACCAGCCGGCTTCGGTGACCTGCAGGCCCGACGGGTCCAGCCGCACCAGGCCGTGCTCGGTGAGTCCTTCAAGGGCCTCCAGCTCGCGGGCGAAATAACTCTTGAAGTCGATCAGGTGACCGAGCTCGATCGACTCGAACTGCAGCTCGCCCTGGCACATCAGCGACATGATCACGGCGCGGCGCAGCAGGTCGTCGCGCGAGAGCGCCAGACCGCGCACGATCGGCAGGCGCCCCTGGTCGAGCATGTCGCGATACTCCTCCAATGTCTTGGCGTTCTGGCTGTAGGTGGCGCCGATGCGGCCGATCGCCGACACGCCGAGCGCGATCAGGTCGCAATCGGGTTGGGTGCTGTAGCCCTGGAAGTTGCGGTGCAACCGACCCTGGCGTTTGGCCACGGCCAGTGCGTCGGTGGGCAGCGCGAAGTGGTCCATGCCCACATACACATAGCCGGCGTCCTGCAGCGCATCGAGCGAGGCGGACAACATGGCCAGCTTGGCGCCCCCACTGGGCAGCTCGGCGGCGATGATGCGCCGCTGCGGCTTGAAACGCGATGGCAGGTGTGCATAGGCGTACAGGGCGATGCGGTCGGGCCGCAGCTCGTTGACCTGCTTGAGCGTGCGCGCAAACGACTCGGGCGTCTGCATGGGCAGTCCGTAGATCAGGTCCACATTGATCGACTCGAACCCGATGCGCCTGGCGGCGGCCACCAGCTCGAAGACCTGCTCGACGGGCTGGATGCGGTGCACCGCTTTCTGGACGGCCGTATCGAAGTCCTGCACGCCAAAGCTCAAGCGGTTGAAACCCAGGCGCGCCAGCGTGCGCAGGCGCTCTTCGGTCACCGTGCGCGGGTCCACCTCGATCGAGTACTCGCCGCCGGGCACCAGCGTGAAGTGCGAGCGCAGCATGGTCATGAGGTCTTCGAGCTCGGCATCCGACAGAAAGGTCGGCGTGCCGCCGCCCAGGTGCAGCTGCGAGACGTTGTGGCCAAGGCCGAAATGCGCCACCTGCAACTCGACCTCGCGCGTGAGGTAGCGCAGGTACTCGGCGGCGCGCTCGTGGTGCTTGGTGATCACCTTGTTGCAAGCGCAGTAGTAACAGACCGATTCGCAAAACGGAATGTGCACATACAGCGACAGCGGCAGCGCCATCGAGCCCGCCTTGCGCTGCTCCAGCGCCTGGATGTAGTCCTGCTCGGTGAAGGCTTCGACAAAACGATCGGCGGTGGGGTACGAGGTGTAGCGCGGCCCGGGAACGTCGAAACGGCGCAGCAGGTCGTCGGAAATGGTATGGCTCACGGGTGTCTCCAGATCAATGGGGCCACTGTGCAGCAGGTCGCTTTCCCACCCCTTGATCTTCATCAAGAGGCGCATTCGCGCCGGGGGTTTTGGCCAGCGACACCCCACCGGGGTATGCTGTCGTCTGTCACACCTTTCCGGATTCTGTATGGATGCCCACTCGATCAAAGTTGCCTGCTCCAGCTGCAACCTGCGCGAACTCTGTCTGCCCATGGGTCTGAACCCTGACGAGATGGACAAGCTGGACCGCGTGATCTCCACCCGCAAGCGGGTCAAACGGGGCCAGGCGCTGTTCAATGTGGGCGACAAGTTCAGTTCGCTCTACGCCGTGCGCTCCGGCTTTTTCAAGACCTGCGTGACCACGGCCGACGGCCGCGATCAGGTCACCGGCTTCCAGATGACGGGCGAGATCATCGGCATGGACGGCATCGTCAGCGACCACCACTCGTGCGACGCCATTGCCCTCGAAGACGCCGAAGTCTGCATCATGCCGTTCGACCAGGTCGAGGAGTTGTCCCGCGAGTTCACCACCTTGCAGCACCACGTGCACAAGATCCTGAGCCGCGAGATCGTGCGCGACCACAGTGTGATGCTGCTGCTGGGCAGCATGCGGGCCGAGGAGCGACTGGCCGCGTTCCTGCTGAATCTGGTGCAGCGCCTGCACGCGCGCGGGTTTTCGCAATCCGAGTTCGTTCTGCGCATGACGCGCGAGGAAATCGGCAGCTACCTTGGCATGAAGCTCGAGACCGTGAGCCGCACCTTCTCGAAGTTCGTGGAAGACGGCATCATCGATGTGAAACAGCGCTACGTCCACATCAAGAACGTTGAAGGCCTGCGTCAGATCGTCAACCCGCAGACCTGTTCATAAGGCCCCACGGTGGCTGATCCGCCTCGGGGTGGCCCGGCGGCAACCGTTCAGAGTTCGGAAGGCGGCAAGGCCAGCAGCGTGGTGAGTGCACTGGACGCCATGGTCAAGCCCCAGAACACGAAAAACGCCAGCGTGTAGACGGCCTCGCGCGAGAGCGCCAGGGGCGAGCCGAACCAGTGCAGGTCGCTCGGGTCCACGAGCGCGAACACCACCATCTCGAGCACGGCCGCCACCAGAAAGGCGGGCCATGCGATCCACATCAGGCGTTTTCCCCACATGGGCTGGTCTCCCGGTTGTCGTTGCGGTGAATCACTCGGCCGCAATCACGGGTGAGGCTGCGTTGTTGCGCGCCTGGTGCGCCGGCTGCAACTTGGCCAGCGCGTCGATGCGTGCCTGGCCCTGCAGGGCCTGCGCGGCCTTGTAGTCGCGCTGGTAGTCGACCTTGTTGAGCACCGGATCGGCGCCATTGATGGCGAAGAAAGCGGCGGTCAGGCTCGCGGCCACGCCCAGCACCGGCAGGCCAAACACCAGCCACGCCTGGGGTGTGCGCCACCAGGCAGGTGCGGGAGTGGATCGGGTCGCGGTGTTGGCTCGGTTCATGGCTTTTTCCTGGTGAGGCATTCTGGGCGGGGTTGTTCAGCGTGGCACGAGGAAGGCGGCTTTTTCGGTCACCCGGGCCACCTCGTCGCCGGTGGAGTGGATCTCGAACTGGATCGGGTGCGAGCCGGTGCTCGCGGCACCCGGCGGGATCTGCACCCGCACCGCGGCCGAGCGCACCTCCGTGGGCAGCACCTCGACCTCGGTCGCCGGATCCATCGTGATGCCGGGCAAGCCGGACACGGTGATGGCATAACGCTGCGTCTCTTCGGTGGCGTTCATGATCTGCAGGCGGTACACATTCTCGATGCGGCCCTGCTCCACCATGCGCGCGAGCGATCCGCGGTCACGCATCACGTCCACCCGCAGCGGCGTGCGAAGGAACAGGCTCACGCCCACCGCCGCGGTGATCGCCAGCAGGATGGTCGAGTACACCAAGACACGCGGGCGCAGGGCACGCATGAGCATCTGGCGGGTGTTCCATCCCTGCTCCATGCCGTGCTGGGTCGAATATTTGATGAGGCCGCGCGGATAACCCACCTTGTCCATCACGTCGTCGCAGACGTCGATGCAGGCGGCGCAGCCGATGCACTCGTACTGCAGTCCCTTGCGGATGTCGATACCGGTTGGACACACCTGCACGCACAGGGTGCAGTCAATGCAGGAGCCCAGCCCCAGTGCCGCCGGGTCGGCCTTCTTGGAGCGCGCACCGCGCGGCTCGCCGCGTTTCTCGTCGTAGGTCACGATCATCGTGTCCTTGTCGAACATGGCGCTCTGGAAGCGGGCGTAGGGGCACATGTACTTGCACACCTGCTCGCGCATGAAGCCGGCGTTGCCATAGGTGGCGAAACCGTAGAAGAAAATCCAGAAGGTCTGCCAGGGCCCGAGCGACGCGGCCAGCGACAGGGCCGCGAGCTCGCGGATCGGCGTGAAGTAGCCCACAAAGGTGAAGCCGGTCCACAGCGCAACAGCGATCCACAGCGCGTGCTTGAGTCCGCGCTTGCCGAACTTGGCAGCGGACATGCCCGCAGCGTCCAGCTTCAGGCGGGCCGATCGGTCGCCTTCGACCTTCTTCTCGATCCACATGAAGATTTCGGTGTAGACCGTTTGTGGGCAGGCATAGCCGCACCACAGGCGCCCGGCCACCGCGGTGAACAGGAACAGCGACAGCGCCGAGATGACGAGCAGGCCGGTCAGGTAGATGAAGTCCTGCGGATACAGCACCAGGCTGAAGATGTAGAAGCGGCGAACTTCCAGGTCGAACAGCACGGCCTGACGGGCGTTCCACTCCAGCCACGGCAGGCCGTAGAAAACGATCTGCGTGATCCACACCGTGACCCAGCGCCAGTTGGAGAACACACCCGCCACCGAGCGGGGCTGGATCTTCTGGCTCGCCGCGTACAGCGACACCATCACTTCGTCGTCAACGGGAACGATGGGAATGACGGTGGCTGGGGGCTTGGCGGGGGGGCTGGCTTGGGACACGGGGAACGTCGATCTCGGTCAGTTGGTGGCGGCGGCGGGTTTGTTGGACAGACCCCAGATGTAGGCGGTCAGCACATGGATCTGGTCTTCATTGAGCTTGCCCGCCTGCGCAGGCATCTGGTTGTTGATGCCGTTGTTCACGGCGCGGGTGATGGCCTCCTCGCCCCAGCCATGCAGCCAGATGCCGTCGGTCAGGTTGGGTGCGCCCAGGGCGGTGTTGCCCTTGCCATCGGCACCGTGGCAGGCGGCACAGACAGCAAACTTGGCCCGCCCCTGTGAGGCTCGAACCGAGTCGTGCGGCGTGGCCGACAGGCTCATGACGTAATGCGCCACGTTGCGCACATCGTCCGGCGTGCCCACCGCAGCGCCGAGCGCCGGCATCACGCCGTTGCGGCCCTGCTGCAGCGTGGTCTTGATGGCAGCGGGTTCGCCGCCCCAGAGCCAGTCGCCGTCGGTGAGGTTGGGAAAGCTGCGGGCTCCGCGGGCGTCCGAGCCGTGGCACTGGGCGCAGTTGTTCATGTACAGGCGCTCGCCCACCGCCATCGCAGGCGCATCGCCGGCCAGCTGCTCGGGCGACAGACCATTGAAGCGCGCATAGATGGGTGCGATGTCCTGCTGCATCTTGTCCACCTCGGCCTGGTGCTGGCCCTGCGAGGACCAGCCCAGCACGCCTTCGTACTTGCCGAAGGTGGGATAGAGCACACCGTAGATCAGCGCAAAGATCACGGTGATGATGAACAGGTACACCCACCAGCGTGGCAGCGGGTTGTTCATTTCCTGCAGGTCGCCATCCCACACGTGCCCGGTGGTGTTGTCGTCCCGTGCCTTGACCTTGGTGGTGCCGCTGATCCAGAGCAGGACTGCGCAGGCCAGGATGCTGGCCAGGGTCAGCCCGGCCACGTACCAGGACCAGAATTCGCTGGTGAAGTCACTCATGATGTTTCTCTTGTTCTGACGTGTTCGTCGGGGTCGTTCGTAGCGCTCACTCGTCCTGGAAAGGCAGCTGGGCAGCCTCGTCGAAGCGTTCCTTGTTCCGCTTCGACCAGGCCCAGACCACGATGCCCAGGAAGGTCAGGAAACTGACCAGGGTGACGATGCTGCGCAGGTCGTTGATGTCCATGCTGTCCTCCGTGGGCTTACTTGATCGCGGTGCCGAGCACCTGCAGGTAGGCGATGAGCGCGTCGAGCTCGGACTTGCCCTTCACGTCTGCGGTGGACGCGGCGATCTCTTCGTCGGTATAGGGCGCGCCCAGGGTGCGCAACACCTCCATGCGGCGCGGAATGCCGGCCTCGTTGACGGTCTTCTTCTCCAGCCATGGGTAGGCGGGCATGTTCGACTCGGGCACCAGGTCGCGCGGGTTGATCAGGTGGACACGGTGCCATTCATCGCTGTAACGACCGCCCACACGGTGCAGGTCGGGACCGGTGCGCTTGCTGCCCCACTGGAAGGGTCGGTCATAAACGAACTCGCCGGCCAGCGAGTAGTGGCCGTACCGCAGCGTCTCGGCCTGCAGCGGCCGGATCATCTGCGAGTGGCAGTTGTAGCAACCTTCTCGCACATAGATGTCGCGCCCGGCGATCTGCAGCGCGGTGTAGGGCTTGAGGCCTTCCACCGGCTGGGTGGTGGACTTCTGGAAGAACAGCGGAACGATCTCCACCAGTCCGCCGACCGCGATCACCAGAACGATGAGCACGATCATCAGGAAGTTGTTGGTTTCGATCCGCTCGTGCGTGAAACCCAGGGGCTTTTCTTGGTTGGCCATGGTGTTTTTGTCCTCAGGCGTGGGCAGGGTTGACAGCAGGAATGCGCACTTCGGGCACCTGTCCGTTCCTGACCGTCATGAATGTGTTCCAGGCCATCACCAGCATGCCGCCGAGGTAGAGCGCACCACCCAGCAGGCGAATCACATAGAAGGGATAGGTGGCCTTCACCGATTCGACGAAGGTGTAGGTCAGGCTGCCGTCGGGGTTGATCGAGCGCCACATCAGGCCCTGCATCACACCGGCGATCCACATGGCCGCGATGTAGAGAACGATGCCGATGGTGGCAACCCAGAAGTGCAGTTCGATCGCGGGCACCGAATACATCTTCTTCTGGCCGTACAGGCGCGGGATCAGGTAGTACATCGATCCCATGGTCACCAGACCCACCCAGCCCAGGGCGCCCGAGTGCACGTGGCCCACGGTCCAGTCGGTGTAATGGCTCAGGGCGTTGACCGTCTTGATCGACATCATCGGGCCTTCAAAGGTCGACATGCCGTAGAAGGACAGCGAGACGATCAGGAAACGCAGGATCGGGTCGTCGCGCAGTTTGTGCCAGGCGCCCGAGAGCGTCATGATGCCGTTGATCATGCCGCCCCAGCTCGGTGCGAGCAGGATCAGCGAGAAAACCATGCCCACCGATTGCGTCCAGTCGGGCAGCGCGGTGTAGTGCAGGTGGTGGGGACCGGCCCACATGTAGGTGAAGATCAGCGCCCAGAAGTGCACGATCGACAGGCGATACGAGTACACGGGACGCTCGGCCTGCTTCGGAATGAAGTAATACATCATCCCGAGGAAACCGGCGGTGAGGAAGAAACCCACCGCATTGTGGCCATACCACCACTGCACCATCGCGTCCTGCACACCGGCATAAGCCGAGTAGGACTTGAAGCCGTCCACCGGCAGCGCCGCGCTGTTGACGATGTGCAGCATGGCCACGGCCAGGATGAAAGCGCCGAAGAACCAGTTGGCCACGTAGATGTGGCGCACCTTGCGCTTGCCGATGGTGCCGAAGAACACCACCGCGTAGGCCACCCACACCACCGCAATCAGCAGGTCGATCGGCCACTCGAGTTCAGCGTATTCCTTGCCTTGCGTCAGGCCCAGGGGCAGCGTGATCGCGGCGAGCACGATCACCAGCTGCCAACCCCAGAAGGTGAAGGCCGCCAGCCCGTCGGAAAAGATCCGGGTCTGGCAGGTTCGCTGCACCACGTAGTAACTGGCAGCGAAGAGGCCGCAGCCACCGAACGCGAAGATCACCGCGTTGGTGTGCAGTGGCCGCAGGCGGCCATAAGACAACCATTCAATACCCAGATTGAGCTCTGGCCAGGTGAGCTGGGCGGCAATGATCACGCCCACCAGCATCCCCACCACTCCCCACACCACCGTCATGATGGTGAACTGCCGCACCACTTTGTCGTTGTAGACCGCCGACTGGCTGGCCTTGTTTGTCACGGACATGCTGAAACTCCTCACAAATGTCACTGGTTGTAGTGTCTTCACTGGCACCACGCGGCGCCTTGACTTACATCAATCGGGCTCAATCGCTTTTGAGAATCCGCTCACCTTCGCGCTCGATGTTGTCGAACTGCCCCGCCTGCAAGGCCCACCAGAACAGGCCGATGATGCCGAACACGAGCAGCACGGACAGGGGAATCAGCAAGTACAGGACGTCCATGGGCTTTGTGGTCTCGAAATCTTGGGAGGGGTGCGACCCATGCTACGCCGATGCCGGCGCAGCGGTGGGGTTGCTCGCTGATTGTGGGGTTTTGCCGGCCAGGCGCAGGGCATTGCCGATCACCAGCAATGAACTGCCGGCCATGCCCAGGCCGGCGAGCCAGGGCGGCATCCAGCCCACCAGGGCCAGCGGCACGGCCACCACGTTGTAGGCGCCGGCCCAGACCAGGTTCTGCCGCACGGTGCGCAACGTGGCCCGCGCCTGCAGCAGCGTGTGCACCACGTCCATCACCTGACCGCCCTGGATCACATAGTCCGACTGGGCCTGGGCCAGCGGCGCGGCCTGGCCCAGCGCAAACGAGGTGTCGGCGCGAGCGAGCACCGGCCCGTCGTTGAGACCGTCGCCCACCATGGCGATCGTCAGGCCCTGCGACTGCAGCCGCGTCACCTCCAGCAGCTTCTGTTCGGGGGTGGCGCCGGCGATCACATGGTCGACCCCCACCGCGCGACCCACAGCCTCGGCCGCCGAGGCGCGGTCGCCCGACAGCAACCAGGTGCGCACGCCCAGCGCACGCAGCGCCTGCACCGCCGCCCGGGCGTCCTCGCGCAGGCCTTCTTCAAGCGTGAAGCTGGCCATCCAGCCCCCCTCGTCGCTGAGGTGGGCGCGCGGCGCCTCGTCGCCCTCCTCTGTTGCGGGCGCTGCGCAAAACAGGGCTGAGCCCAGCCTCACGGCGCTGCCGTCGGCCAGGCGGGCCTGCATGCCCTGTCCGGCCACTTCGGTCACGTCGAACAGCGGCTGGCCGCCACCCTGGCGCGCCAGCGCGCGGGAGACCGGGTGCAGCGAGCCGGCCGCCAGTGCACTGGCCAGGCCGAGCGCCTGCTCGCGGCTCACACCGGCGCGGGTCTGGACATCCTGCAGTTCCAGGCGGTCGTGCGTGAGCGTGCCGGTCTTGTCGAACACCACCGCACTGATGCCGGCCAGCACCTCGAAAGCTTGCAGCCGGCGCACCAGCACACCGCGGCGCGCCAGCGCCCCGGCCGAGGTCAGCATGGCCGCCGGCGTGGCCAGCGACAGCGCGCACGGGCAGGTGACGATGAGCACGGCCACCGCCACGGCCAGGGCGCGGGAGTGGTCGATCTGCCACCAGTAGAAGCCAGCCACGGCCGCGGCCAGCAGCACCAGCACCAGGAACGGGGCGGCGATCTGGTCGGCCAGGATGGCCAGGCGGGGTTTTTCGGTCGAGGCCTGTTCCATCAGCCGCACGATCTGGGCAAAGCGGGTGTCGCGCCCGACCTGGGTCACGCGCATGCGCACCGGGCCGCCCAGGTTGAAGCTGCCGGCCACCACGCCCTGCCCCAGGGTGCGGCTCACCGGGCGCGATTCGCCGGTGAGCAGTGCCTCGTCCACGGTGGCGCGCTCGCTGAGCAGCTCACCGTCGGCGGCAAACGCCTGCCCGGCCTGCACGCGCACCGTGTCGCCGACCGCGAGGCGCCGGATCGAGACCGTCTCCACGCCTTTGGCGGTCTCACGTTCGCACACCTCGGGCAGCCGGTTCATCAGGCTGTCGAGAGCGCCGGCGGTGCGGTCGCGCGCCTTGAATTCGAGGTAGCGCCCGCCGAGCAGGAAGAACACGAACATGGTCAGGGAATCGAACCAGACTTCGTGGCCCCAGGGCCCGGTGGGGTCGAAGGTGGCGGCCGAGCTCGCCAGAAACGTGACCAGGATGCCGATGGACACCGGCGTGTCCATGCCCACACGCCCATGCTTGAGATCGCGCCAGGCGCTTTCGAAAAAAGGGCCGCTGGCGAAAAAGACCACCGGCAGGCTGAGCACCCAGCTGGCCCAGCGCAACAGCTGGTCGATGTCGGCCGGGATCTCGCCCGGCTCGGTCACATACGCCGGCCACGCGTACATCATCACCTGCATCATGCAGAAACCGGCCACGAACAGGCGCCACAGGCCCTGCCGCGTCTCGCGCAGGCGTTCGCTGATGCTCAGGGCGGCCTGCATCGGCAACAGGCGGTAGCCGCGCTCGCCCACCACCTGTGCCAGGGTCGACATGCGGGTGGCCTGCGGGTCCCAGCGCAGGGTGAGCCGGCGCGTGGCGGCATGCACCCGCGCCTGCTGCACGCCGGGCAAGCCTTGCAAGGCGGACTCCACCGTGTCGGCACAGGCCGCGCAATACATGCCCTGGACCATCAGCACCGATTCGGCCAGTTCGCCCTCGGCCTGCTCGACGCGTTGGGTGAAAGTTTCCTGCTCCACCGGGTCGTCAAGCACGGCGAAGTTGTCGGTGACGGTGAGCGGGCCGCGGTGATCCCCCAGCCAGTCGGACGCGGGCGACGCAGCGTGGGGTTCGGCGTGCGCGGGCCGCACCGGGAGCGTGGCAACGGCCTGGTTCATGGCTGGAGGGTAATCGGGGAGTTGTTTCATGGGCTTGATCCAAGTCAACCACAAGGTGGCGACCTGCGCTACCCTGAGGCTTCGAACAACAAACTTGAAGGAGCAAGCCATGTACAAGCGCATCCTGGTGGCCACGGACGGATCCAAACTCTCGAAGATGGCGGTGGAACATGCCATCAACCTCGCCGATCTCACGGGTGCCGAAGTGGTTGCCCTGAAAGTGGTGCCGCGCTACCCGCAGACCTACTTTGAAGGCGGCGTGGCCCTGGCGGCGGCCGAGATCGCGCGCATCGAAGCCCAGTGGAACGAAGAGGCCCTGGCGGCGGTGACCGCGGTCAAATCGGCCGGCCAGTTGCGCGAAGTGAAGGTCAAACCCGTCACCGTGAAGTCGGACCTGATCGCCGAGGCCATCATTGCCACCGCCAAACGCAACAAGTGCGACCTGATCGTGATGGCCTCGCACGGCCGCCGCGGCCTCAAACGCCTGCTGCTGGGCAGCGAGACGCAGCAGGTGCTCACGCATTCCCACACCCCGGTGCTGGTGTTGAGATAACGCCCCCGGCACCTGCGGTGTAGAGTGGGCGGGCACCCAAGCCCACCCCCATGCCGCCCTCTCCCCACGCCGCGCCCACCTTCGTCACCGGCTCCACCCTCAAACACGTCATCCGCATGACCGCCACCGGCTCCATCGGGCTGGCGGCGGTTTTTTTCGTGGATGTGCTCAACCTTTTCTACATCTCCCAGCTGGGTGAAAAGGAACTGGCGGCGGCGGTGGGCTATGCCGGCACCCTGCTGTTTTTTCTCACTTCGCTGGCCATCGGCCTGTCGATCGCCGCCACGGCGCTGGCCTCGCGCGCGCTCGGGCGGGGTGAACGCGATCAGGCCAAGGTGATCGCAGGCGCTTCGCTGGTGCTGATGGCGCTGTTCATGAGCGCTGCGGTGCTGCTGGTCTATCCCTGGCTGGGCGAACTGCTCGCCCTGCTCGGTGCCACCGGCGACACCGCCGAACTGGCGCTGCGCTTCACGCGCTGGGTGCTGCCGTCGGCGATTCCGCTCGGCCTGGGCATGTGCCTGGCGGCGCTGCTGCGCTCGCTGGGCGATGCGCGCCGGGCGATGTTCGTCACGCTGGGTGCCGGGGCCGTGTCGGCTGTGCTGGATCCGCTGCTGATCCTGGTGCTGGACTGGGGACTCGACGGGGCGGCCACCGCGACCGTGCTGGCCCGCTGCTCCATGGTGGCGATCGGCCTGCGGTCGCTGCTGCGGGTGCACGGCCTGTTCGCCTGGCCAAGCACCCAGGTGCTGCTCGTCAGCCTTCGGCCCTTTCTTGCCATCGGCTTTCCGGCGGTGCTGACCCAGGTGGCCACACCGGTGGGCAACGCCTTCGTCACGGCGGCCATCGCACCCTTCGGCGACAACGCGGTGGCTGGCTGGGCCGTCATCGTGCGCCTGATTCCTGTCGCCTTCGTGGCCCTGTTCGCGCTCTCGGGCTCGGTCGGTCCCATCCTCGGGCAGAACCTTGGCGCGCGCCGCTTCGACCGCCTGCGCAGCACCGTGCGTGACAGCCTCAAGGTCACGCTGGTGTATGTGCTGCTGGTCTGGTTGCTGATGGCGCTGGGCAGTGGCTTCATCGCCGACGCGTTCGGCGCCCAGGGTGAAGCGCGCGAACTCATCGTGTTCTTCTGCGTGTTCGTGGCCGGCAGCTTCTTCTTCAACGGCGCCCTGTTCGTGGCCAACGCGGCCTTCAACAACCTCGGCTTCGCCTTCTACTCCACCGCGCTCAACTGGGGACGCGCCACGCTGGGGGTGGCGCCCTTCATCTGGATCGGCGCGCAGTGGTTCGGCGCACGCGGCGTGCTGGCCGGCTACGGGCTGGGGGTGGTGGTGTTCGGTGTGGTGGGCGTGTGGTTGAGCCGGCGGGTGCTCAAGCGGCTGGAGCGTGACGCTTCTGCCGGCCCGGTTTCCCGCCAGCCCGGCGCCCGCTGAAGCTCAGACAAACAAGGCCTTGTGCTCCTCGCGCAGCACGTTCTTCTGCACCTTGCCCATGGTGTTGCGCGGCAACCCTGGCACCACCAGGCAGCGCTTGGGAATCTTGAAATTGGCCAGCCGCGACTTGAGTGAGGACAGCACCTGCGCCGGGTCCACCTGCGCGCCGGCCCGGGCGATCACCAGCGCCACGCCCACCTCGCCGAAGTCCGGGTGCGGCACGCCGATCACCGCGCTCTCGGCGACCCCGGGCATCTCGTTGATGCAGCCCTCGATCTCGGCGGGGTAGACGTTGTAGCCGCCCGAGATGATGAGGTCCTTGCTGCGGCCGACGATGTGCACGTAGCCGCGTTCGTCGACACGGCCGACGTCGCCGGTCTTGAAGAAGCCGTCGGCGGTGAACTCTTCGGCGGTCTTCTCGGGCATGCGCCAGTAGCCCTTGAACACGTTGGGCCCACGCACCTGGATGCCGCCGATGTCACCCGGTTGCACCGCCTGGGCGTCTTCTCCCACCACGCGCAGATCGACACCGGGCAACGGGAAGCCCACCGTGCCGCCGCGCCGCTCGGCGGCGCCGCCGAAGCGCGCGTCGGCGTTGCAGGGATTGGATGTCAGCATGGCGGTCTCGCTCATGCCGTATCGCTCCAGGATGGTGTGGCCGGTGCGGGCCTTCCATTCGTTGAAGGTTTCGATCAGCAGCGGCGCCGAGCCCGAAATGAACAGCCGCATGTGCGACGCCTGCGCCGGGGTGAGCGTGGGTTCGGCCAGCATGCGCGTGTAGAGCGTGGGCACGCCCATGAACACGGTGGCCTCGGAAAACTTGCGGATCGCCAGCCTGGGGTCGAACTTCGACATCCAGAACATCTTGCTGCCGTTGATCAAGGCGCCGTGGATGGCCACGAACAGGCCGTGCACATGGAAGATCGGCAGCGCGTGGATCAGCACGTCGTCGGGCTTCCAGCCCCAGTAGGTCTTGAGCACCTCGGCGTTGCTGCGCAGGTTGCCGTGCGTGAGCATCGCGCCCTTGCTGCGGCCGGTGGTGCCGCTGGTGTACAGGATGGCAGCCAGGTCGTCGTCGCCGCGCACCGCCGGGGTGTGGCGGTCGCCCATGTGGGCTGCGCGTTCCAGCAAGCTGCCGCTGCGGTCGTCACCCAGCGTGAACACATGGCGCGTGCCGGCGGTGAAGGCGATCTTGCTGACCCAACCGAACTGGCCCGGGCTGCACACCACCACGGCGGGTTCGGCGTTGCCGATGAAGTACTCGATCTCGGCGCTCTGGTACGCGGTGTTGAGCGGCAGGAACACATGGCCCGCACGCAGCGTGGCCAGGTACAGCACCAGCGCCTCGACCGACTTTTCAACCTGCACGGCCACGCGCGAAGCCGGTGGCAGCGCCAACGAATCCAGCAGGTTGGCCACCATGGCCGAAGCGCGGTCGAGATCGCGCCACGAATAGCACAGGCCTTCGTCGGTCTCGATCGCCACGCGATCGAGGTCCTGCGGAAAGGCGGCACGCAGGGCGACAAACAGATTGGGGTTGCTCATGGTCGGGTCAACAAGATGGATGAACGAAACAATCAGAAAAGCGCGGGTCGTTTGGCCAGGAAGGCCGCGATGCCCTCCCGGTGCTCCGGGCTGTTGGCGTATGTGTAGGCCGCGCCGTCATCGGCCGGCGGTGGGCCTTGCAGCGCGCGCAAGGTCTGCTTGTTCAGCCGGGCCGCCTGGGGCGACAGCGCGACGATGCGCTGCGCGCGCGCCGCCACGGCGCTGGCGAGCGTGCCCTCGGGCAGGACGGTGTTGATGAAGCCGCGCGCCTTCATCTCGGCCGCATCGAACACCGCCGCCTCCAGCAACATCTCGCGCGCGGTGGCCCAGCCGGCCTCTCGCGCAACCAGCGCGGCCTCGCGCGGTGCCATGGGAAATCCGAGCCGGGCAATCGGTGCGCCGAAGCGCGCGCTGGCCGACGCCACGCGGATGTCGCAGCAGCTGGCGATTTCCACACCGGCGCCCATGCAGTTGCCTTCGATCTGCGCCAGCAGCGGCAGGTCACACGCGAGCATGGCGCCCAGACCACCCCACACCTCGGCTTCGTGAAAATCGCGCAAGGCGTCTTCATCGAACCGGAAGTCGGGGTACTCGGCGATGTCGCCACCGGCGCAGAAGTGACCGCCCTCGCCCGCCACGATCACGCAGCGAAGGTCGGTGCGTTGCTGCAAGCCGGAGAAAACGGTCGCAAGCTCGCGCCACATCGCACGCGACATGGCGTTGAACTTGCCGGGGTGCGACAGGGTGACATGCGCCACCTGGTCGCGAGTGACCAGGTGGACACAGCCAGTGGCCGGGGTCATGCCTGGGTTCAGTCCAGCTTGGCGCCGGAGGCCTTGACCACCTGCGCCCACTTGCGAATCTCGGCCTTCACGAAGGTGTCGAACTGCGGCCCGCTCACGTTGGCGAACTCGGCGCCCTGGTTGGCCCAGACCGCCTTGGCTTCGTCGGTCGTGACGGCCTTGCGGATCTCCTCGATGGCGCGGGCCTGTGCATCGGCCGGCGTGCCCTTGGGCGCCCACACGCCGTACCAGGTGGTCACGTTGTAGTCGGGCATGCCCAGCTCGGCGGCACAGGGCACGTCGGGGAAGGCCGGGTTGCGCTTGGGCCCGGAAACCATCAGCGCCTTGATGCGCCCGCCCTTGATGTGACCGGCCGAAGAACCCAGGCCGTCGAACATCATGTCGACCTGGCCAGCGATCAGGTCGTTGAGGGCCGGACCCGCACCGCGGTAGGGGATGTGCGTGATGAAGGTGCCGGACTGCTGCTTGAACAGCTCACCCGCAAGATGGTGCGAAGTGCCGCCACCGGCCGAGCCGTAGTTGAGCTTGCCGGGGTTGGCCTTGACCTGCGCCATGAACTCCTTGAAGCCGGCGCCCGGGATGTTCTTGGGATTGACCACCAGCACCTGCGGCACGCTGGCCACCAGGATCAGCGGGATCAGGTCGGTCTCGATGTTGTAGTCGAGGCGGGGATACATGCTCGGGGCGATGGTGTGGTGCACCGCGCCCATGAACAGGGTGTAGCCGTCGGGGCTGGCCTTGGCCGCAATGCCCGCGCCGAGCGTGCCGCCCGCACCACCACGGTTGTCGATCACCAGGCTCTTGCCCACCAGGCGCGTGAACTGCGCGGCCATCGGGCGGGCAAACGCGTCGGTGCCGCCACCGGCCGGGAACGGCACGATCATGGTCACCGGTTTGGTGGGCCAGGTGGACTGGGCGTACCCGGTGGTGCCGTAAACAGCGGCGCCGGCCATGGCGGCGCGCAGGATGTCTCGGCGATTGAGGCTTTCGGTCATGTCTTGTCTCCTGTGGTTATGAAAAACAGCGTCAAAGGTACAGGTCTTCGATCGCTGCGGCTATCGGGATCTTTCCCTGCGCCAGCCAGGCGCGGTGCTTCTCCAGGCGCTTGAGGTCGTAGAGGTAATTGACCATCAAGCCGTAGGACTGTTTGAAACCCTTGTTGGACGGATCCGCCGCCCAGTTCAGGCGTTCCACCCGGGCGCCGTTGCCCAGGTGAAAGCGCGCCACCGGATCGAGCGGTTTGCCGTCCTGCGTTTCCTGGCCCAGGTAGCGCGCGGCCCAGCCCAGCAAGGCCTTGCGCTGCGGAGCCGTCTCGCCGAGCTCCTCGGGGTTCTCCCAGCCCTTGAGCAGTTCGGCGGGCGCGTTCTTGTTGAGCCAGGCACGCAAGCCCGGAATCGGCGAGAGCGTGGCAAACACCTTGAGCCGGGGGAATTCCTGGTGCAGCGTCTCCACCACGCGCTTGATGAGCGAGTCGCCAAAGCTCACGCCGCGCAAACCGTTCTGCGTGTTGCTGATCGAATAGAAGACAGCGGTATTGGCCTTGGCAATGTCGACCGGCGCGGCCTCTTCGTCGAGCAGCGGCGTGATGCTGGCCGCGATCTCGTTCATCAGCGCGACCTCCACGAAGATCAGTGGCTCTTCGGGCAGGCGCGGGTGAAAGAAGCCGTAGCAGCGGCGGTCGCCATCGAGCCGGTTCTTCACGTCGGCCCAGCTGCGGATGTCGTGCACCGCCTCGTACTTGATGAGTTTTTCGACCAGCGAAGCCGGCGAGTCCCAGCTGATGCGCCGCAGCTCGAGAAAGCCCACGTCGAACCAGGTGGAGAACATGTATTCCATCTCCACGTCGAGCGCGAGCAGTCGCTTGTCGCCCTTGAGGTGGGACTGCATCTCGGCGCGCAGGTCGACCAGGAAGCGGATGCCGTCGGGATGGGCGCTGAAGCGCTGCAGGATGCGCCGGCGCGGCGACACGGTGGCGCGGCGGTACAGCACCTCGGCCGCGGCCTCGTCGGGCGTGCCCACCGCTGCCGCAAACTGGGCCTGGGCCGCCTTGATCTGTTCGGCATCGGCCACGAACTGCTCGCTCATGAGCAGCCACAGGTCGCGCCGCTGAGGTGGCGTGGCCTTGGCATACCAGGACATCAGGTCCTGCGCGCGGCGCCCGCCTTCGACCTCGCTGAGCAAGGGATCAACGATGCCCTTGAGCTGTTCGAGCAGGCGGCGCAACTGGCGCGGCGACATCGCCTCGTCGTCGTGCCGCAGCGCACCCTTGAGACGCTCCTGGGTCGACCGCGTTCCCGCCTTGGCGCCGGGGCGAAGCATGGACGCGCCCTTTTCCAGCCATTGCGCGGTGTTCATGCGGTGATCCTCGACGTGTTGTTGCGCGCCAGTTCGCGCAAGGCCACGCGCTGCCGTGTGAGGTGGGTTCGCATGGCGGCCTCGGCACCTTCGGCGTCGCGCGCCTTGAGTGCGGCAAACACCGCCATGTGCTCGGACAGGCTTTGCTCGAGCCGACCCGGCGCGTGCAGCTGCTGCAGGCGCGCGAGCTTGACGATCTTGCGCAGGTCACCGATCACCTGCGCCAGCCAGCGGTTGTTGGCCAGCGTGATGATGGCCTCGTGGATGGCGAAGTTGGCCTGGTAGTAGTCGTTGATGCGGCGTGCCCTGGCACAGCGGTTCAGGCGCTCGTGCATCTGCTCCAGCGCCAGCAGATCGGCATCGGTGGCGTTGCTGGCGGCCTCAAACGCACACCGCCCTTCGAGCAGGGCGATCACCGGGAAGATCTCGTCGAGGTCGCGCTCGGTGATCTGGTTGACGAAACACCCCCGACGCGGCTCATGGCGCACCAGGCCCTCGGCAGCCAGCACCTTGAGCGCTTCCCGCAGCGGCGTGCGCGAGATGGCCCATTCACCGCACAGCCCCAGTTCGTCGACGAAGCTGCCGGGCGCGAGCTCACCATTGAAGATGCGCTCGCGCAGCTTGGCGGCCACTTCGTCGTGCAGGGAGTTGAGCACCAGTCGCATGGGTTGGAGGGGTTCGTAATCACCTGTAATTACGGCCCATCTTAAAAAATCCCCGGGTCTGCGCACCGGGGATTTACCCTTGTCGGCGATGAGTGGTGAACAGCCCCGCCGCCGGGCCGCCCCCAGGCGGATCAGCCCCACGGACCCGGCAAGGACGGGGCCCTCCCCGTCCTGGGGCAGCAACCCGCGAAGCGGTGGAGCGTGGGGGCAGCATCCCTAGCTGCGTCGGCCGAACCACCACCACATGAACGCACCCCCCAGCACCATGGGCACGCACAGCCACTGGCCCATGCTCATGCCCAGGGTCAGCAGGCCCAGGTGGGCATCGGGCTCGCGGAAATACTCCGCGATGAAGCGGAACACGCCATAACCCATGAGGAACACGGCAGACACACGGCCGCGCGCGCGCGGCTTGCGTGCATACAGCCACAGCAGCACGAACAGCAGCAAGCCTTCGAGCAGGAACTGGTAGACCTGCGACGGGTGGCGCGGCGCATCGCCCGCACCGGGAAACACCATGCCCCAGGGCAGCGACGGGTCGGCCACACGGCCCCAGAGTTCGCCGTTGATGAAGTTGCCCACCCTCCCGGCGGCCAGGCCGGTCGGCACACAGGGCGCCACGAAGTCCATGACTTCCATGAAGGGACGCTGGCGGCTGCGCGCATACCAGACCATGGCCAGCATCACTCCGATCAGGCCGCCATGAAAACTCATGCCGCCCTGCCAGATGGCAAAGATCTCCAGCGGGTTGGCCAGGTAGTAGGCCGGTTTGTAGAACAGGCAGTAACCGATGCGCCCACCCGCCACCACTCCGAGCACGCCCAGAAACAGGATGTCCTCGACATCGCGGCGCGTCCACGGCGGGCTGTTGACGCCGGCAAAGGGCTGGTGACGCAGGCGCAGGTTGGCCAGCCACATGAAAAGGCCGAAAGCCGCGAGGTAGGTGAGGCCGTACCAGTGGATGGCCAACGGGCCGATCTGCAAGGCGACCGGATCGATCTGGGGATGTTGAAGCATGGGCGGGATTGTCGCAGCGATCCGCCGCCGGGCCGGATCAGCCCCCTCGGGGGCAGCGACCCGCGCAGCGGCGCAGCGTGGGGGCAAACAGATCCGGCGCCGGGCCGCCCCAAGCCGGATCAACCCCCTCGGGGGGCAGCGACCCGCGCAGCGGCGCAGCGTGGGGGCAAACAGATCCGGCGCCGGGCCGCCCCAAGCCGGATCAACCCCCTCGGGGGGCAGCGACCCGCGCAGCGGCAGAGCGTGGGGGCAAACAGATCCGCCGCCGGGCCGCCCCAAGGCGGATCAGCCCCCTCGGGGGGCAGCGACCCGCGCAGCGGCGCAGCGTGGGGGCTCTTGCGCAAAACCGATGAAATGCGCCAGCGCCGGGCTCACTGCGTCGGCGCGCCAGACCAGGCTGGTCTCGCAGGCGGGCACCGCCCTGCCCCGCGGCCAGACCACCGACCGGTACACCACGCCGGGCCGTTGAAACTGGCGCACGCTCTGGGGCACCCACGCCATGCCCAGACCGGCCGACACCAGGTTCACGATGGTCTGCATCTGGATCGCCTCCTGTGCCACCTGCGGCACGCGACCGGCGGTGTTGTACAGCGCAAAGATCGCATCGAACAGCGAGGGGAGAATGCGCCGCGGAAAGATCACCAGCGGCTCGTCGAGCAGGTGTTTGAGCGCCGGGCGCTCTTCCCGCGCGAGCGGGTGTGACTCGGGCAAGGCCACCACCAGCGGCTCGCTGGCGATCAGGGCGTGGGCCACGCCCGGGGCGGTGAAGCCCGGCGAATGCAGCAAGAAGCCGGCGTCCACCTCGCCGCGCGCGAGCAGCTCCAGCTGCACATCGCCCGTGGCCTCGATCAGCTCCAGTGCCACCTGCGGCCACTGCTCACGAAAGGCCCTCACCCAGCGAGGCAGCAGCTCGAACCCGACCGTGGACACGAAGGCAAGACGCAGCCGCCCCAGCTCGCCCGCGGCCGCCGCGCGCGCGAGTTCGGGCAGGGCCTGGGCGCGCGCCAGCAGTTCGCGCACCGCGGGCAACAGGGCCGCGCCCGCCGGCGTGATCTGCACGCTGCGCTGGGTGCGGTCGAACAGGCGCACGCCCAGCGCAGCCTCCAGCGCGGCGATGGCCTGGGTCAGCGGCGGCTGGGTCATGTGCAGGCGCGCAGCGGCACGCCCGAAGTGCAGTTCTTCAGCCAGTGCGACGAACTGGCGCCACTGGCGCAATTCAATACGCAGCGATCTGGATCGATCATTCATATGCCGAGCGTATCAAAACCGGCCCCCGAAGCTATTGGAAAGGCGCCCGGGGCTGCCGCATACTGGCGCCTATTTCCCCATCCACGAGACACGACCATGGCCGAGAACAAAACCATCCCGATCAAGCCCATCAACAGCCGCAGCGCCAACATCACGCAGGGCAAGTCGCGTGCACCGAACCGCTCCATGTACTACGCCATGGGCTATGAAGAGGGCGACTTCGTGAAGCCCATGGTGGGCGTGGCCAACGGCCACAGCACCATCACGCCTTGCAACTCGGGCCTGCAGAAGCTGGCCGACGCCGCGATTGCCGGCATCGAAGAGGCCGGTGGCAACGCGCAGGTGTTCGGCACACCGACCATTTCGGACGGCATGGCCATGGGCACCGAGGGCATGAAGTATTCGCTGGTCAGCCGCGAGGTGATCTCCGACTGCATCGAGACCTGCGTGGGCGGACAGTGGATGGACGGCGTGGTGGTGGTCGGCGGCTGCGACAAGAACATGCCCGGCGGCCTGATGGGCATGCTGCGCGCCAACGTGCCCGCCATCTACGTCTACGGCGGCACCATCCTGCCAGGCCACTGGAAGGGGCAGGACCTCAACATCGTCAGCGTGTTCGAAGCGGTCGGCCAGAACGCGGCCGGCAACCTGAGCGACGAGGACCTGCGCGAGATCGAGATGCGCGCCATCCCGGGCACCGGTTCGTGCGGCGGCATGTACACGGCCAACACCATGTCCAGCGCTTTCGAGGCCCTGGGCATCTCGCTGCCTTACTCCAGCACCATGGCCAACCCGCACGACGAGAAATTGAACTCGGCGAAGGAATCGGCCAAGGTGCTGATCGAGGCGATCAGGAAAGACATCAAACCGCGCGACATCGTCACCCGCAAGTCGATCGAAAACGCCGTGGCGGTGATCATGGCCACCGGCGGATCCACCAACGCGGTGCTGCACTTCCTGGCCATTGCCCATGCGGCCGATGTCGAGTGGACCATCGACGATTTCGAGCGCGTGCGCCAGAAGACGCCGGTGCTGTGCGACCTCAAGCCCAGCGGCAAGTACCTCGCGGTCGACCTGCACAAGGCCGGCGGCATTCCGCAGGTCATGAAGATGCTGCTCAAGGCCGGCCTGCTGCACGGCGACTGCCTGACCATCAGCGGCCAGACCATCGCGGAAGTGCTCAAGGACGTGCCCGATGCGCCGCGCGCAGACCAGGACGTGATCCGCCCGATCGACAAGCCCATGTACGAGCACGGCCACCTGGCCATCCTCAAGGGCAACCTCAGCCCCGAAGGCGCGGTGGCCAAGATCACCGGCCTGAAGAACCCGGTCATGACCGGCCCGGCGCGCGTGTTCGACGATGAGCAGTCGGCGCTGCAGGCGATCCTGGACGGCAAGATCCAGGCCGGCGACGTGATGGTGCTGCGCTACCTCGGCCCCAAGGGTGGCCCGGGCATGCCCGAGATGCTGGCTCCCACCGGGGCGCTGATCGGTGCGGGCCTCGGCGAGAGCGTGGGCCTGATCACCGATGGCCGGTTCAGCGGCGGTACCTGGGGCATGGTGGTGGGCCACGTGGCGCCGGAAGCCGCGGCCGGCGGCACGATCGCGTTCGTGCATGAAGGCGACAGCATCACCATCGATGCCAACCAGTTGCTGCTGGCGCTCAACGTGCCCGAGGCGGAGATCGAAAAACGCCGCGCTGCCTGGACGGCACCGGCGCCACGCTACACGCGTGGCGTGCAGGCCAAGTTCGCATTCAATGCGTCCAGCGCCAGCAAGGGCGCCGTGCTCGACAACTATTGACACCCCCGCGCCGGGCCGGCAAAGCCGGTTCTGCGGTGCTTCAGGGCGAGACCCCGCTTCTGGTGTGTGGTGGCTCGTTCAGCGCGAGCGACGCTTGGTCTTGATGCCAAGGTTCTCGCGCTGCTTGTCGATGCGGTCCTGTTTCTTCTTGTCCATCTTGTCCATCTCGCGGCGCTTGGTGTAGCCGGTGGTGTCGGCCCAGGCCCACCAGACCACCGCCAGCGCAAACGGCGACAGCACCCACCACCACGAGAGGTCGACCGCGAAGCCGACCTCGAGGTACTTCATCAGCATCAGGATCACGCCCAGGATCAGCAAATACATCACACGCTCCAGTAAAGGTCCGACAAAGTGGGGCAAGAATCTGTAAGCGTTCGTTTCATCGCCCCCCTGCCTCGCTAGAATCCGGCCTGTGCCGACCTCAGCATTCACTCAAAAGGACAACCCATGAAACGCGCTCTCCTGATTATGGCCGCCATGACCACGCTGGCCGCACCTGCCTTCGCAGACGAAGCTCTGGCCAAGAGCAAGAACTGCATGGCGTGTCATGCGGTGGACAAGAAGCTGGTGGGCCCTTCCTACAAGGACGTGGCGGCCAAGTACGCCGGCAACGCCAAGGCGGTCGATGCGCTGGCCACCAAGATCGTCAAAGGCGGCTCGGGCGTCTGGGGTGCGATCCCGATGCCGGCCAACCCGCAAGTGACCGAAGCCGACGCGAAGAAGCTGGCGGCCTGGGTGCTCGGCCAGAAGTGAGGCTTGCCCGGTTCAACAAAAAACCCGCTGGCGCCCAGCGGGTTTTTTGTTGGCTGCCCGGAACCGGTGTCCCGGGCAATTTTCAGTTGTTTTCCGACAGCTGATCGAGGATCGCGGGATTCTCGAGTGTCGAGGTGTCCTGGGTGATCGCCTCACCCTTGGCGATCGAGCGCAGCAGGCGGCGCATGATCTTGCCGCTGCGGGTCTTGGGCAGGTTGTCGCCGAAACGGATGTCCTTCGGTTTGGCGATCGGACCGATCTCCTTGCCCACCCAGTCGCGCAGCACCTTGGCGATGGCCTTGGCCTCCTCGCCCGTGGGGCGCGAACGCTTGAGCACCACGAAGGCCACGATGGCCTCGCCCGTCAGGTCGTCGGGACGGCCCACCACGGCGGCTTCGGCCACCAGGTCGGTCTTGCTCACCAGTGCGGACTCGATCTCCATCGTGCCCATGCGGTGACCGGAGACGTTGAGCACGTCGTCGATGCGACCGGTGATGCGGAAGTAGCCCCGGTCGGCACTGCGCACCGCACCGTCGCCGGCCAGGTAGTACCCCTTGAGCTCTTCCGGGAAGTAGCTCTTCTTGAACCGCTCCGGGTCGCCGTAGATGGTGCGGATCATCGAAGGCCAGGGCTTCTTGACCACCAGGATGCCGCCCGACCCGTTGGGCACGTCCATGCCGGCCTCGTCAACGATGGCCGCGGCAATGCCCGGCAACGGAAGGGTGCAGGAACCCGGCACCAGCGGCGTGGCGCCCGGCAGCGGCGTGATCATGTGGCCGCCGGTTTCGGTTTGCCAGAAGGTGTCGACGATGGGGCAGCGCTCGCCGCCCACGTGTTTGTAGTACCACATCCACGCTTCGGGGTTGATGGGTTCACCCACCGAGCCGAGCAGGCGCAGGCTCGAGAGATCCGAACGTGCCGGGTGCACCTTTTCGTCGGCCTCGGCCGCCTTGATCAGCGAGCGGATCGCGGTGGGTGCGGTGTAGAAGATGGTGCACTTGTGCTTTTCGATCATCTGCCAGAAGCGCCCGGCGTTCGGGTAGGTGGGCACACCTTCAAACACGATCTGCGTGGCGCCGGCGGCCAGCGGGCCGTAGGTCACGTAGGTGTGGCCGGTGATCCAGCCGATGTCGGCGGTGCACCAGAAGATGTCGTCGGCCTTCAGGTCGAAGGTCCAGTTCATGGTCAGGTTGGCCCACAGCAGGTAGCCACCGGTGCTGTGCTGCACGCCCTTGGGCTTGCCGGTGGAGCCGGAGGTGTAGAGCACGAACAGCGGGTGTTCCGCGCTCACCATTTCGGCCGGGCAGACGTCGGACTCGCTCGCCATCACCTCGTGCATGAAGCTGTCGCGGCCGGCCACCATGTTGCAGGCGGTGGGCGTGCGCTGGAAAACGATGACGTTCTTGATGCACTCGCAGCCACCCATGGAAATGCCGTCGTCCACGATGGATTTGAGCGGCAGCTCCTTGCCACCGCGCAGCTGGTAGTTGGCGGTGATGACGGCCACCGCACCCGCGTCCTGGATGCGCTCCTGCAAGGCCTTGGCCGAGAATCCGCCGAACACCACGCTGTGGGTGGCACCGATGCGTGCACAGGCCTGCATGGCCACCACGCCTTCGACCGTCATGGGCATGTAGATGACGACGCGGTCGCCTTTCTTCACACCACGCGCCTTCAAGGCATTGGCAAAGCGCGACACCTTGGCCAGCAGCTCCTTGTAGGTGACCTTGGTGACTTCTCCACCATCGGCCTCGAAGATGATGGCGGTCTTGTTCTCCACCGGGGTGCCCATGTGGCGGTCCAGGCAGTTGTAGGAGGCGTTCAACTCGCCATCCTCGAACCACTTGTAGAACGGCGCGTTGGACGAATCCAGCGTTTTGGTGAAGGGCTTGTTCCAGGTCAGCGTTTCGCGGGCCAGGCGGGCCCAGAACCCCTCGAAGTCCTTGTCGGCCTCGTCGCACAGGGCCTGGTAGGCCGCCATGCCCGAGACCCGGGCCGCCTGAACCGTGGCGGCAGAGGGTTCGAATACGCGGTTTTCCACCAGGGTGGATTGGATCGACGACGAAGGTGCGGACATGGGCAGTCTCCTCAGGTAATGTGGATTCAGGTCAACCAACGACTGTGGGCACAGGCTCTTACGAGCCACTTACATGGCTGTTCCGGGCCCCTTCACCGCAGCTCCGGACATGGGTGGAAACCCGGGCTTCGGAAGCACGCGACCCTACAATACGCGGGCCTTGTGGCGACCCGTACCGGGCCGCCGGCGCATTGTCTCCTCCCATGACCGATCCCGTCAAAACGCCCGCCCCGATCCGCGCCCTGCCCAACCTGATCTTCGCCAGCCGCTGGCTGCAATTGCCGCTCTACATCGGCCTGATCGCAGCGCAATGCATCTACGTCTTTCACTTCTGGGTGGAGCTGGTCCATCTGGTGGAGGCAGCCTTTGGCAGCCAGGTCGCGCTCGACAAGCTCATCAGCAGCATCGGCTACAAGAGCGATGTGCAGATGACCGGCCTCAACGAGACCGTGATCATGCTGGTGGTGCTGGCGCTCATCGACGTCGTCATGATCTCCAACCTGCTGATCATGGTGATCGTCGGTGGCTACGAGACCTTCGTCAGCCGCATGCACCTGGAAAACCACCCGGACCAGCCCGAGTGGCTGAGCCACGTGAACGCCTCGGTGCTCAAGGTGAAGCTGGCCACCGCCATCATCGGCATCAGCTCCATCCACCTGCTCAAGACCTTCATCAACGCCGCCAACTACGACGAGAAGGTCCTGATGTGGCAAACCATCATTCACGTGGTGTTCCTGCTCAGCGCCATGGCGATCGCCATGACCGACAAGCTGATGCAGCAGCCGGCGGGCGGCAAACACTGAGCGCCTTGCCGCGCACGCCATGAAAGCGGTCTTCACGACCGCTTTTTTGCGCTGACCGTCAGCGCCCCACCATGTTCTCGGGCCGAACCCAGCGATCGAACTGCTCGGCCGTCACGTGACCCAGCGCCAGCGCTGCCTCGCGCAGGCTGCTGCCTTCAGCGTGTGCTTTCTTGGCGATCTGCGCGGACTTGTCGTAGCCGATGTGGGTGTTCAGCGCCGTCACCAGCATGAGCGAGCGGTCCACCAGCTCCCGGATGCGCGCGCGGTTGGGCTCGATGCCCACGGCGCAGTGATCGTTGAAACTCTTCATGCCGTCGGCCAGCAGGCGCACGCTCTGCAGGAAGTTGTGCGCCACCAGGGGTCGGAACACGTTGAGCTCGAAGTGGCCCGAAGCGCCTGCGATGTTGATGGCCACGTCGTTGCCCATGACCTGCGCGCACAGCATCGTCACCGCCTCGCACTGCGTCGGGTTGACCTTGCCCGGCATGATGGAAGAGCCCGGTTCGTTTTCGGGAATGCTCAGTTCACCCAGTCCGCTGCGCGGGCCGCTGGCCAGCCAGCGCACGTCGTTGGCGATCTTGTTCAGGCTCGCGGCCAGCGTCTTGAGCGCGCCGTGCGCATGCACCAGGGCATCGACACTGGCCATGTTTTCGAACTTGTTGGGCGCGGTGACGAAAGGCAGACCGGTGAGTCGCGCCAGTTCCGCAGCCGCCGCCCCGGCGTAACCCGTGGGCGCGTTCAGGCCGGTGCCCACGGCCGTGCCGCCCAGCGCCAGCTCGCACAGGTGCGGCAAGGCATCGCGCAGGTGCTGCGTGCCGTGCCCGAGTTGCGCGACCCAGCCCGACATCTCCTGCCCGAGGGTCAGGGGCGTGGCGTCCTGCAGATGGGTGCGACCGATCTTCACGATGTCGTCGAATTCGCGCGCCTTGTGCGCCAGCGTCGATCGCAGCGCGTCGAGCGCCGGCAGCAGGCGGCGATCGATGGCCTCCACTGCGGCCAGGTGCATGGCGGTGGGAAACACATCGTTGCTCGACTGGCTGCGGTTGACGTCGTCGTTGGGGTGCACCAGCCGGCCCTCGCCCCTCGGGCCGCCGAGCAGTTCGCTGGCGCGGTTGGCCAGCACCTCGTTGAGGTTCATGTTGGTCTGCGTGCCCGAGCCGGTCTGCCACACCACCAGCGGGAATTCGGCTTCGTGAACACCGGCGATGACTTCGTCGGCCGCTGCCACGATCGCGTCGGTGGTCGCCGGGTCCTGCAGACCCAGTGCCTGGTTGACCACCGCCGCCGCCCGTTTGACCTGCGCCAGCGCACGGATGAGCTCGGCCGGCTGCCGCTCACCCGAGATGTCGAAGTTCTGCAGCGAGCGCTGGGTCTGGGCACCCCAGAGGCGTTCAGCGGGGACGGCCACCTCGCCCATGGTGTCGCGTTCGATCCGGGTTTTCATGTTCGCTCCTGTGTCAGCCAGCGTTGGGACGACCTGTCAAAATACCGGCTGGCCCACCGTAGCAGACTGTGCGCCCGAGCGGCCCCTGCGGCAACAGTCCCCCCGACACCAACTCCCCACCGCCATGACCACGAGCATCCGCCAGAACGACCTGATCGAATCCGTTGCTGCCGCCCTGCAGTACATCAGTTACTACCATCCGGCCGACTTCATCGCCCACCTCGCCCGCGCCTACGAGCGTGAGCAAAGTGCGGCGGCCAAGGACGCGATCGCACAGATCCTGACCAACAGCAAGATGAGCGCCATCGGCCATCGGCCGATCTGCCAGGACACCGGCATCGTCAACGTGTTCCTGAAGGTCGGCATGAACGTGCGGCTTGAGGGCTTCACCGGCAGCCTGGAGGACGCCATCAACGAGGGTGTGCGCCAGGGCTACAACCACCCCGACAACCAGCTGCGCGCCTCGGTGGTGGCCGACCCGCAGTTCGCGCGCAAGAACACCAAGGACAACACACCCGCCGTGATCTTCACCGAACTCGTGCCCGGCGACACGGTGGAAGTGACGGTGGCGGCCAAGGGCGGCGGCAGTGAAAACAAAAGCAAGATGATCATGCTCAACCCCGGCGACTCGGTGGTCGACTGGGTGATGAAGACCGTGCCCACCATGGGCGCAGGCTGGTGCCCGCCGGGCATGCTGGGCATCGGCATCGGTGGCACGGCCGAGAAGGCCGTTCTGATGGCCAAGGAAAGCCTGATGGACGACATCGACATGTACGAACTCCAGGCCAGGGCCTCCCGCGGCGAGAAGCTGAACCAGGTCGAGGAACTGCGACTGGAGCTCTTCGAGAAGGTCAATGCGCTGGGCATCGGCGCACAGGGCCTCGGTGGACTCACCACCGTGCTCGACATCAAGATCAAGATGTACCCCACGCACGCCGCCAGCAAGCCGGTGGCCATGATCCCCAACTGCGCCGCCACGCGCCACGCGCATTTCGTGCTCGACGGCAGCGGCCCCGTGTACCTGGAGGCGCCCAGCCTGGACCTCTGGCCCAACGTGAACTGGGTGCCCGACACGCAGAAGAGCCAGCGCGTGGACCTGAACCAGCTCACCAAGGCCGAGGTGGCCAGCTGGAAGCCCGGCCAGACCCTGTTGCTCAACGGCAAGATGCTCACCGGCCGGGACGCGGCGCACAAGCGCATCCAGACCATGCTGGCCAAAGGCGAGCAACTGCCGGTCGACTTCACCAACCGCGTCATCTACTACGTCGGTCCGGTCGACCCGGTGCGTGACGAGGCCGTGGGCCCGGCCGGCCCCACCACCGCCACGCGCATGGACGGCTTCACCGACATGATGCTCGAGCAAACCGGCCTGATCGCGATGATCGGCAAGGCCGAGCGCGGCCCGGTCGCCATCGAGTCCATCAAGCAGCACAAGAGCGCCTACCTCATGGCGGTCGGTGGAGCCGCTTACCTGGTCTCCAAGGCCATCAAGCACGCCCGCGTGGTGGGCTTCGAAGACCTCGGCATGGAAGCCATCTACGAGTTCGACGTGGTGGACATGCCGGTGACGGTGGCGGTGGATTCGGGCGGCACCAGCGCCCACATCACCGGCCCGGCCGAGTGGCAGAAACGCATCGCCACCGGTGAATTCAAGGGCATCAGCGTCGCCGCTGCTTGAAAACGGTCGGTGTGTTCGACAGCGGGGTCGGCGGCCTGAGCGTGCTGCGCGCCCTGCTGGCCGAGCTGCCCGGCGTGCGCCTGGTCTACCTGGCCGACAGCGCCCATGCACCGTACGGTGAACGCAGCGCCGGTAAGGTCGTCGAGCGATCCGGGCGGCTCACCGCCTGGCTGCGCGCCACCCACCGCATCGACGCACTGGTGATCGCCTGCAACACCGCCACCGCACTGGCCATCGACGGCCTGCGAACCACGCACCCCGACCTGCCCATCGTGGGCGTGGAGCCGGCGCTCAAACCCGCCGTGGCTGTGAGCCGCACACGAGCCATCGGTGTGCTGGCCACCCGGGGCACGCTGCAGAGCGAACGCTTTGCACGTCTGCGCAGACAGGTTGAAAGCACGGCGTCCAGCCCGGTCCATTTTTTTGGCCAGCCCTGCGACGGACTGGCTGACGCGATCGAGCGCCACGACCCGCCCGCGCTGCGCCAGCTGTGCCACCGCCACGTGCAAGCCTTGCTGTTGCAGGCAGGCGGCGACATCGACACCGTGGTCCTGGGCTGCACGCACTACCCTTTCGCGGAAGACCTGCTGAAAGAGGCGCTGGGGCCGCGTGTGACGTTGATCGACACCGGCGTGGCGGTGGCACGCCGCACCCGGGACGTGCTGGATCTGCCGCACTCGAGCCGAGCCACAGGCGCACCGCCCTTGCTGTTTTCGACGGGCGACCCGGACGCGCTCACGCAGGCAGCGCTCCGATGGCTCGGTCTGCCATGCCTTGCGCAACGGTCAAGGGCTTGACGCGCCGACCTGCTGGAGGGCGGCTTCACGGCCACGCTTCATGTTGACCGGGATCAGCAACACCAGGCCCACAACGAACAGAACCGCCGTGGAGCCGATGGCCAGGCGCTGGTTGCCCCCGGTCATCCAGGTGATGGCGCCGTAGCTCAACGGTCCGATGATGCTGGCCACCCGGGTGGCAAAGGTCCACAGGCCGAAGAACTCGGCGAGTTGGGCAGGTGGCGCCAGCATGCCGGCCATGGCGCGGCCCGACGACTGGCTGGAGCCCATGCACACGCCCGCGATGGCGGCGGCGTACCAGAACCCTCCTTTGGTGGTGGTGATCGCAGCAATGATGCAGGTGGCGATCCAGCCGACCAGGGTGATGCCCAAAGCGAGCTTGTGCCCCAGCCGGTCCTGCCAGTAGCCGAACGCAAACGCGCCCACCATGGCGGCGATGTTGAGCACAAAGATCAGCACCATCGTTTCCTGCTGCACGAAGCCGATCACCTGTTCCGCATAAATGGCAGCCAAGGTGATCGCCACCGCCACACCGCCCTGGTAGGCCGTGGCACAGGCGAGCAGCCACATGAAATCCTGGTAACGCCGTGCCTGCTGGAAGGTGCTGCGCAACTGGCCATACGACTGGCGCCACGCCGAGCCGACGAACACGGCCTGCGGTGTCGCGCGCTCGCGCAACAAAGCCAGCGTGAACAGTGAAGCCAGCGCAAAGACCGAGGCGGTGATCAGCATGGTCACGGGCACGAACTCGGCCGCCTTCTGCCCTTGCGCCTGCGCCCACAGCACATAGGCCAGACTCAGGCCCAGCGCCAGCATGCCGCCGCAGTAACCCAGACTCCAGCCCCAACCGCTGACACGACCCATTGCCGAGGGCTTGGCCAGTTCCGGGAGGAATGCCGCCACCAGCGATTCACCCCAGGCGAAAAACACGTTGGACACCACGATCAAGGCCATGCCCAGCACCACGGCCCCGGGCCCGACCGTGGCCAGTGCCGCCGTGGCGAGCACGCAGCCGACCGTGGTGAACATGAGCAGCCGCTTCTTCGCCGCATGCCGATCGGCCCAGGCGCCCATCGCCGGAATGGTCAGCATCACGATGAGATGGGACAGGCTCAAGGCCGCCGTCCAGGCAAAGGCCGCCCATTCGGCACCTCCAGCCACCGCTCCGACAAAGTACGCAGCGAACACGGCCGTCAACACCACCGTGGTGTAGCCCGAGTTCGCAAAGTCGAACATGGCCCAGCCAAACACCTCGCGCTTGCGCACGCCGGGGTTCAGGGCATCGGTGGAGAAGATGGACATGAGCGCTCCGTGGGACGGGTCTGGAATGCCGCCATGCAGCGCAGTCTAGGGCCTGCAGATGACAGGCCCCGGGCGCACGGTGTGGATCAGTGCAGGTGACGCGGCTTGCGTGGGCCGCCGTGGCCCGAGGGCCCACCGTGGCCGCGCGGGGGCTTGCCCAGCTGCATGGAATTCACCAGGGCATCGAAGCGCTGTGTGAAGAGCTTGTCGATCGCGCCGACCACATCACCGAGCTCGGACGCATCGAAGTGACGCTCCATGACATGGAGCACATCCTGAACCAGCAGATCGCGCTGCACCTGCATGATGGCGGCCGGCGTCGGCCCGACGAAGCACATCAGGAAATCGTCGCGCGCCTCTTCCTCGGCGGACTCATCTTCCTCATCGAACTCCGCATCGTAGAAAGAAACCTCCAGCGGGGCGCCGGCAGAAGCGATGTCGTTGAGACCCATGCAGGCCTCTTCAATCACCTGGCGAAAATCCTCTTCCCCAGGGACTGTCCAGCAGATCTGAAGCACATGGGATGCGGCGTCAAAACGGATGCCGGGTTCATCCTCGTAACTGCTCTCGGCCGCGGCCGCCAGCGACTTGGCGCCCGCATAAACCCACAGTGGCTTGAGTGCGTCCTGGATCTGGGCGTACACCACGTCATCGCGCAAAGGCACATCACCGTGCACGTGAATTTCGAAGGGTGCGTTGTATCGGGTCATGAAAACTCACTGTACCGGCGAAACCGGAAAAAACCTAGCCTGGTGCCTCGAACCGGGGTCGAACCGGTACGCTCCCTTTCGGGATGGCGGCGGATTTTAAGTCCGCTGTGTCTACCAATTTCACCATCGAGGCCGAGCACGGATTGTCGCAGGTGAACACAGCACCCCGACGAGCCGGTTGCTGCATCGGCACCCGCAAATGAAACAACCTCGGCAACGGTGAGGTTGGCGAGGTTGCAGATGTTCTGGAGGCGCGACCCGGAGTCGAACCGGGCTAACCGGATTTGCAATCCGGGGCATAACCGCTTTGCTATCGCGCCGTCAGCGCCAGTGCCATTGGCAAGGGCTTGAAAAGGCTACAAAAAAGGGAAGCAGAGCTTCCCTTTTTGAATCTGGAGCGGGAAACGAGACTCGAACTCGCGACCTCAACCTTGGCAAGGTTGCGCTCTACCAACTGAGCTATTCCCGCATTTTTCAACATTTTCATGCTGTTCCGCTTGTCTGCCGGAAACCGAAATTCTAACCCAAAAATCAGGCCTCTTTCAAGCCCCTTCGATTTTTTTGATCAGTGTTTGACGGCGTCCTGGCCGGGCGTTGGTGCTCGCGTGGAGGCCGCGGCGATTTGCGCAGCCACCTCCTCGTCCGTCAACGGCACGGGCTGTCGCTCGAGGGCGATGGCCAGCACCTTGTCGATCCATTTCACCGGCACGATCTCGAGGCCCTGCTTCACATTGTCGGGAATGTCGGCGAGATCCTTCACGTTCTCTTCCGGGATGATCACGGTCTTGATGCCGCCACGAAGCGCCGCGAGCAGCTTTTCCTTGAGGCCGCCAATGGCGGTCACCTCGCCGCGCAGGGTGATCTCGCCCGTCATGGCCACGTCGGCACGCACCGGGATGCCGGTGATCGACGAAACGAGTGCCGTGGTCATGGCGGCGCCCGCGCTCGGGCCGTCCTTGGGCGTGGCACCGTCTGGCACGTGAATGTGGATGTCGCGCTTGTCGAATTGCTCGTCCTTGATGCCGAGCATGCGGGCGCGGCTGCGCACCACGGTGCGGGCGGCTTCCACCGATTCCTTCATCACGTCGCCCAGCGAACCGGTGCGCGTGATGATGCCCTTGCCCGGCATGATGGCCACCTCGATGGTCAGCAGATCGCCTCCCACCTCGGTCCATGCGAGACCGACCACCTGGCCCACCTGGTTTTGCGCTTCGGCACGACCGTAGCTGTACTTGCGCACCCCCAGGAAATCGTTCAGGTTCTCGGCGTTCACGATCACCGTGGGCGTGTATTTCTTGAGCAGCAGGCCCTTGACCACCTTGCGGCAGATCTTGGAGAGCTCTCGCTCAAGCGAGCGCACGCCCGCCTCGCGGGTGTAGTAGCGCACGATGTCGCGCACGGCCTCTTCCTGAACCTCCAGCTCACCCTCTTTCAGGCCGTTGTTCTTCAGCTGCTTGGGCAACAGATAGCGCATCGCGATGTTCGTCTTTTCCTCCTCCGTGTAGCCCGACAGACGAATGACTTCCATCCGGTCCAGCAGAGCCGGTGGAATGTTCATCGAGTTCGAGGTTGCGACGAACATCACGTCGGAGAGATCAAAGTCGACTTCGACGTAATGGTCGCCGAAGGTGTGGTTCTGTTCGGGATCCAGCACTTCAAGCAGTGCGCTGGATGGGTCACCGCGGAAATCGGTCCCGAGCTTGTCAATCTCGTCGAGCAGGAACAGCGGGTTGCGCGTGCCGACCTTGGTCAGGCTCTGCAGCACCTTGCCCGGCATCGCACCGATGTAGGTGCGGCGGTGACCGCGGATCTCGGCCTCGTCGCGCATGCCGCCCAGGGCCATGCGAACGTATTTGCGGCCGGTGGCTTTGGCGACCGACTGTCCCAGCGAGGTCTTGCCCACGCCGGGTGGACCGACCAGACAGAGGATCGGCGCCTTGACCTTTTCCACGCGCTGTTGCACCGCAAGGTATTCAAGGATGCGGTCCTTGACCTTTTCCAGTCCGTAGTGGTCCTCGTTGAGCACCGCCTCGGCATGCGCCAGGTCGTGCTTGATCTTGGTCTTCTTGCTCCAGGGCAGCGCCACCAGGGCGTCGATGTAGTTGCGCACCACCGTGGCCTCGGCCGACATGGGCGACATCAGCTTGAGCTTCTTGAACTCGGCATCGGCCTTCTTGCGCGCTTCCGCGGGCATCCTGGCGGCCTTGATCTTCTTTTCGATTTCCTCGATGTCGGCGCCTTCTTCGCCTTCACCCAGTTCCTTCTGGATGGCCTTGACCTGCTCGTTCAAATAGAAGTCGCGCTGGTTCTTTTCCATCTGGCGCTTGACGCGGCCACGGATCTTCTTGTCGACGTTGAGGATGTCGACCTCACGCTCGAGCTGCTCGAACAGGTTCTCCAGTCGCTTGTTGACCGGATCAAGGTCGAGCACCACCTGCTTGGATTCGAGCTTGAGCGGGAGGTGGGCCGCGATGGTGTCGGCCAGACGACCCGGATCGTCGATGCTGGAAATCGAAGTGAGGATCTCGGAGGGGATCTTCTTGTTGAGTTTGACGTACTGGTCGAACTGCTGCATGACCGCGCGGCGCAGCGCTTCGAGTTCGTTCGACTGCGTGTCGGCCCGCTCGACCACCGGGTCAACCGGGCTCACGCTGGCAATGAAATGGCTTTCGCCGTCGCGGATCGCCAGCACCTTGGCCCGCTGCACGCCCTCGACCAACACCTTCACGGTGCCGTCGGGAAGTTTGAGCATCTGCAGGATCGTGGCCACGCAACCCATCTCGAACATGTCGTCGGTGGAGGGTTCATCCTTGGCGGCAGCCTTTTGCGCGACCAGCATGATGCGGCGCTCTGACTCCATCGCGGATTCCAGCGCCTTGATGCTCTTGGGACGTCCCACGAACAACGGAATGACCATGTGCGGGAACACGACCACATCGCGCAGGGGCAACAGGGGCAGGTCCAGGGGGGAACTGGGGAGAGGAGTTTGTCCGGACATTTCAACCTCGACTAAAACGGGTAACTGGGGTTGGTGCGGGCGATATCAACCGGACGCATCGCTGGGGCGCTGCCGTCAGCACCCACATGGACAAGGCCGTTCAGGCCTGTTTGGCCGCCTCGCGGTAAACCAGCAGAGGTGGCTTGTTTTCCTCGATGGTGGATTCGTCCACCACCACTTTTTCAACGTTGTTCATGCTCGGCAGGTCGAACATGGTGTCGATCAGCGCGTTTTCCAGGATGGAGCGAAGGCCACGAGCGCCGGTCTTTCGGGCCAGCGCCTTGCGGGCAATGGCCTTGAGGGCACCGGGCCGCACTTCGAGCTCGGCACCTTCCATGGCCAGCAAGCGGGAGAACTGCTTCACCACCGCATTCTTGGGCTCGGTGAGGATTTCGACCAGCGCGTCTTCGCTGAGTTCCGACAGTGCGGCGATCACGGGCACGCGTCCGACGAGTTCGGGAATCAGGCCGAACTTGATGAGGTCTTCAGGCTCGATTTCCTTGAAGGCTTCCGTCAGGCTGCGCTGCTTCTTGCTTTTCACCGTGGCGCCGAAGCCGATGCCCGAAGCCTCGGTCCGGTTCTCGATGATTTTTTCCAGGCCGGCGAAGGCCCCGCCGCAGATGAACAGGATGTTGGTCGTGTCGACCTGCAGGAAATCCTGGTTGGGATGCTTGCGTCCACCCTGGGGTGGCACCGAGGCCATGGTGCCTTCGATGAGTTTGAGCAGGGCTTGCTGCACGCCCTCACCCGACACGTCGCGGGTGATGGAGGGGTTGTCTGACTTGCGGGTGATCTTGTCGATTTCGTCGATGTAGACGATGCCCTGCTGCGCCCGCTCGACGTCGTAATTGCAGCTTTGCAGGAGCTTGGCCACGATGTTCTCGACGTCTTCACCCACATACCCGGCTTCGGTCAGCGTGGTGGCATCGGCCATGACGAACGGCACATTGAGCATGCGGGCCATGGTCTGGGCCAGCAAAGTCTTGCCCGAGCCGGTGGGGCCGATCAGCAGGATGTTGCTCTTGGCCAGCTCCACGTCGTCCTTGCGGGCCGTCTGCTTGTGGCGCAAGCGCTTGTAGTGGTTGTAGACAGCCACCGCCAGTGCCCGCTTGGCGCCTTGCTGGCCGATCACGTAGTTGTCGAGGTTGGATTTCAGGTCGGAGGGCGTGGGCACGTCTTCACCCGAAGCCTTGACTGACTCGAGCCCGGGCAACTCGTCACGGATGATGTCGTTGCACAGGTCAATGCATTCGTCGCAAATGAACACCGAGGGACCAGCAATGAGCTTCTTGACCTCGTGCTGGCTCTTGCCACAGAAGGAGCAGTAAAGCGCTTTTTCGCTGGAGGCGGCTTTTTTGTCGGCCATAGGGGGAGGTCAGGTGGAACAGTGAGATCAATGATAGAGCAAGGATTTCATGAGCAAAACCCGGGAAAAGCGCCTTTACAGGCAGCGTCTCCCGGTTTTCGCCGCACGGTCGGGATCAATTGGCGCTGGGGCGCTTTTCGATCACTTTGTCGATCAGGCCGTATTCGGCCGACTCGGCGGCGGACATGTAGTAGTCCCGCTCGGTGTCGCGGGCAATGCGCTCGAGCGGCTGGCCGGTGCGCTCGGCCAGGATCTTGTTGAGCTGCTCGCGCGTCTTGAGAATCTCGCGGGCCTGGATTTCAATCTCCGTGGCCTGACCGCGACTGCCGCCCGAAGGCTGGTGGATCATGATCTTGGAATTGGGCAGCGAAAAGCGCTTGCCCTTGGTGCCTGCGGCCAGCAGGAAGGCGCCCATGCTGGCTGCAAAGCCGCAGCACAGCGTCGACACATCGGGCTTGATGAAATTCATGGTGTCGAAAATCGCCATGCCTGCGCTCACCGAGCCGCCAGGCGAGTTGATGTAGAACGAGATGTCCTTGTCCGGGTTCTCGCTTTCCAGGAACAGCAACTGCGCCACCACCAGGTTGGCCGAATGGTCGTTGACCTCACCCACGAGGAAGATCACGCGCTCCTTGAGCAGGCGGGAGTAGATGTCGTAGGCGCGCTCACCACGGCCCGAGGTCTCGATCACCATGGGCACCATGCCCAGGCCTTGAATGTCCATTGCGCTCATGCGTTTCTCCATGTGTTGATGCATTGCCGTCTCACTACTGTAACCAACCCACTGTGGCCGTATTCACACAAGGGCGATGGCCTTTGAAGGCCCCGAAAACACCGGTTGTTCGCACGTGGGGTTCAAACCGGCAAAAAAAAGGGCGGATCGCTCCGCCCTCGTTCTTCAGGCCTGGCCGGCCGATCAGTTTTGCGCCATGAGCTCGTCGAAGCTGACCGCTTTCTCGGTGATGGTCGCTTTGGACAGCACAAACTCGGTCACGTTGTTCTCGATCACGATGGCTTCGACTTCGGCCATGCGGCGGTTGTCGCCCTGGTACCAGCGCACGACGTCGGCGGGCTTCTCGTAAGAAGCCGCCAGTTCTTCGATGTGGGCCTTGATCTGCTCGGGCTTGGCGTGCAACTCGTTGGCGCGCACCAGCTCTGCCACCACCAGGCCCAGGCGCACGCGGCGCTCGGCCTGCGGGCGGAACAGTTCTTCAGGAATCGGGGCCTTCTCGGCGTCCTTCACGCCGCGCTGCTTGAGGTCGGCGCGAGCGCCTTCAACCAGCCGGTCGAGTTCGGACTGCACCACCGATTTCGGCAGGTCCAGCTCGGACACGGCGATCAAGGCGTCCATCACCGACTGCTTGTTGCGTGACTGCAGGCGGAACTTGACTTCGCGCTCCAGGTTTTTCTTGATGTCGGCGCGCAGGCCATCGACCGTGCCGTCGGCGATCCCGAGCGACTTCGCCAGGGCTTCGTCCACCTCGGGCAGGTGGGCGGCTTCGAGCTTGTTGACCGTGACCAGAAAGTCGGCGGTCTTGCCGGCGACGTCCTTGCCGTGGTAGTCCTCGGGGAAGGCGAGCGGGAAGGTCTTGCTCTCGCCCTGCTTCATGCCGCGCACGGCGTCCTCGAATTCCTTGAGCATCTGGCCATCGCCGACGATGAACTGGAAAGCCTCGGCCTTGCCGCCTTCGAACGGCTCGCCGTCGATCTTGCCGGCGAAGTCGATGGTGGCCCGGTCGCCGTCCTGGGCGGCCTGGTCCTGGGCGCGCTGCGCAAAGGTGCGGCGCTGCTTGCGCAGGATGTCCAGGGTACGGTCGATGGCGGCAGCGTCCACGTCGGCGGACACCTTTTCCACCGCGGCGGTGGTCAGGTCACCGATCTTGACCTCGGGATACACCTCGAACACGGCATCGAAGGTCAACTCGCCCTCGGGCGCGCCTTCCTTTTCGGTGATCTTGGGCTGACCGGCCACGCGCAGCTGGGCTTCGTTGGCCGCGGTGGCGAAGGCTTCGCCGACCTTGTCGTTCATCACTTCGTAGTGAACCGAATAGCCATAGCGCTGCGCGACAACGTTCATCGGCACCTTGCCGGGACGAAAGCCGTCCATCTTCACATCGCGTGCCAGCCGCTTGAGGCGGTTCGCGACCTCGTTCTGGATCACATTGGCCGGCAGCGAAAGCGTGATCTTGCGCTCGAGCTTTTCCAGGGTTTCAACGGTCACGGTCATGGTTCTCTCCAAAAAGGGGGGGTGCCCAAAAATTGCAGCTCAGCCAGCCTGCCTGGCCGAGCCGGGGAATGCATGTGTCTGTGGTGGTGCGCGGGGGGGGACTCGAACCCCCACACCATTGCTGGCGTCAGGACCTAAACCTGGTGCGTCTACCAATTTCGCCACCCGCGCGCCCTGGATGGGATTCAGGCGGGTTGCAAATGGTGCTTTGCGATCCGCCCTGTTCCTTCACGGCAACCTTCGATTGTAGCCGTTGCCCAGGTCCCTGCCCGGCGGGTCAGGCGGCCAGACGCAGCCGCAGCATGCGCACCGCGCTGCCCGGCGTCGTGAGCACCGGCAGGTCCACCGCCCGGTGCACCGCCATCTGCGCGCGGGCCATGCTGAACTGGGCCAGCGCGATCACATCGCAGCCCTGATCGGCCAGCCAGCGTGCGGCCTCCACCACCTTCGCGTCGTGTGTCTGCACGTCGCCCTCGTTGAGCGCCTCCAGCGCGCCCTCTGCCAGGCGCGTCACGAGTTCGGTGCCGCGCGGGAACTCGGGTGGCATGGACGACAGCGTGGGTGCGAAAGAAGCGATCAGGCCAACCCGACCGCCCAAGGCGACCGCATCGGCCACCATGGCCTCGTTGGGTTTGAGCACCGGCATGTGGGGCCGGCGTGCCGCCGCCGCTTCGATGCAGGGCCCGAACGCCGAGCAGGTGAACAGGATGGCCTGTGCCCCCGTGCCGGCCGCATACGCGGTCAGGGCTTCAAAACGGTCGTGCATGGCGGCGTCCAGCCCTGCTCCGCTGCGCGCCAGATCGGCCGACAGGCTGTCGTCGAGCAGGTTCATTCGCACAGCCTCGGGCCAGGCGCGTTGCAACTCTTCGTTGATCGGCGCCACCGAATGCGCCAGCGCATGGATCAGCGCGATGCGGGGCGCCGGCGGCTTGATGGTCGCGCCCATTTCAACGCGGGCGGCGGGCGCGCTGTGCGACCACCACCACCGCCAGCAACAACAGGCCCGGGATGAAGAACCACTCCTTGGCTGGGCGGTTTGAAGGCACTTCCAGCGAGGTGATGCGAAAGCCCTGCTCGATGCCCAGCTTCTCTGCGACGCTGCCGAATTTCACCCCCATGACCGACAGGCTCTCGCCATCGTTCATGACGGTCAGGCCCGCGCTGGACAGGCGCTTGGTGGCATCGCCGGCTTCACCCAGCGGAATCAGCACGCCCTTGCGCACGTCGTCCCCGTTCATGTTCATGCCTTCGATCCAGACCCGCTTGCCGGTGTTCGGCGGGGCCTCGGCAATGACCTGTGCCATGGCCGCACCCTTGACCTCGTCGAAGGGCGGATACAGCATGTCCATCCAGAATCCGGGGCGGAACAAGGTGAAACAGACAAGCAACAGGGCCACCGACTCGTACCAGCGGCTCTTGACAATGAAGAAACCCTGCGTGGCCGCCGCAAAGATCAGCATGGCCGTGATGGCGATGACCACCGTCAGGATCAGGTGGGGCCACCCGTCCAGTCCGATCAACAACAGCTGCGTGTTGAAGATGAAAAGGAACGGCAGGATGGCTGTGCGCATGCTGTAGTAGA
Organism: Hydrogenophaga sp.; assembly: GCF_030373225.1. GTDB lineage: Bacteria > Pseudomonadota > Gammaproteobacteria > Burkholderiales > Burkholderiaceae_C > Hydrogenophaga. The sequence goes on along the minus strand of NZ_JAUCZG010000004.1, from coordinate 109,379 downwards.
AGGCGGTGATGCCGGTCTGGATGGGGTCGTGCTTGGCAATGGCGGCTGCCGCGAACGAGGCCAGGCCCACCGGCGGTGTCACATCGGCCATCAGGCCGAAGTAGAAAACGAACAGGTGGACCGCGATCAGCGGCACGATCAGCCCGCTCTGGGCACCCAGCTCCACCACCACCGGCGCCATCAGCGTGGATACCACGATGTAGTTGGCCGTGGTCGGCAGGCCCATGCCCAGGATCAGACTGATGACCGCCACCAGCACCAGCATGAGCATGAGGTTGCCACCCGAGAGCAGTTCAACCAGTTCGGTCATGACCAGCCCGACCCCGGTGAGCGACACCGTGCCCACGATGATGCCGGCCGCGGCCGTGGCCACACCGATGCCGATCATGTTGCGTGCACCGGTCACCAGCCCGTCGATCAGGTCGCTCCAGCCTTCGCGGGCCTGTTCGAGGAAGCGATGGTCACCCCGGAAGAAACCGGTGATCGGCTTCTGCGTGAGCATCACGAACACCATGAACATGGTGGCCCAGAAGGCCGAGAGCGCAGGCGACAGGCGTTCGATCATCAGGCACCACACCAGCACCACCACGGCCAGCAGATAGTGCAGGCCCGACTTCACGGTCGGCCCGGTTTCAGGCAACTCGAACACCGGGGCGTTGGGATCGTCAAGCTCGAGCACCGGCTGGCGCGAACCGAACCAGAGCAGCGTCACATAGGCCGACAGCAGCATCGCCCCGATCGCCGGCACCGCCGCTTCACCCAGCGCCGACTTGAAGAAGCCGATCACGTAATAGGTGACGCCGGCCAGCACGACAAAGCCGGTGACCGTCAGGAGGAACGAGACCAGCCGCTGCGAGGCGGTGCTGTTGCCGCGGCGCGGCAGGCCCTCCATGTTGGCCTTGAGGGCCTCGAGGTGGACGATGTAGAAGAGCGCGATGTAGGAAATGATGGCCGGCAGGAAGGCGTGCTTCATGACCTCGACGTAGGGAATGCCCACGTACTCGACCATCAGGAAGGCGGCGGCGCCCATCACCGGCGGCATGATCTGGCCGTTGACCGAACTCGACACTTCAACGGCGCCGGCCTGGTCGCCCCGGTAGCCGACCCGCTTCATGAGCGGGATGGTGAAGGTGCCCGTGGTGACCACGTTGGCGATCGACGAGCCGGAAATGATGCCGGTGGCCGCCGACGAGACCACGGCCGCCTTGGCCGGGCCGCCGCGCATGTGCCCGAGCAAGGCAAACGCGGACTTGATGAAGTAGTTGCCCGCGCCGGCCTTGTCGAGCAGCGAACCGAACAGCACGAACAGGAAAATGAAGCCGCTGGAGACCCCCAGCGCGACGCCATACACCCCTTCGGTGGTGAGCCACTGGTGGGTCATGGCCCGGTCCAGCGAGGCGCCCTTGTGGGCGATGAGGTCGGGCATGTAGGGCCCGGCGAAGGTGTAGCCGAGGAACACCAGGGCCACGATCACCATGGGCAGACCCAGCACGCGGCGGGTGGCCTCGAGCAGCAGCACCACACCGACCACCGCGGTCCACACATCGACCGGCAGGGGCATGCCGGGGCGGGTGGCGAGTTCGCGGTAGAAGATGAAGATGTAGGCGGCGGCATAGGCGCCCGCGATGGCAAACACCCAGTCCAGCAGCGGCACCCGGTCGCGCGGCGAACGCCGGCTCGCGGGATAGGCCATGAAGGCCAGGAACACCGCAAACGCCAGGTGAATGGCCCGTGTCTGGGTGTCGTTGAGCACCGGCATCAGGTTGGACACCAGATAAGGCAATGGCGATGCGATCCAGAGCTGGAACAGCGACCACACCAGGGCCACGCCCATCAGCAGCCTGGCCACGGCCGGGCCTGGCTGTCGCCCACCCGTGTCGTTCTCCTCCACCAGCTTGTTCACATCGATCTCGGCGATGCTGTCTTTTGCGCTCACGGGACGTTTCCTTGCGTTGGACTGAAATGCGGGGTCTCAGGCATGCCGGTGCCGGCTCCAATCAAGATCGCCCCATGTCGGAGCGTCCAACATGGGGCGATGAGAGGGACCGGATCGGGAATTATTTCATCCAGCCCTTTTCCTTGTAGTACTTGGCAGCACCGGTGTGCAGCGGGGCCGACAGGCCTGCCTGCACCATCTTCTCGGGCGTCAGCCCGGCGAACGCCGGGTGCAGCTTCTTGAACTCGTCGAAGTTGTCGAACACCGCCTTGACGAACAGGTAAACCTCTTCGTCCGACTTCTTCGACGACGTCACCACGGTGGCCAGCACGCCGTAGGTGGAGAGTGCATCGGCCTGCGACGGGTAGGTCTTGGCGGGGATCTTCGCATCCGAGTAGAACGAGTTGGCGGCCACCAGCTTGTCGATCGCGGCACCGGTGATGTTGACCAGCTGCGCACCGCAGGTCGTCATCGGGTCCTGGATGTTGGCGCTGGGGTGACCAACCACGTAGAAGAAGGCGTCGATCTTGTTGTCGCACAGGGCTGCGCCGTGTTCGTCGGGCTTGAGTTCGGAGACGGCCGAGAAGTCGCTGCCCTTGAGGCCGGCGTTCACCAGCAGCTCGTCCACCGAGGAGCGGGTGCCGGAGCCGGGGTTGCCGATGGCCACGCGCTTGCCCTTGAGATCGGCCAGGCTTTTGATGTTGGCTTCCTTGCGGGCCACCAGCGTGAGCGGCTCGGGGTGCAGCGAGAAGACGGCGCGCAGGTCGGCCACGGGCTTGCCGTCGAACGCCTTGGCGCCCTTGACGGCGTTGAACTGGGCGTCGGATTGCGCCACGCCGAAATCGAGATCACCACCGTTGATGGTGTTGATGTTGGCCACCGAACCCCCGGTGGACTCGACCGTGCAGCGGTAGCCGTGCTTGGCGCGGTCCTTGTTGATCAGGCGGCAGATGGCGCCACCGGCCACGTAATACACACCGGTCACGCCACCCGTGCCGATGGTCATGAACTTCTGCTGCGCCTGCACCGAAGACAGCGGCGCCGACAGCACCAGGGCGGCCGCCACGAGCGACAGGCGTGACGCGGAAGATTTCAAAAAGGTTTTCATGCTGACTCCTGGGGTGATGAAGATATCCGGCTCGATGCGGTCCGGGGTATGCGGGGGAGCCGGTGATGCTAACCCGCCGGCAGGATGACGCTCACCGGGTTTGCCCATGGTTTTCTGAACACTAATGGTCGAGTAGCCATACTTATAAGGCACTCAGTGCGCGAGCGAGCGGTTGATCGCGGGCACGAGCCTGTCGACGATGTCGGCGAGCTCGGCTTCGCTCGCAATGAAGGGCGGTGCCAGCAGCACATGGTCGCCGCAGCGGCCGTCCACCGTGCCGCCCATGGGATAGACCATCAGCCCGCCGGCCATGGCTTCGCGCTTGATGCGCACATGCAGCTTGCGTGCCGGATCGAACCAGGCCTTGCTGCCACGATCGGCCACCAGTTCCAGGCCCCAGAACAGGCCTCGTCCGCGAATGTCGCCCACATGCGGGTGGTCGCCGAAGGCCTGCTGCAGCAGGCGCTGCAGCACCTGGCCTCGCTCGCGCACCTGCGCCAGCAGGCCGTCGCGCTGGATCACGCGCTGCACCGCCAGCGCGGCCGCGCAGGCCACCGCATGCCCGAGGTAGGTGTGTCCATGCTGGAACAGGCCACTGCCCTGCCCGAAGGCCTCGACCAGGCGGCCCTGCGCGAGCACCGCGCCGATCGGCTGGTAACCACCCCCCAGGCCCTTGGCGATGGCCAGCAGGTCGGGCACCACGCCCTCCTGTTCGCAGGCGTGCAGGCTGCCGCTGCGCCCCATGCCGCACATCACCTCGTCCAGGATCAGCAGGATGCCGTGGCGATCACACAGCTCACGCACCCCCTTGAAGTAGCCCGGCACGGGCATGAGCACCCCCGCCGTGGCCCCGCCGATGGTCTCGGCCACGAAGGCCATCACCCGGTCAGGGCCCAGCGCGTCGATCGCATCCGACAGCTCGCCCACCAGACGCTGGCCGTAGGCCTCGGGCGTTTCGTCGTCGTGGCGGTTGCGGTACTCGTAGCACGGAGCCACATGGGTCACGTCGATCAGCAACGGCTCGAACTGCTCGCGCCGCCAGGCATTGCCGCCCACCGCCAGCGCGCCCAGCGTGTTGCCGTGGTAGCTCTGGCGCCGGGCAATGAAGTGGCGCCGCTGCGGCTGACCGATTTCAACGAAATACTGGCGTGCCATCTTCAGCGCCGCCTCCATCGCCTCGGATCCGCCACTCACGAAGTACACGTGGCTCATGCCCGCCGGTGCGGTGTCGATCAGCAGGTCGGCCAGTTCTTCGGCCACGCGGGTCGTGAAAAAACTGGTGTGCGCATAGGCCAGCTGGTCGATCTGCGCGTGCATCGCAGCGATCACGTCGGGATGGCCGTGGCCCAGGCAGGACACGGCGGCGCCACCCGAGGCATCGAGGTAGGTTTTCCCGCCCGCATCGGTGAGCGTGATGCCCCGCCCGCTGACAGCGGTGGGCAGGGAGTGGCTGAGCTGGCGGTGAAACACCCGCGAGCCGGACAGGCTGGAGACGGTCATGGTGCGATCAGGAAAAGTGTCGGGAAGGAGCCCACACGGGCAGGCCAGTGTAGGCATCGATGGCCGGCGCGAAAAATGCCTTTTTGGCGCCGCGCCATGACTTTTCGGCATGGGCGGTTGGGCAGTCGGCATTGTTCAGCCGCGCGGCGCCTGCCTACAGTCGTCCCCATGCAACAACGACGCCCAACCTCCCTGCATGTCTGCGTCCTCGGCGCCGGCATCGTCGGCCTGGCCACCGCCTGGCAACTGGTCCAGGACGGCCACAGCGTGACCGTCGTCGACAGCGCACAGGCCGGCACCGGCGCGAGCGCGGCCAACGGGGCGCAACTGAGCTACGCCTACGTTCAGCCCCTGGCCGACCCCGGTATCTGGAGCCAATTGCCCAAGCTGCTGCTGGCGCGCGACTCGCCGCTGAAACTGCGGCCGCAGATGGACCCGCAGCAGTGGGCCTGGGGCCTGCGTTTCATGGCGGCGTGCCGCGCCAGCGTGTCGGCCGGCACCACGGCCTCGCTGCTCGCGCTGGCGGCAGAAAGCCGGGCCGGCTTCGATCACCTGCTGGCCCGGGAAGACATCGACTGCGACTTCTCCACCACCGGCAAGCTCGTGCTCTACCCGGACGCCGCCAGCTTCGCGGGCGCGCGCCGCCAGCTGGCGCTGCAGCGCTCGCTGGGCAGCGTGCAACACGCGCTGTCGCCGGCCGAAGCGGTGGCTGTCGAGCCGGCGCTGGCCGGCTACGCGGCGCAGATGGCTGGCGCCATCCACACGCCGGACGAGTGCGCGGCAGACTGCTTCAAGGTGTGCCGCGAGCTGCAGCGCCTGCTGCAGGCGCGCGGCGTGCGCTTCGTGTTCGATACCCCGGTCACGCGGCTGGTGCGCCGCAGCGGCCGCATCGATTCGGTCGAGACCCCGGCCGGACCGATCGAGGCCGACGCCTTCGTCGTGGCGCTGGGCGCCGGATCGCAGCAGCTTGCCCGCCCGCTGGGCTTGCACGTGCCGGTGGTTCCGCTCAAGGGCTACAGCATCACCTTGCCCGCCACGGCAGCAGCGCCCCGCGTCAGCGTGACCGATGTGGCGCGCAAGGTGGTGTTCGCCCGCCTCGGCGAGCGCCTGCGTGTGGCCGGCATGGCCGAGCTGGTGGGACACGACCGGCGCATCGATCCCGAGCGCATTCGCTCGCTGCTGGGCAGCGTGCGCGAGGTCTTTGGCGAGATCGCTCCTGCCACCGGCGTGCAGCCCTGGGCCGGTCTGCGCCCGGCCACACCCACCGGCCTGCCGGTGCTGGGCCGCCTGCGTGGCTCACCGGTCAACCTGTTCTTCAACACCGGTCACGGTGCCCTCGGCTTCACGCTGGCCTTCGGCAGCGCCCGGCGCGTCGCGCGCGAGCTCGGCGCGTCGCTCAGGCCAGCTGCTGCAGCGCTTGCTGCATGCAGCGCGTGAAGGCGCGCGTGGTCAGCGAATGGGGCCGTGCCGTGGGCCGCAGCATGTGCACGGTGGTGGTGATCGCAGGCTCCAGCGTGAGCACATCCACGCGCGCCCGATCGGCCGACGCCGCGGTGCAGCCCTCGACCATGGCCACCCCAACCCCGTGGTGGGCCAGCGCCAGCGCCACGTGATAGGTCTGCACCGTGATGACCTCGTTCAGGCCGGCGCCCGCTTCACGCACGGTGTGGGCCAGCAGCATGCCCAGCGGGTCCTGTCCGTCGAGGGCGATCACCGGCAGCCTGGCGAGCTGGGCCAGGGTGATCGTGCCGGCCTTGACCTGTCTGGCACCCAGCAGGCCTTTGGGCACCACACATTCCACCCGCCGCTGGGCGAGCTGTTCCTGCACCAGCGCCGGGTGGGTGACGGCGTTGAACACATAGCCCACGTCGGCTTCCTGCAGCACCAGGCCAGAGACGATCTGCGGTGAGTGCAGCGCCTGGTGGTGCACCACCACGGCGGGGTGCTTTTCGCGAAACAGCCGCACGGCCAGCGGAAACACCTCGTAGCTCAGCGCCAGCACGGTGAGCACCCGCAACTCGCCCTTGCCGCGGCCGGCCTTGAGGCTGACCGAGAGGCGCTGCACCTCGTCGAGCTGGGCAAACAGGCGCTCGATGTGCGGGTACAGGGTCTGCGCCTCCACGGTGGGCCTGAGTCTTCCGCCGACCCGCTGAAAGAGCTGGAAACCCAGCTGCAACTCGGCATGCTGCAGCGTTCGGCTCACCGCCGGCTGCGTCACATTGATCATGCGCGCCGCAGCGCTCACGCTGCCGGTGAGCATGACGGCATTGAAAACCTCGATGTGTCTTAAGCGCATGCCGCCATTGTTGTTCAGGCACCGGGGGAGAGCCGCGGAGCAGGGCACGCCGCAGCCGCGCGCCTGCACGGCGTTGCGCTCAGACCGCCTCGGGCTCCCTCTTGACCCGGAACCAGGCCGCATACATCGCCGGCAGCGCCAGCAGGGTCAACACGGTGGCCACCACCAGCCCGCCCATGATCGCCACCGCCATCGGGCCCCAGAACACGCTGCGCGACAGCGGGATCATGGCCAGCACGGCGGCCGCGGCGGTCAGCACGATGGGCCGCATGCGCCGCACCGCCGACTCGACCACCGCGTCCCAGGCCGGCACGCCGCGCGCACGGTCCTGTTCGATCTGGTCGATCAGGATCACCGAATTGCGCTGGATCATGCCCATCAGCGCGATCACGCCCAGCAAGGCCACGAAGCCGAACGGGCGGTTGAGCAGCAGCAGCGCTGCGGCCACGCCGGCCAGGCCCATCGGGCCGGTGAGGAACACCAGCACCGAGCGGCTGAAACTCTGCAGCTGCAGCATCAACAGCGTGAAGACGATGAACAGCATCAGCGGAATGCCCACCGCGATCGAGGCCGATCCCTTGCTGCTCTCCTCCACCGCGCCGGCCACCTCGATGCGGTAGTCCGACAGACCGCGCGATGCCCAGCCGTCGCTGATTTCCTTGAGCACCGGCTGCAGTTCGGCCGTGACGGTGGCACCCTGCAGGCCCTCGACCACATCGCCCTGCACCGTGATCGCGTAGTCGCGGTTCTCGCGCCACAGCACGCCGGCTTCCCAGTCGAACACGGGCCGGGCGATCTGCAGCAGCGGAATGCTCTGGCCGTTGCTCGTGGGCAGGTTGGCGTTGGCCAGGTCGGTGATCGCATCGCGCTCGTCCAGCGGCTGGCGCAGCACGATGTCGATCAGCTTGTCGCCATCGCGGTACTGGCCGACCGTGCTGCCACTGAGCAGCGTGCGGGCGGCCTGCGCGATCGACTGGCTGGACACCCCCAGTGCACGCGCCTTGTCCTGGTCGATCTCCAGGCGCAGCCGTTTGACCGACTCGTTCCAGTTGTCGTTGACGCCGCGCATGTTGCTGTTGGCGCGCAGCGCCACCTTCACCTCGTCGGCCAGCGTGCGCAACTGGGTGGGGTCGGTGCCGACCACACGGAACTGCACCGGATACGGCACCGGCGGGCCATTGGGCAGCAGCTTCACGCGGCCGCGCACTTCGGGGAATTCGGTGGCCAGCAAGGCCGGCAGCGCCTTGCGCAACCGCTCCCGCGTCTTCAGGTCTTGCGGCAACACGATCAGCTGGGACACGTTGGTCTGCGGAAAGATCTGGTCCAGCGGCAGATAGAAGCGCGGCACGCCCGAACCGACCCAGGTGCTCACGCTGCGCACGCCCTCCTCGGCCGCCATGCGGGCTTCCAGCCGTTTCGTGACCTCGTCCATGGCCTGGATGCTGCTGCCCTCGGGCAGCCACACATCCACCAGGATCTCGGGACGGCTGGAGTCCGGAAAGAACTGCTGCTGCACCTGGCCCATGCCGACGATGCCCAGCGCAAAGGTGAGCACGGTGGCGCCGATGGTGATCCAGCGGTGCTGCACGCACCAGTCCACCACGGCGCGAAACCGTACATAGAACGGCCCGTCGAAGACCTCGTGCACCGCGCCCACATGCGGCTTCACCTTGAGCAGGCGAACGCCCAGGTAGGGCACGAAAAACACCGCCACGATCCACGACAGCAGCAAGGCAATGACGGTGACCGCAAAGATCGCGAAGGTGTATTCGCCGGTGGTGGAGTCGGCCAGGCCGATCGGCAGGAAACCGGCGGCCGTGATCAGCGTGCCGGTGAGCATGGGCATGGCGGTGGCCTCCCAGGTGAAGGTGGCCGCGCGCATCATGCTGTAGCCCTCCTCGAGCTTGCGCACCATCATCTCCACCGCAATGATGGCGTCGTCCACCAGCAGGCCCAGCGCGATGATGAGCGAGCCCAGCGAAATCTTGTGCAGGCCGATGCCCCAGTAGTTCATGGCCAGAAAGGTCATGGCCAGCACCAGCGGGATCGTGATCAGCACCACCAGACCCGGGCGCATGTCCAGCGTGTAGCCCCGCAGGCCCTTGCTGCCGGCGCGCCGGTGCAGGCCCAGCGCCAGAAAGCTCACCGCCAGCACGATCACCACCGCCTCGATCAGCACCGTGACGAACTCGTTCACGCTTTTGGTCACCGCACTCGGCTGGTCCTGCACCTGGGCCAGCACCATGCCGGCGGGCAGCGCGGCCTCGATGCCGGCGACCGTGGTCTTGAGGGCCTTGCCCAGCGCGATGATGTCGCCGCCCTTGGCCATGGAAATGCCCAGGCCGATGCTGTCCCTTCCGTTGTGGCGCACCAGCACCTGCGGCGGGTCCACGTAACCCAGGCCGATCTCGGCGATGTCGCCCAGGCGGATCTGCGTGCCGCTGGCCGCGCGGATCGGCATGGCAGCGAGTTGCTCCACCGAATTGAAGGCGCCGGCCACACGCACCTGCACCACGTCGTGCGGCGCCTGCACGGCACCGGCTGAGGCCACCGCGTTTTGCTGGCCCAGCGCATCGAACACCTGCTGCAGGTTCAGGCCCAGCACCGCCAGGCGCTTCTGCGAGATTTCAATGAACAGCTTCTCGTCCTGCACACCGAACAGCTCGACCTTGCTCACATCGGGCACACGCAGCAACTGCTGGCGCACCCGGTCGGCCACCTGCTTCTTGTCGGCGTAGGAAAAACCGTCGCCCTGCAGCGCGTAGATGACGCCGAAGACGTCGCCGAATTCGTCGTTGAAGAACGGCCCCACCACGCCCTGCGGCAGCGAGGCCTGCATGTCGCCGATCTTCTTGCGCGCCGTGTACCAGATCTGGGGCACCTCGGCGGCGGGCGACGAGTCCTTCAACTGGAAAATCACCAGCGTTTCGCCGGGCTTGGAATAGCTGCGGATCTTGTCCGCGTACGGCACTTCCTGCAGGGTCTTCTCGATGCGGTCGGCCACCTGTTCGGCGACCTGCTCGGCGGTGGCGCCGGGCCAGTAGGCCCGCACCACCATGGCGCGAAAGGTGAACGGCGGGTCTTCGTCCTGACCGAGCTGGAAGTAGGCGGCCACGCCCAGCAGCATCAGCACGATCATCAAGTACCGGGTGAAGGCCTGGTGGTCCAGCGCCCATTGCGAGAGGTTGAAGCGGGACACCCAGGTCGCGGCCTGGTCGGCGGAGGCGTAGTCGGACGAGCTCATGCCGGCCTCACTGCGTCGCGGCGCCGGCAAACCGGGTCACCTTCTGCCCGGGCGACAGCACGTGCACCCCCGCGGCCACCACCTCGTCGCCCGGTTGCAGGCCCGAGGCGATGACCAGGTCGTTGCCGTCGGCGCCGGCCACCACCACCTCGCGCGGCTGCACCGTGCTGGTGGCGGCATCGAACACCCACACCGCGCTGCCGCTGCGGTCGCCGGTTTCCGAACGCATCAGGGCCGAGGTCGGCAGCTTGATCGCGGCGCCCGGGGCGCCAGCGGGCGCCGCCAGCGTCACATAGGCGGTGGCGCCCAGCGGCACGCTCGCGTCGCCGGACAGGGCGAGCTTCACCTGGTAGGTGCGGGTGACCGGGTCGGCGCTGGCCGCCACTTCTCGCACCACCGCGGCCAGCGGCACGGCAGCGCCGGCCGGTGCACCGGCCCACAGGCGCACCTGGGCCGCCTGCCCGGTGCGCAAGCTGGCCAGCCGGTCCTCGGGCACGGCAAAGACCACGTCGCGCGGGCCGTCCAGCGCCAGCCGGACCACCGGCGTGCCCGCCGCCACCACCTGCCCCACCTCGGCATCCACCGCCAGCACCACACCGGCGCCATTGGCCAGCAGACGGGCATACCCGGCCTGGTTGCCCTGAACCGCGCCCTGGGCCCGCGCCTGGCGCAGCGTGGCCTCTGCCGACTGCAGGGTCGCCTGTCGCCGTTCGATCTCGGCGCCGCTCACAAAACCCTGGGCCAGCAAGTCCTGGTAACGCTTGAGGTCGGCCGCAGCCAGGTCGCGCTGGGTCTGCGCCGCGCTCACCTGCGCCTGCGCCGCCTGGCTGGAGAGGGCCAGGTCCTGCCCGTCGAGCTGCGCCAGCAAGGCGCCGGCAGCCACCCGCTGCCCCACCTGGGCCGGGCGTTGCACCAGCTTGCCGCCGACCCGAAAGCCCAGACGGGACTCGGTTCGGGCGCGAACCTCACCCGCGTATTCGGCCTGGGCGCCCACGGCACTGGCGCCCACCGTCATCAACTTGACCGAACGGATCGGCTCGGTGGCCGCCGGGGGCGGGGAACACGCCGCCAGGGCGAGGGTGGCGGTCATGATCCAGACAAAATGCGGGGTTTTCATGGCGGGGTGGGCGTTGTGAAAATGGGTGGCGCGCGGCAAGATCACGCGCCGACAATGCCCGTATATTACTGACTGACCGGTTAGTAATCAAAATCCCCGACGAAATACCCCCCGATTCATGACCCACCCAACGCCTGCCCCACCGCCTCCGACGCGCGAGCGCGCGGCCGATGCGGCGCCGCTGCCCGCAGCCGGCGCGCTGGGGGCCCTGGGCCCGGGCGTCGGCCATTACGAAAACTTTCCGGTCGCCTCCTGGCTCTGCCCGCCGCGCCTGCGTCCCACGGTGGCGGCCATCTACCGCTTCGCCCGAACGGCCGATGACATCGCCGACGAAGGCCAGGCCGGCGGCGAGGAGCGGCTGGCCGATCTGGCGGCCTACCGCGGTGAACTGGCGCGCTGCATCGAGCGGGCCGCAGGTGGTGCGGTGCTGCCCGCCTCCGAGCGCTGGCCGGTGGTGTTCGGGCCCCTGGGGCTGGCGATCGCGCGCCACGACCTGCCGGTGGCCCTGCTGCACGACCTGCTCAGCGCCTTCGAGCAGGACGTGCGCTACACCATGCAGCAGCACCGCTACGCCAGCACCGACGAGCTGCTGGGCTACTGCCGCCTGTCCGCCAACCCGGTCGGGCGCCTGCTGCTGCATCTGTATGGCGTGCATGACGCCCGCTCGCTGCAGCAGAGCGACCAGATCTGCAGCGCACTGCAACTCATCAACTTCTGGCAGGACCTCAGCCGCGACCTGCCCCAGGGCCGCTGTTACCTGCCCGCCGACACCCTGGCGCGACACGGTCTGCAGGTGGCCGATTTCGAGCGGCCCGACCTGCCAGCGAGCCCCGACCGCCGGGCGGCGGTGGCCGAGCTCTGCGCCCATGCCCGCGGGCTGATGCAGCTGGGCGCCCCCCTGGCGCGCCGGGTGCCGGGGCGTGCGGGCTGGGAACTGCGCCTGGTGGTGCAGGGCGGCCTGCGCATCCTTGAGGCCATTGAGCAGGTTGACCACCGCAGCTGGCAGACCCGGGTGACACTGCAGCGCGCCGACCTGCCGCGGCTGGCCTGGCACGCGCTGTGGATGTGAAGGCGCCCGTTTGTGAAAACCACCGATTCATGGACCTTGTCATGACCTTGTCTTGTGTTTCCCACCGACGCCTGGCGTTCGTGTTCGCGCTGGCGCTGCTGCCCCTGGCCACCGGCTCATGGGCACAGGCGCCCGCCGCCACCGCGCCGGCCACCGCCACGCCCGCGCGAACGCCGGTGGGCGTGGCGCCCTTGAACGAGGTCTGGCTCCAGCCCGCTCGCGAGGCCCCGGCCACGGTGAGCGCGCGCAACGAATCGCGCCTGGCTGCCGAGGTCTCCGGCACGCTGCTGCGCTGGACTGCCGATGTGGGCGCCACGGTGACCAAAGGCGAGTTGCTGGCGCAGATCGACCCGCGCGATGCCCAACTGGCGGTGCAGCGCGCCCAGGCCGCACTGGCCGCCGCCAGCGCCCGTCTGCAACTCGCGCAGGGACAGCTGGAACGCTCGAAGGAACTCGTCGCCCAGGGCTTTTTCTCGAAGGAAGCACTGGCGCAGCGCGAGACCGACGTCGCGCTGCAGCAGACCGAGGTCAACAGCAGCCGGGCCCAGCTCGCCACCGAACAACGCCAGCTGGCCAAGACCACGCTGCGTGCGCCGTTTGCCGGCAGCGTGAAAGAGCGCCTGGCGCAGACCGGTGAGGCGGTCGCGCCGGGCACGGTGCTGTATGTGCTGGTGGAGTCGGGCCGCACCGAGGTGAACGCCACCCTCAGCCCGGGCGACGTGGCCGGGCTGCGCCGCGCGCAGGCGATCCGGCTGGACACGCCCGACGGCAGCCATGCCGTGCGCCTGCTGCGCATCGGTGCAACCGTCACCGAGCCCTCGCGCACCCGGACCGCCCGGCTGGCGTTCGTTGCGCCCGCGCAGGCGCCCGCCGCCGGCACCAGCGGCACGCTGCGCTGGCGGGAAAGCCAGCCCCACCTCGCACCCGACCTGCTGGTCAGGCGCGGCACAGAGCTCGGGGTGTTTGTTCAGCAGGGCACGGGCGACGCCGCCACGGCGCGTTTTGTGCCGGTGCCCGGTGCGCAGGAAGGGCGCGCCACGCCGGTGCCCGCGAGCTTGCCGGCCGACGCGCGCGTGATCGTGCGCGGCCAGGCCATGCTGCAGCCCGGACAGGCCATCAGCGCCCAGGCCGCGGCGCGCTGAACCCGGGGTCACGCCATGGCTTTCCTGCGCGCCCTCATCACCAACCACCCGCTGGCCAACATCGCCTTCGTGGTGGTCTGCCTGCTCGGCCTGGTGAGCTACAACACCATGCCGCGCGAACAGGACCCGGAGATCAACTTCAACTGGGTGGCCATCACCGCGGTGCTGCCCGGCGCCAGCGCCGAAGACGTGGAACGGCTGGTGACCAACCCGCTGGAGGACGGCATCAAGGGCATCTCCGACGTGCGTTTTGTCATCTCGAACTCGCGCGAGAACGTGGCCAGCCTGCTGGTGCGCTTCCGGGAGATCGATGAGCGGACCTTCGACAAGCGCATGAACGACCTGCGCCGCGAGGTGCAGAACAAGACCTCGTCCGAGCTGCCGCCCCAGGCCGAAGACCCCACCATCGTCGAGATCACCACCAGCAACGGCTTTCCCACCGCCTCGCTGATGCTGGTGGGCCAGGCCGACGACGAGAGCCTGCGCCTGAACGCGCGCCGGCTGCAGGCCGACCTCGAACGCATCACCGGCGTCGACCAGGTCACCGCCGCCGGCCTGCGCGACCCGGAGGTGCTGGTCAGCCCGAATGCCCAGGCGCTGGCGGCACGCGGGCTGCTGGCCAGCGATGTGGCCGACGCCCTGTCGCAGTGGTGGCGCGACACCACCGGCGGCACGCTCAAGACGCAGTCCGGTGCCTGGGCGGTCAGCGTGCAGGGTGTGGTGACCGATCCGCAGGCACTGGCCGTGTTGCCGGTCTCATCGTCGGTCAACCCGGGCGCCTCGGCCCGCCTGGGCGAGGTGGCGCGCATCGAACGCGCCCGGGCGCCGGCTCAGCAGCTGGCTTCGCTCGACGGGCGCGATGCGATCTCGCTGACCGTGACCAAAAAATCCGGCACCAACACGCTGGCGCTGGTGGATGCGCTCAAGGCCTTCATCGAACGCGAGAACCAGGTGCTGGCCGCCTCCGGCCTGCAGCTGCTGCTCACCGACGACCAGACCGTGCCCACGCGCGACGCCATCGGCGTGATGGAGAGCAATGCGCTGCTGGGCATCCTGCTGGTGCTGGCGGTGTGCTGGGTGTTCCTGGGTTCGCGCATCGGCCTGCTGGTGGCCATCGGCATCCCGTTTTCGCTGCTGGCCACCTTTGCCGTGCTCGACAGCCTGGACTACACGGTCAACGTCTCGGTGCTGCTGGGCGTGGTGATTGCGCTGGGCATGCTGGTGGACGACGCGGTGGTGGTGGTCGAGGCCATCTACTACCGCATGGAGCGCGGCCAGCAGGCGCTGCAGGCCAGCCTGGACGCGATCGCCGAGGTCTGGAAACCGGTGCTGGCTTCGGTGGCCACCACGCTGGCGGCCTTCCTGCCGCTCATGCTGCTGCCCGGCATCGTGGGCAAGTTCATGTTCGTGATTCCCTTCGTGGTCACGCTGGCGCTGGTGATCTCGCTGATCGAGGCGTTCTGGATGATGCCGGTGCATGTGAGCGCCATCGGTGTGCGCTTCGACAACCCAGGGCGCGTGCAGCGCTGGCGCAACCGCTTCAACCGTGGCTTGCGGCTGCGCTACGGCCAGGCCCTGGCCTATGTGCTGCGCCGGCCGAAACGCTTTGCCCTGGTGGGCCTGCTGTCGGTGGCCGGTGCGGTGGCCTTGCTGGCCACCGGTGCCATTCGGGTGCAGTTCTTTGCGTTCGATCCGATCCGGGCGTTCTACGTGAACGTGGACATGCCGGCCACGGCCTCGCTGGAAGACACGCTGGGCGAGACGCGGCGCGTGGAACAGGCGGTGCGGGCGCAGCTGCGCGGCGTCGGACCACAGGGCGAAGCCCGCGAGGCGAACAGCTTTGCCGGCATCAAGTTCACCGAGACCGACATCGTCTATGGCGACCTCTACGGCCAGGTGTTCGTCTCGCTCAATCCGCGCACCGACGGCGCCCGCGAAGTGACCGAGGTGGTGGACCAGATGCGCGAGGCCATCACCAGCATGGGCGGCCCGGGTGAAAAGAGCTTCACCGTGCTCTCGGGCGGGCCACCGGCCGGCCGGCCGATCAGCGTGAAGGTGCGCGGCGACGACTTCGCCCTGATCGAAGCCGCGGTGGCCGACCTCAAGACCATCGTGAAGCGCATTCCGGGCACCACCGACGTGAAGGACGACGACGTGCCCGGGCGGCCTCAGCTGCTGCTCACGCTCGACCACGAGGCGGTGCGCCAGGCCGGCCTGGACGCCGCCAGGGTGGCGCGTCTGGTGCGGCTGGCGGTGGACGGCGAAGTGGTGGCCTTCACGCGCGACGGCGGCGACAAGATCGAGCTGCGCGTGCGCTCCGACGGCGCGCTTCGCGAGGGCGACGCGCGCCCGGTGGACCCGGCCAGCCTGCTGGACGAACCGGTGGCCCTGCCCAACGGCCAGATCACCCGACTGGGCGCACTCGTCACGGCCGAAACCGGCCCCGGGCGCGGCTTCATCCGCCACTACAACCTGCGCCGCACCATCACGGTGGAGGCCAACCTGGACAAGGACGTGACCGACACCACGGTGGCGAACAACGCGATCAAGGCCGAATGGGAGCAGATCCGCGCACGCCATCCCGGCGTGGACCTCGACTTCTCCGGCGAGCTCGAAGACATCGAGGAAAGCCTGGCCGCGATGCAGGTGCTGTTCATGCTGGGCCTGGGCCTGATCTACCTGATCCTGGCCGCGCAGTTCAAGAGCTACTTCCAGCCGCTGATGATTCTGGTGACGGTGCCACTGGCCTTCACCGGCGTGGCCTTTGGCCTGGCGATCTCGGGCAACCCGCTGTCGCTCTACACGCTGTACGGCGTGATCGCGCTCACCGGCATCGCGGTGAACTCCGCCATCGTGCTGATCGACGCGGCCAACGACCGGCTGCGGCGCGGCATGGGCGCGATCCACGCCATCATCCAGGCCGGGCGCCGGCGCGTGGTGCCCATCCTCATCACCACCACCACCACCATCGGCGGCCTGTTTGCACTGGCCTTCGGCATCGGCGGCAAGAGCCTGCTGTGGGGACCGGTGGCGGCCAGCATCGTCTGGGGCCTGGCGTTCTCCACCCTGCTCACCCTGTTCGTGGTGCCGCTGCTCTACCTGGCCTTCATGCGGCGCCAGGGACGGATCGCACAGGCGACAGCGGCCGCACACGAAGTCGCTGAAAGGCCCCTGCAGCCCGGCGCGTGAGTGCAAGCCCCGGGGTGAGGGGCGCAAGCCGTGTGCCATACTGATTTCCCTATGGCACAGGCATTCCCTTTCTCCGCAATCGTTGGTCAGGACGAGATGAAAACGGCGATCCTGATCGCCGCCATCGATCCCCATATCGGCGGTGTTCTGGTTCTGGGTGACCGGGGCACCGGCAAGTCCACCGCGGTGCGGGCGCTGGCCGCCCTGCTGCCGAAAATGCGGGCCGTGAACGGTTGCCGCTACAGCTGCGACCCGGCCGACCCCGCCAGCCGCTGCGCCGACTGCGCCAGCTTGCGTGCACCCGACCAGCCGCCGCCCAAAACCCACCTCATAGCCGTGCCGGTGGTCGACCTGCCGCTGGGTGCCACCGAGGACCGCGTGGTCGGTGCGCTTGACCTGGAGCGCGCGCTGTCGCAAGGCGTGAAGGCCTTCGAGCCCGGCCTGCTGGCACAAGCCAACCGCGGCTTTCTCTACATCGACGAAGTCAACCTGCTCGAAGACCACCTGGTCGATCTGCTGATCGACGTGGCGGCCTCGGGCGAGAACGTGGTGGAGCGCGAAGGCCTGTCGGTTCGCCACCCCGCGCGCTTCGTGCTGGTGGGCAGCGGCAACCCCGAAGAAGGCGAGCTGCGCCCGCAGCTGCTCGACCGCTTCGGCCTGTCGGTGGAAGTCAGGACGCCCGAGCTGCTGCAGGAGCGGGTCGAGGTGGTGCGCCGGCGCGATGCCTTCGAGCAGGACCGCGAGGCCTTCATCGCGCAATGGCAGAAGGAAGACGAGCGCATCCGCCGCAGGCTGGTGGCCGCGCGCAAGCGGTTGCATGCGGTCGAGGTCAGCGACGCCGCGCGCCAGCGCGCTGCCGCGCTGTGCATGGCCCTGGGCACCGACGGCCTGCGCGGCGACCTCACCCTGATTCGCGCCGCGCGCGCCATGGCCGCGCTGCAGGGCGACGCCGCCGTGACCGACGCCCACTTCAAACGCGTGGCCGGCCCGGCGCTGCGCCACCGCCTGCGCCGCAACCCGCTGGACAACGCGGGTTCGACCGCGCGGGTGGACCGCGCAGTGACCGAACTGATGGGCGCCTGAACGTCGGTCTCGGGCGCACCACCGATGTTCGACCACTTCGCCGCGCCCACTCCGAACGCCGACGCAGCCCTGGTCGCCGCCCTGCTGGCGGTGGACCCCACCGGCCTGGGTGGCGTGGCCTTGCGTTCGCCCGCCGGCCCCTTGCGCGACGCCTGGCTGGCGCTGCTGCGCCAGCACCTGCCACCGCAGACGCCGATGCACCGCGTGCCCCTGCACGCCAGCGACTCGGCCCTGCTCGGCGGGCTCGATCTGGCCGCCACCCTGCACGCCGGGCGCCCGGTGGCCCAGCAAGGCTTGCTCACGCGCTGCGACGGCGGTGTGCTGCTGCTGGCCATGGCCGAACGCGTGGGCGCCGGCGTGGCCTCGCAACTCGCGGCCGTGCTCGACACCCGGGTGGTGGCACTCGAGCGCGACGGCCTGACCCAACGCCGCCCCGCCCGCGTGGCGCTGGTGGCGCTGGACGAAGGTGATGGCGACGAAGAACAGATGCCCGCCACCCTGCTCGACCGGCTGGCCTTTCACCTGCCGCTGCAGGCCGCCGACTCCGAAGACGATGAGCCGGTGGACTGGACACGCGATGACATCGCCGGGGCGCGCGCGCGGCTGGCCCACACCACCGTGCCCGAGAGTGTGGTGCAGGCGCTGTGCGCCGCTTCGCTGGTCTGGGGCGTGAACTCGATGCGCGCGCCGCTGCTGGCGGTGCGCGTGGCGCGTGCTGCGGCGGCCTTGTCGGGCATGGAAGAAGCGGAAGAAGTGCACGCCTCGCTCGCGGCGCGGCTGGTGCTGGCACCGCGCGCCACGCGCCTGCCCGCGCCCCCCGCCGAAGAAACCGACGACACACCGCTGCCACCGCCCGAGGCGCAGCAGCGCACGCCAGAAGAAGACGAATCAGACGCACCCCCGCCTGAATCGCCACCGGACGAACAAGACAAGACCGATGACGATGAAGACGCCCCCGGCGCGCTGGACGACCGGCTGATCGAGGCGGTGCGCGCAGCGATCCCGCCGGGTCTGCTGGCTGCCCTGCAGATGGGCCAGGCGCGGCAGGCGCGCGCCACCGCCGCGGGCCGATCGGGCGAGCTCATGAAGAACCAGAACCGCGGCCGACCCGTGGGCACCCGCCGCGCCGAACCCCGCTCGGGCGCGCGGCTGCACATTCTGGAAACCCTGCGCGCGGCCGCGCCCTGGCAACGGCTGCGCCAGCAACAGGCACAAGGCCCGCGCCGCATCCAGGTGCGGCGCGAAGACTTCCACGTGGTGCGTTTTCGCCAGCGCCGGCCCACCACCACGCTGTTCGTGGTGGACGCCTCGGGTTCGGCCGCGCTGCACCGGCTGGCCGAGGCCAAGGGCGCGGTCGAGCTGCTGCTGGCCGAGTGTTATGTGCGGCGCGACAAGGTGGCGGTGCTGGCGTTTCGTGGCGACGGCTGCGAGCTGCTGCTGCCGCCCACGCGTTCGCTGGCGCGCGCCAAGCGCAGCCTGGCCGCGCTGCCCGGCGGCGGTGGCACGCCGCTGGCGGCCGGCATCGAAGCCGCGCGCGAACTGGCCCAGCAGATCGGGCGCCAGGGTGAAACGCCGGTGGTGGTGCTGCTCACCGACGGCCGTGCCAACGTGGCGCGCGACGGTCGGCACGGCCGGGCCCAGGCCACCGAAGACGCGCTCCAGGCCGCGGATGCGTTTCGCCTGGCCGGCTTCGCCGCCCTGCTGATCGACACCTCGGCCCAACCGGGCGAGGCCTCGCGCACCATGGCCGAGCGCATGGGCGCCACCTGCGTGCCGCTGCCGCATGCGGGCTCGGCCGGCCTGTCGCAGGCGGTGCGCCTGGCCACGCTGCCCGCCGCCCGCTGAGCGCCGCCCCATGGCACAAGGCCTCGACTGGCAACGCGACGGCCCCCACTGGCCGCACCACGAGCTGAGCAGCTTTGTCTGGGCGTCTGGTCTGCAATGGCATGTGCAGCGCTTTGCCGGACCGGCGAACGCGCCGTGTCTGGTGCTGCTGCACGGCACCGGCGCGTCCACCCACTCGTGGCGCGATCTGGCGCCCCTGCTCGCCCGGCGCTTCGAGGTGGTGGCCATGGACCTGCCCGGCCACGCCTTCACCGGCATGCCACCGGGCGGTGTTGGCGCGCCCCAGTTCTCGCTGCCCGGCATGGCGCGGGCCGTGCATGGCCTGCTGCAGACCCTGGACATCAGAGCGGCCATGCTGGTGGGTCATTCGGCCGGTGCCGCCGTGGCGGTGCGCATGTGCCTGGACGGTCTGGCCGCGCCGCGTTCGGTGCTCGGTCTCAACGCCGCGCTCATGCCGCTCGGTGGCCTGGCCGGTCAGCTGTTTTCTCCGGTGGCCAAGCTCATGGCCTCGGCACCGTTCGTGCCGCGCCTGTTTGCCTGGCACGCCAAGGAACCGGCGGTGTTGCAGCGCCTGCTGCAGAGCACCGGCTCCACACTCGACCCGGCCGGCACAGCGCTTTACCAGCGGCTGGTGCGCAGCCCCGGTCACGCTGCGGGTGCGCTGGGCATGATGGCCAACTGGGATCTCGATTCACTCTGGCGCGACCTGCCCCGCCTGGCCGTGCCGCTGGACCTGCTGGTGGGCGAACGCGACCGCACCGTGCCACCCGAGCAGGCCACCCGCGCCATGGCCCGGCTCTCACCCGCGCTCAAGGCGCAATACATCCAGCTCGACGGCCTGGGGCACCTGGCGCATGAAGAACAACCCGACACCGTGGCGCGGCTGGTCTTTGAGCGCTTTGACGCACGCGCCTGACAGCGTCTGACCCGGGCCCTCAGGGCACGACGCTGTCGATCGTGATCTGCAGTTGCGCGCTGTTGCTGGCCACCGGGCCGCTGGTGCCTTGCAGGTCGCCGCTTTGCGGCATGGCCTGGCCCGTGCGGCTGATGCGGGCTTCCACCACCACCTGAGGGTGCATCGACAGACGCAGCTCGGGTGCCATGGCCTGGCTGTCGTCGAGCGAAAACGGCAGTGGCCCGGCAGTGGCCGCCACCCGCAAGACGGCCAGCGGCATGCGTGGGCCCTGGACCGGTCGCGCGAACACGAACAGGGTGTCGCCCGCCACCAGCCGGGATTGCAGCTCGGGCGCGATGCGGATCTGCCCTTGCAAGCCGGGGTGGCGGGTGGCGGCCCGGGGCGCATCGGCGGGCGCTGCGGCCAGGCGTGCCGCGCCGCCGGGTTGGGCCGCGATGCCGGCGCGCGCGGCCTCCAGGCTGCTCTCGATGCCTTGGGCAAACGGACTCCCTGGCGCAGCCCGTTCGCGCGCGCGCTGCCAGAACCCTTCGGCCGCCACAAAGTCCTGCCGGCCGTAGGCCGAACTGCCGGCCAGCGCGAGTGCCTTGGGGTGCCCGGGGTCGATCGCCAGCGCCCGGTTGACCAGGCGCATGGGTTCACCGTCGGCGCTCTGGCCCTGCAGCAGCGACAGCAGGTCGGCCCGGTCAGCGAGCAGGTCGGGGTTGTCGGGTGTCAGCGCCAGGGCGCGCTGGTAGGCCTGGTCGGCGTCGGCGAAGCGCTGGCGACTGGCGTGCGCGCGCGCCAGCATGGCCCATGCGGGCGCGTCCTTCGCCTGTCCGGGCGGCAGGCTCTCGAGTTGCTGCGCCATCTGCCGGACCATGGCGTCGACCTCCTGGTCGGACACGTTGGTCGCCAGACGGGCCTGCTCGGCTTCGAACCGCACCGCATCGGGCTCGCCCAGCCAGACGTACAGGCCGATGGCCAGCGCGGGCACGGCCAGCAGCAAACCCGTGGCGGTGGCCGTGCGGTGGGTGGGGCGCACGCGCTGGTCGAGCGGCGCCGATTCGTCGATCACGCGCCGCGCCAGCTCGGCGCGTGCCTGCTCGCCCTGCCCGGGCGTGAGCCGGCCTTCGGCCAGATCCGCATCGAGCTGGGCACGCTGCTCGCGCAATAACGCCAGGTTGGCCTGTTGCGGCGAGGCCGGTACAGCGGTCGAACGCGTGCGCCACAGCACCGACAGCAAAGGCCACATGGCCAGCGCCAGCAGCGCCAGGGCCAGGGCAACGAAGAGCGTCATGGCGGGCCTCCGGCATCGTCGAGCAGGCGCTGGGCGCGCTGCAGTTCGGCCGCACTCAGCGGCGCAGGGCCGGCCTGCGGGTCGCGCCGCCGCAGGTTCGTCACCAGCACCAGGGCGGCCACCAGCAGCAGCACGAACGGGCCGACCCACAGCAGCACGGTGCTGAATTTCAGCGGCGGGCGGTAGAGCACGAAGTCGCCATAACGCTGTGCCATGAAGTCGAGGATCTCGGCTTGCGTGCGACCTTCGCCCAGTTGCACCCGGATCTGCTGGCGCAGGTCCTTGGCCAGGTCGGCGGTGGAGGCGGCGATGGTTTCGTTCTGGCACACCAGACAGCGCAGTTCTTCGGCGATCTTCAGCACGCGCAGCTCCAGCGCCGGGTCGGCGGCCAGCGGGGCCGCCATCGACGGTGGCGCCGCCTGCGCGGCCACGCCGCCCGCCGCCAGCGAGGCGCTCAACATGAAGGCGAACCACACGGCACGCATGGCTCAGGCACCCAGCTGTTTCATCAGCGGCAGCAGCGTGCCCTGCACCACCTCGGGCGTGACCGGCCCGGTGAACTTGAGGCGGATCACGCCCAGCTTGTCGATCACATAGGTCTCGGGCACGCCGTACACGCCGAAGTCCAGGCCGACGCGGCCGTCAACGTCGAACAGGGTGGTCCGGTAGGGGTTGCCGTGTTTGCCCAGCCAGGTCAGTGCCAGGTGGCGCTGGTCCTTGTAGTTCAGGCCGACCAGGGGCACGGATGAACGGCGCGCCAGGTCCATGAGCACCGGGTGCTCCTGCTGGCAGGCCACGCACCACGAGGCCCACACGTTGAGCAGCCAGACCTGCCCGCGCAAGTCTTCGGGAGCGACCAGCGTGTCGGGCGCGGCCAGCGTGGGAAGGCGAAAGGCCGGCACCGGCTTGTTGATCAGCGGCGAGGGCACGTCGCGCGGGTTGAGCTGCAAGCCCACGCCCAGAAAGCCCAGCATGACCACGAAGATGGCCAGCGGCCACAGGTAGGGTTTCATGGGCGCGCGCTCCGCGCCATCACCCCGCGCGCCACCGCCGGGCTGTGCGGCGCCGGCACAGCGGTGGTGGCCGCCTTGCGCACGCGGTAGCGCCGGTCCGTGACCGCCAGCAGGCCGCCCAGGGCCATCAGCAGGCAGCCGCCCCAGATCCAGTTGACCATGGGCTTGTGGTGCAGGCGCACGCTCCAGGCGGTCTCGCTCACCGGCTCTCCAAGCGCCACGTACACATCACGCATCACGCTGCGGTCGATCGCCACTTCGGTCATGGCCGTGCGGCTCACGGTGTAGATGCGCCGCTCGGGCCTCAGCACCGCCACCAGCTCGCCGTTGCGGCTGAGGTTCAGCGTGCCCTGCACCGAGGTGAAGTTGGGCCCCTGCACCAGGTTCATGGCGTCCAGCCGGATGCTGTAGCCCCCCACCTCGGCGCTCTGCCCCACTTCCATGCGAACGTCGTTTTCGGTCTGGAAACTGCTGACCACCGTGACCCCGGCAATGAACACCGCCACACCGAAGTGGGCCAGCAACATGCCGAAGTAGCTGCCGGGCTGCGCGCGCAGGGCAGCCCAGGCAGACGCCGGGTGCGAGCGCACGCGTTGAACCAGGTTGAGCACCGCCGTGCTCGCGACCCACACCGCCAGCAACAGGCCCAGCCCGGTCAGCGGCGTCCAGCGCTGCAGCACCAGCGGCGCGATCACCGCGCTGGCCACGCTCACGCCGGCGGCCCAGCGCAGCTGGTGCGCCAGGTCGCCCAGCGAGGCCTGGCGCCAGCGCGCCAGCGGCCCCACGCCCATGAGGAACAGGGCCGGCGCAACCAGCGGCACGAACACCGCGTTGAAATACGGCGGGCCGACCGACAGCTTGCCCATGCCCAGCGCATCGATGAGCAGCGGGTAGAGCGTGCCCAGCAGCACGGCCGCCGCGGCCACCACCAGCAGCACGTTGTTGGCCAGCAGCAGGCTCTCGCGCGAGAGCATTTCAAACTGGCCGCCGCCGCCCACCCTGGGCCCGCGCCAGGCAAACAGCGTGAGCGAGCCGCCCACCACCAGCGTGAAGAACACCAGGATGAACAGGCCGCGCTCGGGGTCGGTGGCAAACGCATGCACCGAGCTCAGCACGCCCGAGCGAACGATGAAGGTGCCCAGCAGCGAGAGCGAAAACGCCAGGATGGCCAGCAGCGCCGTCCACAGCTTGAAGCCGCCGCGCTTCTCGGTGACCGAGAGCGAATGGATCAGCGCCGTGCCCACCAGCCAGGGCATGAAGGAGGCGTTCTCCACCGGGTCCCAGAACCACCAGCCACCCCAGCCCAGTTCGTAATAGGCCCAGAAGCTGCCCAGCGCAATGCCCGCGGTGAGGAAACACCAGGCCAGCGTGGTCCAGGGGCGCGACCAGTGTGCCCAGGCCGCGTCGACCCGGCCGGCCAGCAGGGCCGCCACGGCGAACGCGAACGGCACCACAAAACCCACGTAGCCCATGTAGAGCATGGGCGGGTGGATCGCCATGCCAGGGTCTTGCAGCAAGGGGTTGAGGTCCTTGCCGTCCAGCGGCACCGGGTACAGGCGCTCGAACGGATTCGACGTGAGCAGGGTGAACAGCAGAAAGCCCACGCTGATCAGCCCCATGATGCCCAGCACGCGCGCGCGCATCGGCTCGTCGAGCTGGTCGGAGAACACCGCAACCGCCAGCGTCCAGCCGGCCAGGATCAGGCTCCACAGCAGGATGGATCCTTCGTGGTTGCCCCAGACCGCGGTGATGCGGTAGATCAGGGGCGCGCTGGTGTGCGAATGTTCGGCGGCGAGCAAGACCGAGAAGTCACTGGTCACGAAGGCCTGCGTGAGGCAGGCGAAGGACACCAGCAGCAGCATGAACTGCGCGAACGCGGCGGGCCGTGCCAGTGCCATCCAGTGGCGGCGACCCTGCTGCGCGCCCACCAGCGGGAACACGCTTTGCACCAGCGCCATCACCAGCGCCAGCAAGGCGGCGAAATGGCCAAGTTCGGGAATCATCGAGGGCTTCCTTCCGGCAGGACCAGCGACGTCTGCCCCGGCAACTGCACCGCCGACGCCTTGGCCTGGCGGGCTTTCGCCAGCGCTTCGGCCGCTTCGGGCGCCATGTAGTTTTCGTCGTGTTTGGCCAGCACCTGGTCGGCGCGGAACACGCCGTCGGCGCCCAGCTTGCCTTGGGCAACCACACCCTTGCCCTCCTGGAACAGGTCGGGCAGCAAGCCGGTGTAGGTCACCGGAATGCTCTGCGCGGTGTCGGTCACCTTGAAGCGGATGGTCAGTCCCGTGGGCTCGCGCGCCACGCTGCCCTCTTCCACCAGGCCACCAACGCGGAAGTTGCGCTCACGCGGCGCCTCGTTGGCCATGACCTGGGTCGGGCTGAAGAAGAACACGAGGTTGCTGTTGAAGGCGTTGAGCACGAGGGCGGTGGCCGCCCCCAGCGTGAGCAGACCCACGGCCAGTGCAACCAGGCGGCGGCTGCGCGCCTTCATGCGGTGCGCTCCACAGCGGCGTCGTCGCGCGCTTGCTGCGCCTCCTGCACCAGCAGGCGCCGGCGAAAGCGGATCGCCATCAGCTCGGCCGCCACCACCGCCGCGCACATGCCCAGCGAGCCCCACACATAGAGGCCGTATCCGCCCATGGCCAGGAAATCACCCAGGTTGTTCATGCGAGTCTCTCCAGTGCCTGCCGCGCCCAGGGCGCATGGCGTTCGCGCTCCAGCATGATCAGCCGCACCCGGGCCAGCGCCACCGCGATGCAGTACATCCAGCAGGCCAGCGCCATCACCAGCATGCCCAGCAGCATCGGCGTGGCCATGCTCGGTGCCTCGGTGAAGCTGACCGACGCGCCCTGGTGCAGCGTGTTCCACCACTGCACCGAGAAATAGATGATGGGCAGGTTGACCACGCCCACGATGGCCAGCAGGCCGGCGGCCCGGTCGGCGCGGCGCGTGTCGTCGATGGCGCTGTGCAGCGCCATGAAGCCGATGTAGAGGAACAGCAGCACCAGCTCGGAGGTCAGGCGTGCGTCCCACACCCACCAGGTGCCCCAGGTCGGTTTGCCCCACAGGGCGCCGGTCCACAGCGCGAGAAAGGTCATGAGCGCACCGGTGGGCGCCAGCGCCGTGGCCATCATCGAAGACAGGCGCGAGTTGAACACCAGGCCGATCGCCGCCCAGGTGGCCATGACCAGGTACACCAGCATCGACATCCAGGCCGTGGGCACGTGCACGAAGATGATGCGGTAGGCCTCGCCCTGTTGCGCATCGGTGGGCGCGACCCACAGGCCGATGTAAAGCCCGACCGCCGTGAGCACCACCGCCAGTGCACCGAACCACGGCACCAGCCTGCCGGCCAGCGGGTAGAAGCGCTGCGGCGCCGCGTAATGGAACCAGTTGATTGAAGCCATCGGTCACTCCATCGAGATGCGCAGGGCAGCGCTGGTCACCAGCGGTGCGGCGAACAGGCTGAGCAGCAACAAGGCGCCGAGCAGGGAAAAGTGCCCGGCCACACCGAGCCCGGCGCTGTGCGCCTGCACCGCCCCGGCACCGAAGATCAGCACCGGAATCACCAGCGGCAGCGTGAGCAGCGACATCAGCACGCCGCCGCCGCGCAGACCCAGCGTGAGCGCCGCGCCAATGGCGCCCACCAGGCTGAGCACCGGCGTGCCCACCAGCAGCGTGAGCAACAGCACGCCGGTGCTGGATGCCGGGAGATCGAACTGCAGCGCCAGCAGCGGCGACACCAGCACCAGCAACAGAACAGAGCCGCACCAGTGCGCGCAGATCTTGCCCAGCACCAGCAGCGGCAGCGGATGGGCCGAGACCAGCAGTTGTTCGAGCGTGCCATCCTGCAGGTCGTCGGCAAACAGGCGGGCCAGCGGCAGCGTGCAGGCCAGCAGTGCGGCGACCCACACCACGCCCGGCGCCATGGTGCGCAAC
Organism: Hydrogenophaga sp.; assembly: GCF_030373225.1. Taxonomy (GTDB): domain Bacteria; phylum Pseudomonadota; class Gammaproteobacteria; order Burkholderiales; family Burkholderiaceae_C; genus Hydrogenophaga. The sequence continues at coordinate 82,706 of NZ_JAUCZG010000004.1, read as the reverse complement.
AGCGCGGGCTCCGGCCCCACGCCCAGCGGGAACAGGCTCACCACCATCACGAAGAACACCACCGCGGCCAGCGAGTCGGTGCGTCGGCGCAGGGCGATGCGCAGGTCGCGCTGGAACATGCAGCGAAAGCCTTCCAGCCAGCCCGGCGACGCGGCGGGGGCGGGCACGCTGGTGGCCACCTGGGTGTTCACAGGTCGAGCACCTGGTGCGGCGTGTCGTCGAGCGCCACGCCCTGGTGGCTGGTGAGTACCACCGAGCCGCCGCGCAGCAACTGGGCACGGATCAGGCCCTCGAGCCAGGCGGTGGCGGCGGTGTCCAGCGCGTTGAAAGGTTCGTCGAGCACCCACAAGGGCGCCGAACGCGCCAGCACCAGGCGGGCCAGCCCACAGCGGCGGCGCTGGCCTTGCGACAGGCGGCGCGCCGGCGTGCGTTCGAAACCGCGCAGCCCGGCGTCGGACAGCGCCTGCAGGGCGGCCGCGCGCACCACACCCTGGCCGCCCAGCGTGCAGGCGTGCTGCAGGTTGTCCAGGGGAGACAGGTCTTCCTTGAGTGCGGCCGCGTGGCCCAGGTACACCAGTTCGCGGCCCCAGCGCTCGCGCTGCGCCGCCAGTGGCTCCCCGCGCCACAGCACCTCGCCCTCGGTGGGCGCGAGCAGGCCGCACATCAGGCGCAGCAGGCTGGTCTTGCCGGCGCCGTTGGCTCCGGTCACACGCAGCAGTCGTCCGCCGGACAACTGCAGGTTCAGGCCGCTGAACAGGCTGCGTTCGCCGCGCACGCAACTCACCTGGTTCAGGGCCAGGGTGCCGCTCATGGGCGAACTTTCGTTCGGGACGTCGGATGCTTCACCGGAGTGTCTCAAATTTGGTATGTCAACTTGGTGTGACACTTATAGCACCAGTCGTTTTGCCCATCCAAGCGGAAAAACCCATGGCGGGGCTGAGTTTCCGGCGTTTCGGCCCGGTCGCGGCCCGATCGTTCGGGCCATCGGACCTGTGTGCGCTGCACAAGAAAAGACCCTTTGACAATCTCAAGTGTCATGTTAGATTGACAGCCATTGATGTCACATATCGATGACATCCGACCACGGTCAAGGGGCGCTCATGGACATGATGACTCGCATACAAGCCGCGCTGGACCACGAGCTGACCCTGGCCTGCAGCCCCAGCGCCCCACCCCGTCTGATGGCCGCGATGCGCCACGCCGTGTTTCCGGGTGGCGCGCGCATTCGCCCGCAACTCTGCCTGGCCGTGGCCGGCGCCTGCGGCGAAGACGCGCCCGCCCTCACCAACGCCGCCGCGATGGCCATCGAGCTGCTGCATTGCGCCTCGCTGGTGCACGACGACATGCCCTGCTTCGATGACGCCGACACCCGCCGCGGCCAGCCCGCCGTGCACAAGGTTTATGGCGAGCCGCTGGCCCTGCTCACCGGCGACGCGCTGATCGTGATGGCCTACCAGATCCTCGCTCGTGCCGGCAGCCTGCACCCCGAGCGCCTGGCCGGCCTGATCGAGACCGTGTGCATCGGCACCGGCGCGCCCGACGGCATCGTCGCCGGGCAGGCCTGGGAATGCGAGAACCGGGTCGAACTCGGCCAGTACCAGCGCGCCAAGACCGGCGCCCTGTTCGTGGCCTCCACCTGCGCCGGTGCGCAGGCCGCAGGCGCGGACCCGCAGGCCTGGCGCCCGCTGGGCGAATGCCTGGGCGAGGCCTACCAGGTGGCCGACGACATCCGCGACGTGCTGATGCAGGCCGACGAGCTGGGCAAGCCCGCCGGCCAGGACGCACAGCATGGCCGTCCCAGTGCCGCATCCAAGCTCGGGCTGGTCGGCGCGATCGACCATTTCCACGGGCTGATGCAGGCCGCCATCGACTCGGTGCCCGCCTGCCAGAGCCGCAGCGCCATGCGCCAGCTGGTGCTGCACGAGTCGCGCCGCCTGATCCCGCAAAGCACCTGCGACCGCATCGAGTTGCAGCGCACCGCCGACCACCCCGCCGTGCGCCTGGCCGCCTGAAGGCGCTGCACCATGACCACCCTGGACAGTTTCAAGCCGATCGCGGAAGGGCCGCCACCCTCCTGGCGCGAGCGGCTGGCCAGCCGCATCGACCGCTGGATGACCAGCCCCGCGCTCAACCGCTGGGCCAGCCGCAGCCCGCTCACCCGCTGGCTGGTGCGCCGCCGCTCGGCACAACTGTTCGACCTCATGGCCGGCTTCGTGCACACCCAGGTGCTGCTGGCGTGTGTGCGTCTCAAGCTGTTCGAGCAGGTGCTGGACGCGCCGCGCACGGCCGACGAACTCGCCACGCTGTGCAGGCTGCCCACCGCCCAGCTGCAGCGCCTGCTCGATTCGGCCGTGGCCCTGCACCTGCTGGAGCGGCGCGGCGGCGCCCGCTACGGCCTGGGGCGCATGGGTGCGCCGGTGGTGGCGCACGCCGGCATCCGCGACATGGTCGAACACAACGCGGTGCTCTATGACGACATGCGCGACCCGCTGGCCCTGTTGCGCGACCCGAATGCGGCGCGCATGCACGCCTGGTGGCCCTACACCGAAGACCCGGCCGGGCAGCCGCAGGCACCGGCGCCGGGTGAACAGTTCGCGCGCTACTCCTCGCTGATGTCCACCTCGCAGCGTTTCGTGATCGAAGAGCTGCTGGCCTCGTACTCGTTTGCCGAACACCGCGTGGTGCTCGACGTGGGCGGCGGCATGGGCGGCTGGGTGAGCGCGCTGGCGCGCCGCCACCCTCACCTGCAGCTGCAGCTGTTCGACCTGCCGCCCGTGGCGGCCCTGGCCTCGGAGCAGGTGCAGCGCCAGGGCCTGGGCGATCGCATCAGCACCCACGGCGGGAGCTTCACCAAAGACGCGCTGCCGCGTGGTGCCGACCTGGTGACCCTGGTGCGCGTGGCCCACGACCACCCGGATGGCGATGTGCGCACCGTGCTGCGCGCCATCTTCAACGCCCTGCCCCTGGGCGGCGCGCTGTTGCTCGCCGAGCCGATGGCCCAGGCCGGCGGTGCGCCCGAGCCCAGCGACCCGTATTTCCATTTTTACCTGATGGCCATGGGATCGGGCCGCCTGCGCACCCCCGCCGAGCTCACGTCGCTCATGGAAGAGGCCGGCTTCACCCACATCGAACGGGTACCGAACCCGATTCCGCTGCATGCCCAGCTGCTGCTCGGCCGCAAATCCCGCGACGAAGCTAGGGGTTTACCCGGCAAAGCCCAAAGCAGTGTCACTTTCTCTTGACACTTTTTGATGTCAACTCTTTAATACACATCATGCAAGCCCAAGCCATCGTTTTCCAGAGCCCGTGCAACCTCTCGGTGCGGACCCTGGAACTGCGCAGCCTCATCGACGGCGACCTTGTGGTCGAAGTCGAGCACAGCGGCATCAGCACCGGCACCGAACGTCTGCTCTGGGACGGCAGCATGCCGCCCTTCCCGGGCATGGGTTACCCCCTGGTTCCCGGTTATGAAACGGTGGGCCGTGTGGTTCACACACAAGGCGACTGCGGCCAGGGCCAGGCCCGCATCCAGAGCGGTGACCGGGTCTTCGTGCCGGGCTCCTACAGCTTCGAGGGGGTGCACAACCTCTTCGGTGGCGCCGGCTCCCGCCTGGTGGTGTCGCACGACCGCGTGGTCAAACTCAACGAAGACCTGGGCTCGCAGATGGTGCTGCTGGCGCTCGCCGCCACCGCCTACCACTCGGTCACCTTCGGCGGCAGCCGCGCACCGGCCACGCCGCCCGACCTGATCATCGGCCACGGCGTCATGGGTCGCCTGCTGGCGCGCCTGACCGTGGCCGCCGGCGGCCCCGCCCCCGTGGTGTGGGAAACGCAGGCCGCTCGCCGTGTCGGCGCCGAGGGCTACAGCGTGATCAGCCCCGATGAAGACACCCGCAAGGACTACCGCGCGATCTACGACGTCAGCGGCGACTCCGACATCCTCAACCGCGTCATCCCGCGCATGGCCAAGGGTGGCGAGGTGGTGCTGGCCGGCTTCTACAAGAACGACATCTCGTTCTCGTTTGCCCCGGCCTTCATGCGCGAAGTGCAGATCCGCGCCGCCGCCGAATGGAAGCGCCCCGACCTGGTGGCCGTGACGCAACTGGTGCAGACCGGGCGCCTGTCGCTCGACGGCCTGATCACCCACACCGAAACGCCGGCGCGCGCCAGCGACGCCTACGCGGCCGCCTTCGGCGATCCGCAGTGTCTGAAGATGGTTCTGGACTGGAGAAACTGATGAATTCGATCCCTGTCACCCAAGTGCAATCGGCGCAGTTCATGGAGCAGCTGCGTGCTGAAGCGGCGCTGGAGCCCGCACCGGTGCACACCGGCGAAGTGAAGAAGGAAACCCAGATCATCGCCATCTACGGCAAGGGCGGCATCGGCAAGAGCTTCACCCTGGCCAACCTCTCCTACATGATGGCCCAGCAGGGCAAGAAGGTCCTGCTGATCGGATGCGATCCCAAGAGCGACACCACCAGCCTGCTGTTCGGTGGCCGCGCCTGCCCCACCATCATCGAGACCTCGTCGAAGAAAAAACTCGCCGGCGAAGCGGTGCAGATCGGTGACGTCTGCTTCAAGCGCGACGGCGTCTACGCGATGGAGCTCGGCGGCCCCGAGGTGGGTCGCGGCTGCGGCGGTCGCGGCATCATCCACGGCTTCGAGCTGCTGGAAAAACTCGGCTTCCACGAGTGGGGCTTCGACTACGTGCTGCTCGACTTCCTGGGCGACGTGGTGTGCGGTGGCTTCGGCCTGCCGATCGCCCGCGACATGTGCCAGAAGGTGATCGTGGTGGCCAGCAACGACCTGCAGTCGCTCTATGTCGCCAACAACGTCTGCAGCGCGGTGGAGTACTTCCGCAAGCTCGGCGGCAACGTGGGCGTGGCCGGCATGGTGATCAACCGCGACGACGGCACCGGCGAAGCGATGAACTTCGCCGAAGCGGTCGGCATTCCGGTGCTCTCGGTGATCCCGGCCGACGACGACATCCGCCGCAAGAGCGCCAGCTACGAAATCATCGGTCGCCCCGAATCGGTCTGGGGCCCCATGTTCGCCCAGCTCGCCGAAAACGTGGGCAACTCCACCCCCATGCGCCCCAAACCCATGACGCAGGACGAGCTGCTGGGTCTGTTCTCAGCCTCCGCCGTGGGCCGTGACGTGGTGCTGGAGCCGGCCACCCAGTTCGACATGTGCGGCAAGACAGAAAACACCAAGCCCACGCTTGAAGTGGTTTACGACGAAGTCTGAGTTTCGAGGGAACACCCCATGACCGGCACCACCATCCCCATCGTTCCCGTGAAGGCGGGCACCGCCATCGAAGGCGACGGCATGGGTTGCCACGCCGGCGGCGAGACGCTGCTGGCGGCCGCGAAATCGGCCGGCAAGAGCGAGGTGCTGGCGCAGTACGCCGCCGACTACCCGAAACGCGAGAACGCGGGCCCGCACGACCAGCCCCAGAGCATGTGCCCGGCCTTCGGTTCGCTGCGCGTGGGCCTGCGCATGCGCCGCACCGCCACCATCCTCAGCGGCTCGGCCTGCTGCGTGTACGGCCTCACCTTCACCAGCCACTTCTACGGCGCACGCCGCAGCGTGGGCTATGTGCCATTCAACAGCGAATCGCTGGTGACCGGCAAGCTGTTCGAGGACATCAGCGAGGCGGTGCACGCCCAGGCCGACCCCGAGCAGCTCGACGCCATCGTCATCATCAACCTGTGTGTACCCACCGCCAGCGGTGTGCCCCTGCAGATCCTGCCCAAGGCCATCAACGGCGTGCGCATCATCGGCATCGACGTGCCCGGCTTCGGCGTGCCGACCCACGCCGAAGCCAAGGACGTGCTGACCGGCGCCATGCTGAAGTACGCCCGCAGCGAGATCATGGCCGGCCCGGTGCCCGCACCGCGCCAGGCGCGCAGCGACAAGCCCACCATCACGCTGCTCGGTGAGATGTTCCCGGCCGACCCGATGCTGATCGCGCAGATGATCGCGCCCATGGGCCTGGCGGTGGGCACCGTGGCGCCCACGCGCGAATGGCGCGAGCTCTACACGGCGCTCGACAGCGTCGCGGTTGCCGCCATCCACCCGTTCTACACGGCCAGCATCCGCGAGTTCGAGGCCGCTGGCCGCGCCATCGTGGGCTCGGCCCCGGTGGGCGTGGACGGCACGCACGACTGGCTGGGCGCCATCGGCCAGGCCACCGGTGTGGCGCAGGCGCAGATCGACGCCGCGCGCAATGCCACGCTGGGCGCCATTCGCGGCGTGCTGGCGCAACAGAGAATCAACGGCCGCATCACGCTCAGCGGCTACGAAGGCTCCGAGCTGCTGGTGGGGCGCCTGCTGGTGGAATGCGGCGCCGACCTGCGCTACGTGGGCTCGGCCTGCCCGGCCACGCCCTGGAATGCGTTGGATGCCGAATGGCTCAAGTCCAAGGGTGTGCAGGTGCAGTTCCGTGCCTCGCTTGAAAACGACCTGGACGCGATGCGCGAGTACCAGCCGCAGCTGGCCATCGGCACCACGCCGGTGGTGCAGGCGGCCAAGGAAGCCAGCATCCCGTCGCTGTACTACACCAACCTGATTTCTGCCCGCCCGCTCATGGGTGTGGCCGGTGCCGGTTCGCTGATCCAGGTGATCAACGCCGCCATGGGCAACCAGCACCGCTTCGACCAGATGAAGGACTTCTTCGGCAGCGTGGGCAACGGCGACAAGGCCGGCGTGTGGGAAGAGGTGCCGAAGGACTATCCGGATTTCCGCAAGGAACAGCGCCGCCAGCTGGACAAGCAGGCGAAGAAGCGCAAAGCGGAAGAGATGGGGTGATTGAGATGAACCGCACACCAAAAAACCCCGCTCGCCCTGAGCTTGTCGAAGGGCCCACCAGCACCTGGGCGAAGGCTTCGACAGGCTCAGCCCGAACGGAGTTTTCTTCGGGTGTCGGGAGTTGCGAATGCTAGTTCTCGACCACGATCGCGCTGGCGGCTACTGGGGTGCCGTCTATGTGTTCACCGCCATCAAGGGCCTGCAGGTGGTGATTGACGGCCCGGTGGGCTGCGAGAACCTGCCGGTGACCAGCGTGCTGCACTACACCGACGCCCTGCCTCCGCACGAGCTGCCCATCGTGGTCACCGGCCTGGCCGAGGAGCAGCTGGGCCGCGAAGGCACCGAGGGTTCGATGAAGCGCGCCCACGCGGTGCTCGACCCCGAACTGCCGGCGGTGGTGGTCACCGGATCGATCGCCGAGATGATCGGTGGCGGCGTGACGCCCGAAGGCACCAACCTCATGCGCTTTTTGCCGCGCACCATCGACGAAGACCAGTGGCAGTGCGCCAACCGCGCGATGTTCTGGCTCTGGAGCGAGTTCGGCATGAAGAAGGTGCCGGCGCGCAAACCGTTTGCCGACCGCCCCGCCGGCGAGAAGCCACGCGTCAACATCATCGGCCCGAGCTACGGCACCTTCAACAGCCCGAGCGACCTGGCCGAGATCCGCCGCCTGGTGCAGGGCATCGGTGCCGAGATCAACATGGTGTTTCCACTGGGCAGCCACCTGTCCGAGGTGTCGCGCCTGGTCGAGGCCGACGTGAACATCTGCATGTACCGCGAGTTCGGCCGCATGCTCTGCGAAGCCCTCGACCGGCCCTACCTGCAGGCCCCCATCGGCCTGCACAGCACGACGAAGTTCCTGCGCACGCTCGGCGAGCTGCTCGGCCTGGACCCGGAACCCTTCATCGAGCGCGAGAAGCACACCACCATCAAGCCGGTGTGGGACCTGTGGCGCAGCGTGACGCAGGACTTCTTTGCCACCGCGAGCTTTGCGGTGGTCGCCGGTGAAACCTATGCGCGCGGCATCCAGCACTTCCTCGAAACCGAGATGGGCATGCCCTGCCGATTTGCCGTCTCACGCAAGGCCGGCGAAAAAACCGACAACGCCGCCGTGCGCGAGCTGGTGCGCACGAAGATGCCGCTGATCCTCTTCGGCAGCTACAACGAACGCATGTACCTCGCCGAGGCCGGCAGCCAGGGGCCGATGAAGGCGACCTACATACCGGCATCGTTTCCGGGCGCGATCATCCGGCGCCACACCGGCACACCGTTCATGGGCTACAGCGGCGCCACCTACCTCATTCAGGAGGTGTGCAACTCGCTGTTCGACGCCCTGTTCCACATCCTGCCGCTGGGCACCGACATGGACAAGGTCGACCCCACGCTGGCGCGCGGCGAAGTCGCCGGCCTGTCCACCCCGTGGGACGACAAGGCCCAGGCCCGGCTGCACGCGCTGGTCTCCAACCAGCCGGTGCTGGTGCAGATCTCGGCCGCCAAGCGGCTGCGCGACGAGGCCGAGCGCCAGGCGCGCGAAAGCGGTGAAGCCGCTGTCAACGAATCCCATGTGAACACCGCCGGCCAGTCGATGGGCCTGGGGGAATTCGCATGAGCCGGTTTTCATTCTTCGATCACGGCGTGTGCGCCGGATCCACCTCACGTTGCGGCATGTCGCTGCAGCTGCCCATGGTGCGCGGGCTGGGCGCATTGATGGCCTCACGGCCAAACTGAAAAGGAGCATCCCATGTCGACACGGACATCTGTTTCCGGCCTGACGGACGATGAAGCTCAGGAGTTCCACCAGTACTACATCCAAGGCACGATCGGGTTCACGGCCATCGCCGTTGTTGCCCACCTCCTGGTGTGGTTCTGGCGGCCCTGGTTCGTCTGACCCACAAGGCCTTTTTGTCGTGAAAGGAAAACTGCCATGAACGATATGTCTTATGAATCCCATAAGCCTTCCCTGAGCGGAGACAAGCTTTCGTTTGTCCTGATCTTCGCTCCGTGTTTCCTGCTGTTGCTGTCGCTTGCCGTGCTGGGCCAACTGGTCGGCATGCACTGGCAGTTCTGGCTGCCTGGCGCGGAGCACAAGACCAGCATCTTCTCGGGCGTGCATGCCGCGGTCTACACCTTCATGTCTCACATCATCTGAAATTAGGAGATCCCATCATGTGGAGAATCTGGCGCCTTTTCGATCCTGTCCGCGCCCTGGTTGCGCAGGCCGTGTTTCTGTTTGCTCTTGCCGCGATGATTCACCTCATCCTGCTGAGCACCAACAAGTTCAACTGGCTGGACGGCCCCAAGGTTGGTCCGGCAAAGACGGCACAAACCATGCCGGCGGCCACCCCCGCAGTGAAGTCCTGACTTCACCCGAGGTGTGCAGGTGCTGAAACTGGCGCGGGCCAGTGCAGCATCTGCTCCCCTCCCCCATTTGTATCGACGCACGAAGTCCACACCACCTGAGACAGGAGGGCCGCACCATGGCCATGCTCAACTTTGAAAAGAAATACCGGGTTCGAGGCGGAACACTGGTTGGCGGCGACCTGTTCGATTTCTGGGTGGGTCCCTTCTACGTCGGCTTCTTTGGTGTCACAACGCTGTTCTTTGCGTTTCTCGGCACCGCCATGATTCTCTGGGGCGCCTCGCAAGGCCCGACCTGGAATCTGTGGCAGATCAGCATCGCGCCCCCCGACCTTTCATACGGCCTGCGCTTCGCGCCGCTGATGGAGGGCGGCCTGTGGCAGCTGATCACCGTGTGTGCGATTGGCGCCTTCGTGTCATGGATGCTGCGCGAGGTCGAGATCTGCCGCAAGCTGGGCATGGGCTACCACGTGCCCGCCGCCTTCGGCGTGGCCATCCTGGCGTATGTGACGCTGGTGGTGATTCGCCCGGTGCTGATGGGCGCCTGGGGACACGGTTTCCCCTACGGCATCTTCAGCCACCTCGACTGGGTGTCCAACGTCGGCTACCAGTACCTGCATTTCCACTACAACCCGGCGCACATGCTGGCGGTGAGCTTCTTCTTCGCCACCACCTTCGCCCTGTCGTTGCACGGCTCGCTGATCCTCTCGGCCACCAACCCGGCACCGGGTGAAAAGGTCAAGACGCCCGAGCACGAAGACACCTTCTTCCGCGACACCATCGGTTACTCCATCGGCACCCTGGGCATCCACCGCCTGGGCCTGTTCCTGGCGCTGGCCGCCGTGCTGTTCAGCGCCCTGTGCATCGTGATCAGCGGACCGTTCTGGAGCCGCGGCTGGCCCGAGTGGTGGGGCTGGTGGCTGAACCTGCCGATCTGGTCCTGAAGCGTCCGAAGAAAAACCAGGAGCACACCATGCAATACCAAAACCTCTTCACAACGGTGCAGGCCGTCGGCCCGGTGCATCACGGCGTCGAGCTCGGTCGCGGCCAGGACCTTCCCCGCCTGGGCAAGACGCCGGCGATCGTCCACCTGTTCGGCCGCTTTGGCAACGCGCAGATCGGCCCCATCTACCTCGGCACGCTCGGTGTGGCTTCGCTGATCTTCGGCATTCTCGCGTTCAACATCATGGGCATGAACATGCTGGCCTCGGTCAACTACGACCCGATCCAGTTTGTGCGCCAGCTGTTCTGGCTTTCGCTGGAGCCGCCGGCGGCGGGTGCGGGTCTGGGCCTGGCCCCCCTCAACGAGGGCGGGTGGTGGCAGATCGCCGGCCTGTTCCTGACCATCTCCGTGATGCTCTGGTGGGCCCGCACCTACCGGCGCGCGCGTGCGCTCGGCATGGGCACCCATGTGGCCTGGGCTTTTGCGGCCGCCATCTGGCTGTTCCTGGTGCTCGGCCTGATCCGCCCGGTGCTCATGGGCTCGTGGAGCGAAGCCGTGCCCTTCGGCATCTTCCCCCACCTCGACTGGACCGCCGCCTTCTCGCTGCGCTACGGCAACCTGTTCTACAACCCCTTCCATGCTCTCTCGATCGCGTTCCTGTACGGCGCCACGCTGCTGTTTGCGATGCACGGCGCCACCATTCTGGCGGTGAGCCGCTTCGGTGGTGAACGCGAGATCGAGCAGATCGTCGACCGCGGCACCGCGAGCGAGCGGGCCGCCCTGTTCTGGCGCTGGACCATGGGCTTCAACGCCACCATGGAGTCCATTCACCGCTGGGCCTGGTGGTTCGCCGTGCTGTGCCCGCTCGTGGGTGGCATCGGCATCCTGCTGACCGGCACCGTGGTGGACAACTGGTACCTCTGGGCCATCAAGCACGGCGTGGCACCGCCCTATCCCGATGTCTTCCCCGCCGTGATGGACCCGGCACTCGCACCAGGAGCCAAGTGATGAACACACCCACCTTCAACCCCCGTGCCTGGCTGGGCGTCATGGCCCTGGGAACCCTCCTGCTCGCCGGCTGTGAGCGCCCGCCCATGGAGTCGGTGCAGAACGGCTACCGGGGCACCGGCATGGTCCAGGTTGTCAACCCGCGCATCCAGGCCGATGTCGTTGCTGCCAACCAGGTGCCCGAGTCGCCGCCGGCGGCCAGCGCCGACGGCCCCAAGGCCGGTGCGATCTACCAGAACGTGCAGGTGCTTGGTGACCTCAGCGTGGGCGAGTTCACCCGCCTCATGGTCAGCATGACGGCCTGGGTGTCACCCGAACAGGGCTGCAACTACTGCCACAACGGTGCCAACTTCGCCGACGACAGCCTCTACACCAAGGTGGTGGCCCGGCGCATGGTGCAGATGACGCAGCACATCAACACCGACTGGAAGCCCCACGTGGCCGAAACCGGTGTGACCTGCTACACCTGCCACCGCGGCAACCCGGTGCCCAAGGAGGTCTGGTTCACCGCCGACAGCCAGCCCTACGGCTCGAACTTCATGGGCAACAAGACCGGGCAGAACACACCGGCCGACAGCGTGAAGCTGGCCTCGCTGCCCTACGACCCGTTCACGCCCTACCTGCTCGGCGACGAGCCGATCCGGGTGAACGCGCCCAAGGCGTTGCCCACCAGCGGCGCGAGCGGCGAGAGCATCCAGCGCACCGAGAAGACCTATGCCCTCATGACGCACATGTCGGCTTCGCTGGGCGTGAACTGCACCTTCTGCCACAACACGCAGAACTTCGGAAAATGGGACGGCGCGCCGCCCCAGCGCGTGACGGCCTGGCACGGCATCCGCATGGCACGTGACCTGAACCTGGCCTACATGGAACCCCTGGCCGACGTGTTCCCGACCAGCCGCAAGGGAGAACTGGGCGACGTGGCCAAGGCCAACTGCGCCACCTGCCACCAGGGTGCCAACAAGCCTTTGCTGGGGGTGTCCATGCTCAAGGACCACCCCGAACTGGCGGCCTACCGTCCCTACACGGCGCCCGCGCCAGCCGCCGCACCCGATGCGGCACCGGCGGCGCCCGCCGCGCCAGCCCCGGCCAAGTGAGTCGCCAGGCGGCGACCTCCAGGCACCCGGCAGAGTCCCCGCCATGCAAGCCGTTCTGGCCCAACCGCGAGGCTTCTGTGCCGGGGTGAACCGGGCCATCGACATCGTCGATCGCGCCCTTGAGCGCCACGGCATCCCGGTGTACGTGTTCCACGAGATCGTCCACAACCAATGGGTGGTGGACGATCTTCGTTCGCGCGGCGCGGTGTTCGTCGACGACCTCGACCGCGTGCCCGCCGGGTCGGTGGTGGTCTTCTCCGCCCACGGCGTGTCCAGTGCGGTGGTGGCACAGGCGGCCAGCGCGGGCCTGCACGCCATCGACGCCACCTGCCCGCTGGTGAGCAAGGTGCACCAGCAGGCGCAACGTTTCGTGAAGCAGGGCCACACGCTGCTGATGATCGGACACGCCGGCCACGAGGAAGTGGTCGGCACGATGGGCCGGGTCGACGCCACCGTGCATCTGGTCAGCAGCGTGGCCGATGTGGCCGGGCTTGATTTCCCGCCCCACACGCCGCTGGCCTACGTGACCCAGACCACCCTGAGCCTGGAGGACACGCGCGAGATCATCGCTGCCCTCACCGACCGTTTTCCCCGCATCCACGGCCCCGATGTGGACGACATCTGCTACGCCACCCAGAACCGCCAGATCGCCGTGCGCCGCCTCGCGGCCCGGGTCGACCTGGTGCTGGTGGTCGGCGCGCGCAACAGTTCCAACTCGAACCGGCTGCGCGAAGTGGCCGAGCGCAGCGGCGTGCCGGCGCACCTGGTGCAGGACGAAAGCGAACTCCAGGCCGCCTGGCTGGCCGGCGCACCGCGCGTGGGTGTGACCTCCGGCGCGTCCACGCCCGAGTTGCTGGTGCAGGGCGTCGTGGCCGCGCTGCAGCGGCACAGCCGCGGCACACCGCTGCAGGTCGTGCATCTGGCCGGTGCGCGCGAGGACGTCAGCTTTCGCCTGCCCGCCGAACTGGACGGGCCGCGCGCAACGGCACTCGCCCATGGCTGAGGGCGCACCCGATGTGATCACCCTCTCGGGGGTCGTGGTGGTCGTACTCGTGAACTACCTGCGCGAACACCAGGCCTGGGGCTGGATGCGCATGGTGCAGGGATCGGCTTCGCTCAAGGGCGTGCCCGGCGTGGTGTTTGCCAAGGTGATGGGCAGTGGCCACGGCGGCGGCTTCAGCATACGGCCCAGCGCCAGCCACCAGGGCCTGATCGTGATGTTCGAACAGGCCGGACAGGCCGATGCCTTTCTCAACGGTCCGATCGTGCAGGCCTACCGCCAGCGCGCCGAGCATTTCTGGAGCGGTGTGCACGAAGTGCTGTCCTCGCGCGGCCAGTGGGACGGTGAAGCCTGGGGCCCCACCCCGGCCACCCACCTCAAGCCCGACCACACGGTGCACGACGACGCGGGTGCAGCGCGCCCGCTGGCCGTGATCACGCGCGCCAGCATCCGGCCCGCCAAGGCCATGGCCTTCTGGCGCAACGCACCCGCCACGCAGGCGGCCATGCAGTCGGCCGCGGGCTGCACGCTGGCCATGGGCCTGGGCGAGGCGCCGCTGGTGCGCCAGTGCACCTTCAGCCTGTGGAAAGACACCTCGGCCATGCTCGACTACGCCCACCAGGGCGCACACCAGAGCGCCATCGAGGCGGCCTACCGGCACAACTACTTTTCCGAATCGATGTTCGTGCGCATGCGGCTGCTGGAACACCATGGCCAGTGGATCGCGCCCAACGCGATGAACACGCAGGAGTCTGCCGAGCCACCGGCCGAGGCCGCAGCGCCCAAAGACCATGGCTGAACACAAGGTCGTCGTCATCGGCGCCGGCATGGCGGGCCTGGTTTGCGCCCTGCAACTGGCGCAGCAGGGGCTGGACGTGACGGTGGTCGAGGCCGCGGCCACACCGGGCGGCAAGGTGCGCCAGCTGGTGGTGGACGGCGCCGCCATCGACAGCGGCCCGACGGTGTTCACCATGCGCTGGGTGTTCGACCAGATCCTGGCCTCGGTGGGCACCACGCTCGAAGCCGAGCTGCGCATCCGGGCGCTGCCGGTGCTCGCGCGCCACTGGTGGGACGATGGCAGCTCGCTGGACCTGTTCGCCGATCCGGCGCGCTCGTTCGATGCGGTGGCGCAGTTCGCCGGCCCCGCCGAGGCCCGGCGGTTCCAGGGCTTTTGCGCGCAGGCCAGGGCCGCCTACACCGCACTGGAAGGACCCTACATCCGCAGCCCGTCGCCCAGCATGCTGGGCATGTCGATGGGCCTGGGCGCGCGCGGCCTGGCCACCCTCGCAGCGCTGGGCCCCATGCGCAGCCTGTGGCAAAGCCTCGGCCGGCATTTCACCGATCAGCGCCTGCGCCAGCTGTTCGGCCGCTACGCCACCTACACCGGCTCGTCGCCCTGGGAAGCGCCGGCCACGCTCATGCTGATCGCCCAGGTCGAGCTCGACGGCGTCTGGGCCATCGACGGCGGCATGCATGCACTGGCGCGCTGCCTGGAGCGCCTGGCACGCGAGCGGGGCGCTGCGTTCCGCTATGGCAGCGCCTGCGAACGCATCGAGGTGAGCAAGGGCCGGGTGTGCGGTGTGCGGCTCGCCAGCGGGGAAAACCTGCGTGCCGACAGCGTGATCTTCAATGGCGACGTGGCCGCGCTGCGCGGCGGCCTGCTCGGCCCGGCGGTGCGCCGCGCCGTCAAGGCCAAGGTACCGCCGCGCTCGCTCTCGGCCATCACCTGGTCGATCCACACCGGCACCAGCGGCCTGGCGCTGGACCGGCACAACGTGTTCTTCCAGGGCGATTACGCCAGCGAGTTCAGCGACATCTTCCAGCGCGGCCAGCTGCCTGGCCAACCCACGGTGTACGTGTGCGCGCAGGACCGCGGCACCGACCTGCCCCCGCCCGAGGGCCGCGAACGCCTGCTCTGCCTGGTCAACGCACCGGCAGCCGGCGATCTTCAAACCATCACACACGAGGCGATCGAACAATGCGAGAACTCCAGCTTTGCCCTGCTGCGCCGCTGTGGACTTCGGATCGAGAGCGCCGAGCCGCCGTCGGTGCGCACCACGCCGGTGGACTTTCACCAGCTCTTCCCGGCCACGGGGGGCGCCCTGTATGGGCAGGCGACCCACGGCTGGACTTCGGCCTTCGCCCGCTCCAGCGCCAGCACACCGGTCACGGGCCTTTTCCTGGCGGGGGGGAGCGTCCACCCGGGCCCGGGGGTCCCGATGGCGGCTCTTTCGGGCCAGCTGGCGGCCGCGGCCGTGATGGCGAGCCCCGCTTTGACCAGGTGGTCCCCTCGGGTGGCTACCTCTGGTGGTACGTCGACGCCCTGAGCGACGACGGCCGCTTCGGTCTGTCCATCATCGCCTTCGTCGGCAGCGTGTTCTCGCCCTACTACGCCTGGGCACGCAAACGCGGCCCGACCGACCCCGACAATTTCTGCGCGCTCAACGTGGCGCTGTACAGCGCGGGCGCGCGGCGCTGGTCGATGACCGAGCGCGGTGCGCGGCACAACCAGCGCGACGCATCGCATTTCCGGATCGGCCCCAGCCAGCTGGAATGGGACGGCCGCGCGCTCACCATCCACATCGACGAGGTCGGCGTGCCGATTCCGCGCCGCATCCGCGGCACCGTGAAGCTGCACCCGCGCCAGCTGTTCCACTTCAGCACCGCACTGGACGCCCACGGCCGTCACCGCTGGGGACCGCTGGCGCCCCATGCCCGGGTCGAGGTGAAGCTGCAGCACCCCGAGCAGCGCTGGAGCGGCCACGCCTACCTCGACAGCAACGAAGGCGACGAGCCGGTGGAGCGCGCGTTCACCGAGTGGGACTGGTCACGCAGCCAGATGAAGGACGGCAGCACCGCCGTGCTCTACGACGTGGAACCGGGCAAGGCCCAGGGCAGATTGCTGGCGCTGCGTTTCGGGCGCCACGGCAGCGTGCAGCCGTTCGAGCCACCGCCGCTGCGGGCCCTGCCGCGCACCGCCTGGCGCATCGACCGGCGCATGCGCAGCGACTCGAGCGTGCTGGTGTCACAGCAGCTCGAAGACACGCCGTTCTACCAGCGCGCCGTGCTGCAGAGCAGCCTGCTCGGCGAGAGCGTGTCGAGCTTCCATGAAACGCTGCATGTGCCGCGTCTGGTCTCGCCGGTGGTGCAGGCCATGCTGCCCTGGCGCATGCCGCGGCGGGGCTGAAGCCCCCCGCCTCAGGGTCGCACGTAGGCCCAGCCCTGGTGCTGGCGCTGCATGATGTGCACCACCCCGGCCGGCACATAGGTGATGGACGGGTTCATGTCGGCCTTGACGATCTTTTGTGCCGTCATGGTGTTCTCGCAGGCCACGATCTTCACGCCGCTCTTCACCGCATCGCTCACGCGGTTGGCGGTCACGGCGTCGAACCTGAGCATGTTGATGCCCGGGCCGTAGGCCACGATCTCGATGTCCACCTTGTCGGCGCCCAGGTCGGCCTGCGCGTTGCGCGCATTGTTCAGCGCCAGGTTCCACTTGGCCGGATCGGGATCGCTGACCTGCAGCACCACCTGGGTTTTCTGGCGGGCCGGGGTGTAGGCGCAGCCGGCGCCGAGCAGCGTGGAACTGCCGAGCGCAAGCGCCAGCACAAGGGTGCGTCGTTTCATGAGAGGGACTCCTGTTCGGTGAATCGATTCGTCATTGCTGATATTTGCCACTGCGAATATCTCAATTGCATCCGCGCCCGGCCATCGTGGTAATCCCTTGCCTCAGCGCAGAAACGCCAGCACGGCCGGCAAGGATGCCTGCGCGGCTTCTTCCTGCGGCAGGTGGCCCGCGCCCGGCAACGACAGCAACCGGCTGCCCGGGATGGCGCCCAGGTAGTCCTGCGCATGGGCCACCGGAATCATGGCGTCGGCCTCGCCCCAGACCAGCAAGGTGGGCGCTGCGATCCTGGCCAGCCAGGGCCGGGGATCGGTCAGCACCGTCTGCCGCAGCCGGCTGAGCATCGCATCGCGCGCACCCGGTGCCAGCAGCAGGTCGTGGTAGCGCGTGGTGAGTTCGTCGGTGAGAAAGGCGGGGTCGGCGTAGGCCGGCTCCAGGCTCATGCGCAGCACGGCCTTGGGCATGGCATGGCGCATGAGGCCCAGCGAGGCGGGCACCTCGGCCGCCTGGCCGTATTCAAAGCCCGGGCTGGCAAAGCCGTCGGGGGCCACCAGCACCAGCCGTGCGGTTCGCCCCGGGTGGCGGGACGCGAACGTCCAGCCAATGCGCCCGCCGATCGAATGGCCGACCACGCTCGCACGCGCCACGCCGAACTGGTCCATGAGCGAGAGCATCAGCTGCAGGCTGCGCGCATCGGTGTAGTCGTTCGCGGGGTCGGGCTCGCTCAGGCCATGGCCCGGCCAGTCGAAACGGATCACGCGGTGGGTCGCGCTCAAGCCCTGCGCCCACGCCTCCCAGGTGTGCAGGCTGGCGCCGAACCCGTGCAGCATCAGCACCACCGGCGCGTCCCGCGGGCCGCTGTCGCGCACATGCAGCCGCCACTGCCCCACCTGCACCAGGTCGCCGGGCGCGGCCAGGTAGCGGGCCTCCAGCGTGCTGCGCGGCTGGTCGGGTGTCCAGAGCCAGGCGCCCAGCGCCAGCACCGCCAGCAGCGCCGCCAGCAGCGCCAGGCGCCACGAGAGCCAACTCCTGCGCATGCCCTCCCCTGCCCCTCAGAACAGCACGCGGCTGCGCAGCGTGCCCGGCACCCGCGCCAGCTCCGAGAGCGCCAGCTCCGAATGGGCGGCGTCGATGTCCATCACCACATAGCCCAGGTCTTCGCGCGTCTGCAGGTACTGCGCGGCGATGTTGATCTGGTGGTCGGAAAACACACGGTTGATGCCCGAGAGCACACCGGGCACGTTGCGGTGGATGTGCAGCAGGCGGTGCTGGCCGGGATGCGCCGGCAGCGCGACCTCGGGGAAGTTCACGGCCGAGGTGGTGGTGCCGTTGTCGCTGTAGCGCACCAGCTTGTCGGCCACTTCGATGCCGATGTTTTCCTGTGCCTCCAGCGTGGAGCCTCCGATGTGGGGCGTGAGGATCACGTTGTCCAGCCCGCGCAGCGGCGACTCGAAACGGTCGTCGTTGCTGTGCGGCTCCTGCGGGAACACGTCGATGGCCGCGCCCAGCAAGGCCTGGCGGCGCAGCGCGTCGGCCAGGGCGTCGATCACGACCACGCTGCCGCGCGAGGCGTTGATCAGCACCGCGCCGGGCTTCATCAGCGCGAGCTGCGGGGCATCGATCATCCACTGCGTGTCGGCGGTCTCGGGCACGTGCAGGCTGACCACGTCGGCGCTGCCGAGCAAGTCGGCCAGCGTGCCCAGCGGCCTCGCATTGCCCAGCGGCAGGCGGGTGGCCACGTCGAAGTACACCACCTTCATGCCCAGCGCCTCGGCCAGCACCGAGAGCTGGGAGCCGATGGCGCCGTAACCCACGATGCCCAGCGTCTTGCCGCGGATCTCGTGCGAATGGCTGGCCGATTTCAGCCAGCCGCCGCGGTGCGCCTCGGCGTTCTTTTCGGGCACGCCGCGCATGAGCAGGATCGCTTCGGCCAGCACCAGCTCGGCCACCGAGCGGGTGTTGGAAAACGGCGCGTTGAAGACCGCCACACCACGCTGGCGCGCGGCGGCCAGGTCCACCTGGTTGGTGCCGATGCAGAAGCAGCCCACGGCGGCCAGCCGCCGCGCGTGCGACAGCACCTCGGCGCTGAGCTGGGTGCGCGAGCGGATGCCCAGGAAGTGAACGTCGGCGATGCGGGCCTTGAGCTCGTCGTCGGGCAGCGCGCCCGGCAGGCTTTCGATCTGCGAATAGCCCGCCGCCCGCAGCACCGCCACGGCAGAAGGGTGAATGCCTTCGAGCAGCAGGAAGCGGATCTTGTGCCGGTCGGTCGAGGTGGCAGCGGCGCTGGCGGATGGGGTCGGAAGAATGGCGGTCATGGGGCACTGTAGCCCCCTCGGGCGCCCGTGGGCTCAGGCCCTCACAATGGCCGGCGCTGCGCAGGGGCAGCGGGCAGCTCGAAGGTGAGGTTGCCCCAGTGGCTGTCCCAGTCCTGGCCCTGTCCGTCCGGGTTGGGCACCATGTGCACCACACTGACCATCCAGACTCCGCCCCAGGGCAGGGGCATGCGGGCCCGGCCCGCGGCGTCGGTGCGCTCGGTCGACACGTCGAACCGCTCTGCGCGCCGGTTCCAGACCCGCACCAGCGCGCCGGGCAGTGGCGCACCCTTGAACAGCACCTCCACCGGCATCGCATCACCCGCCCGCAGTCCTTGCGGATCGAGCAATGGCACGATCTCCAGCGTCTGGCCGGTGCGCACGCCAAACACCGCGTCGCTCTGGCCGCCCACATTGAGCAGCGTCTTGACATGGCGGCGGTAGCGCTCGCGCCCGGGTGCTGCGCCCTGCCCGCTGGCCTGGCGCTGGGCGATCACGTGTTCGAGTCCGTCTTCGCGCAGGTAGGCGGTGAACTCGTCGGCCGCCAGCTCGGTGGTGACCGGCTGCGTGTCGAGTGCGATGAGCTGCGTGCCGGTCTGATCGAAGGCGATCTGCACGGACGGCCCGGGGCTGGCGGGCAATTGCGCCGTCAGGTTCTGCTGTCCGCGCAAGCGGTGCCAGTGCAGCGAGACAGCCATTGGCCGGTCGAAGCCCACGGGCTCACCCAGGAAACCTTCGCCGACCCGCAGCGACAGCGTCACCGGCGCGTTCACGGCGGGCGAAAACCGGTCGGGCGCCATCCAGAATTCGTGCGCATGTGCGCTGGAAACCAGCCACAGCAGGCTGGAGAAGATCCATTTGTTCATGTGATCAGCGGGTCGGCGCACGGCGTGCGTCGACCCGTCCCTTTCAGTGTTGAAGAAGCCGTGTCAGACCGTGTCGTCCACCGGCAGCGGCGTGCTGTCCACCGGTTCGGGCTCGGTGGTTTCGCTGGTCTGTGCGATCAGCTGATCCATGTAATCGAGCAGCGACTGCACGGTGCTGCCCATGAAGGGCGTGGTGGCTTCGGGCCGGGCCGGTGCAGCGGCGTCACCGCCGCCACCGCCGCAGCCCACCAGTGCCGCGGTGGCCGCCACCGCCAGCAGGGATGTCGCGAGATGTTGTCTCATGGTGTGTCCTTGGTGTGCAGGGTCGGCATCACAGGTTCGACGAACCGGCGTTGGGCGTGTTCAGGTAGGGGAACGCGGGCAGGAAGGGCACGACGGCCTGGTCGACCGCGTCGTGGATGCCGGCCGAGCGGGCGCCCAGCGGAACGCTCGAAGGCCTGCAGGCCGAGGTCAGCGAGGGCACGCCCGGCACGCTGTTGAGACCCAGCGCGTCGTTGTCACCGTTGATCACGCACAGGCCACCGAGCACCGCCACCAGCGCGATGTCGACCACGTCGTCCTTGGGCCGGCGGCCGTTCGGAAAGCCGGCGTTGTCGTTGACCTTGGCCGGGTCGGCGTTGAGCGCGTTGCCAGCCACACCCAGGCGGTTCTGGCTGGCGAACGGCACCGGTGGCACGGCTGTGTTCAGGCGCAGCATCTCCGAGGGCGTCGGGTTGGACGGCTTGTTCACGCCGGTGATGCCGGTCAGGAAAGTGGTGGCCAGGTCGGTGCGCGGCAGGTTGGTGGGCGCCACGGCGGCGGGGTTGCCGGCCAGCACCAGCCCCAGCAGGGCGGGCAGCGTGGGGTGGGTCACGTAGGTGAGGAACTGGCCATCGTCCCGCGGGGCGGAGGCGTTGAACCTGTCCTTGTCACCCAGACCGATCACCACCTCGTTGACCAGCGGATTGCCCAGGCGCGACACCTGCGTCCACGCACCGCCGGCCTTCTCGCTCGCCTGGTGGCCCGATGGCGGGCTGCCGTTGAGCAGTCGCGCCTGGCGCAGGCTGGCCGTGGTCCAGCCACCAATCACCGTCTCGCTGCCTGCGGTCAGGCAGCTCTGGTGCACTTCAAGCGCCAGCGAAGTCACGTTCTGCTTCTGGATGACATGGTTGCCGTTGGCGCCCTCGGCGTCCTTGAGGTCGGGGTTGAGCAACACGTCCACCGGTGCGTTGACCAGATCGAAGATGCGCCCGAGGTTGACCGCAAACCCTTCCTGGCGCTGGCCCACGAACACCCTGGCGGGCACGCTGCAGCCCGGAATGGTCACGCTGTGGATGTGCCGGTCGGCGTAGGCCTTGTAGGCGGCGGCGTCGCCCAGGGTTTTCTGGCCGATGTAGTCCACCGGCTTGGCCAGCGAGGCCGCCACCGTCTGGATGGCACCCTTGCGGCGGTCGCCGCGCACCACGGTCAGGCTGTAGCTCTCGTTGAGGTTGAGGTTGGGGTCGTTGACGGAGGACACGGTGCCGGCCTGGATCAGCGGAATCGGCACGTTCTGGTTGCCGATGGGCAGGGCCACGCTGTTGAGCCGGTTCTGGAAGCGGAACTGGAAGGTGATGTCTTCGCGCGCGTCGCCGTTGTTGTCCACATGGATCTCGTACAGCGCGTTCGGGTCCATCGAGAAATAGTTGGGGCCACCGTAGGGGCCTTGCAGCGGCTGGTAGTTGGCGATCAAGGTCACGAAATCGGAGCGCCCGCCCGCGCCGTTGGCGGCCACACCTTCGTAGCTGCGGAACATGTAGAAGTCGGTGCCGTCCACCTTGGGCGTGGTGGTGATGAAGGGGGCTTCACGGTGGCTCGACGCGATGGCGGCGCCGGCAACGGCCATCAGCAGGCATCCTCTGGCGAGGGAGGCGGGTTTGAGTTTCATGGGGGTGCTCCTGGGTGGTGTTTGCAGTCATCTGCCTACCCAGTACGTGCCACGCGGCGTGATGGATTCAACAAACCGAATGCCCCACAGGCAGCAGGGGCAAGCGGGCGCGGAGCGCGCCGCGTCAGGTCAGCAAGGCCGCCAGACCACCCTCGGCCTCGAAACGCTGGTTGCGGTAGCTCAGGCGCGTGGGCCCGGGCCACACCCGCTGCGCCACGCTGTGCGCCGGATCGCCCGGGTAACAGATCACGCGCACACCGTCCAGGTCGAACGGTTCGGGCTCGATCAGCGCGGGTGCCCGGCTGGCGGCCGTGGCCATCACCTCTGCGGCACTCTGCAGGCGCGCCAGCTGGCACAGGCTCATGATCTGTGGCGGTGCGAGATCGATCTCGCCCGCCCAGTAGCGTTCCAGCCCCAGGCGCGGCGCCATCCACACCGCTTCGGTGGCTTCAAAGACGCAGTGCTCGGCCAGCTGGCCGGCGGGTGCCAGCGCCACGAAGAATCGCGTGTCGAAACGCTTGTTGGTCACCGAGGGCACCCGCGGTGTGACCCAGCGCGACCAGGGCCGCACGCTGTCGGTGGACACCACACAACCGAGCTGCTGCAAGGCGGCGGCGAAGGCGGTGCCGCCAGCGGTGAGTTCGCGCACGCGAACGGCCAGGTCGGCCTGGTGCAACTGCCCGAGCAGCAGGCCGCTTTCTTCGAAGGTTTCGCGCAGGGCCGCCACATGCAGGCCGAGCGCGGTGTCGGCATCGATACCGGGTTCGTTCAGCGCCAGCGCGCAGTCCGGCGCCGAGCGGTCCAGCCAGGCCGCTTCGACCAGGCGGTCGCCGGCATCGAGCTTGCCGCCCGGAAACACGTGCACCCCACCCAGCACGCCCGAGTTGCCGTGTCGGCGCACCAGCAGAACTTCCAGCCCGGCGGGTCCGTCGCGCACCACCATCACGGTGGCCGAAGGCAGGGGCGGGGTGAGAACGGTGTCGGAGTGGATCGGGATGGCCATGCACGGATTGTCGGCGAGCCCCGGGCCGCGGCCTGTCGCCTGCAGGCCCCGGGTCGCACGGCGGTTGGACGCAGGCCGAGGGCCGGCCGCGGCTCTTTTTTGAGCGCAGCTTGAATCCAGTCGGGCTCCTGGCCCGTATTCAGGGTGTCCCGCTCGCAACGCCAGGCTCTCTGGCTTCTTACAACCTCTTCAAGGATCCCCCATGAAAAACCTTCGCCACTCCGTCATCGCCCTCACCCTCACCACGCTCTGCGCCGGCTCGGTGTTCGCCGCCGACATGACCCCCAGGACGCGCGACCAGGTTCGCGCCGAGCTGGCCCAGGCCCAGCGCGACGGCAGCCTGATCGCCGATGGCCAGACCGGCCTCAGCTTCCGTCAACTGTTCCCCGGCCGGTACGCACAGCCCGCGGCCATGTCTTCCATCTCGCGCGACCAGGTTCGCGCCGAGCTGGCGCAGGCACAACGCGACGGCACGCTGGTGGCCGACGGCCAGACCGGCGCCACCTTCCGCGACCTGAACCCCGGGCTCCATCCCATGAACGGCATGCAGGCCACGGGCAACACCGACACCACCGTGGGCATGGGCCGGATGAACCGCTCGACGCAGTCCAACTGACCGGTCGCGGCTCCTGAAACCCCGGGGCTGCCTGTCGGCTCCGGGGTTTGCTGGCGTTCAGAACACCGCGTGGTCGCCCCGCTCGGGCGCGGCTGCGCCGCCCAGCACCTGGGCATAAAAGTCGAACAGCGTCTGGCTGCCGGTGGACGGGGTGGCCGCAGCGTCGTAGCGGCCGCTCACGGGGTCGAGCACCAGCATGGACTCGGTGGCGTAGTAGCGCCCGATGCGCGCGAGCTCGGCCTTGTCGGCGAGCGCGGGCACCACCCGCCCGGCCGCACCCAGCACCGCGATGATCGCGTCGAGCAAGCCCAGCGGCACGCTCTTGAAACGCGGCGCCCGCCCGAGCAGCGCGAACAGGTGTTCGCCCTGCTGCCGCGGCGTGATGGCCTCGCCCGGGCCGCCAATGGGCAGCACCCGGTGGTGGCGGTTGGCATCGGTCAGGCAGTCGGCCAGGAAAGCGCCGAGGTCGTCGTCGCTGATCGGCTTGCAGGCCGTGGCACGACCGTCTCCGAACAGCAGAAAGGGTTTGCCCTGCTGAACCCGCCGGATCTGCCCCGAGAGCGATTTGAAGAACGCCGTGGGCCGCACGATGGAATACGTCAGACCCGAATCGATCAGCACCTGCTCGAACGCCAGCTTGGCCTGTTGAAACGCCAGCAAGGGTTTCTGCACACAGATGGCCGACAGCAGCACCATCTGCGTCACGCCGGCCCGGCGCGCGGCGTCCAGCGCGTGCACGTGGGCCTGGTGGTCGATGGCCCAGGCGTCCCGGGGAACGCCGGTGCGCGAAGCCATGCAGGACACCAGCGCGTCGAAGCGCTCGCCGCGAAAACCATCCCGCTGCAGCGACACCGGGTCCTGCACCTCGCCCACGCGCACGCTGGCGCCCGGCAACAGGCGGGCCGTGTCGTCCACCTGCAGACCTCCCCCGGCACCCGCGCGCGGGCGCACCAGGCACACCACCTCGTGCCCGCGCGCCACCAGCGCGCGCACGGTGGCCTGGCCGATGGTGCCGGTGGCGCCCAGCACGAAGACTCGTCGGGCAGAGGTGGTCGGGTCCAGCAAGGTCGGCATGGGCCCGATCTTAGTGAAGGCGCGCCCGGGCCGCCCCACGCGCAAGGGCAAAGCCCGCTCAAGAAGCCCGGGCAGGTGCCGATACCGAGGCATCAACCCCACATTGCGGACCCATGGACACCATCCCCACCCCCACCGTCAGCGTCTCGTCTTCCCACATCCTGGCCCGCGGCCAGTCGCCGTCGTCGGCCCGCGCCGGCGAGTTCCTGAGCTTTCGCCTGGGGGCGGAGGAATACGGGATCGACATCCTGAGCGTGCAGGAGATCCGCTCGTACGAAGAACCCACCCGCATCGCCAACGCTCCCGGCTTCATCAAGGGCGTGGTCAACCTGCGTGGCGTGATCGTGCCGATCGTGGACATGCGCATCAAGCTGGGCTGTGAGAAGGTCGACTACAACGCGCTCACCGTGGTGATCGTGCTCAGCGTGCACGACCGCGTCGTGGGGCTGGTGGTCGATTCGGTGAGCGACGTGATCCGCCTCGGGCAGGACCACATCAAGGCGGCGCCGCAGATCAGCACCACGCTGGACGCCGGCTTCATCACCGGCATCGCCAGCGTGGGCGAGCGCATGCTCATCCTGGCCAACATCGAAGCCCTCATCGGCAGCGCCGACATGGGCCTGGTGACCCACCCCACGCCCGTTCAATAAGTCCTCGTGCCGCACCGGATCCGACCGGCCGCGGCCCGCTCTCCTTCGTCTGCTGGAATCCCATGAACCTCTTTCGCAAGCTCTCCGTGGGCGCCCGCCTGTGGGCCGGTGTCATCGCCATCATCGTGGCCCTGTTTGTCGTCGTTGCCACCGCAGGGGCGCGGTCGGCCATGCTCAACCAGGAATCCGAAAAGGTGCTCTCGGCCCTCGCCCACAAGACCACCATCGCCACCGAATGGGCGGGTCTCACCGAGACCAACGTCACGCGCGTGCAGGCCTCGATCGCCAGCTCGGACCCGGTCGTGGCCGAGATGTACAAGGACCTGATCCCGGCCGGCGTGGCGGCCATTTCTGCCCTGCAGAAGGAACTGCAGACCATGGACATGAACGGGCAGGAACAGGCCCAGATGGCGAAGATCGCCGAGTTGCGCAAGAACGTGCTGGACTCGCTGGGCAAGGCCAACGAACTGAAACAGGCCGGCGATGCCGCTGGCGCCGCGCTGGAGATTTCGACCCGCTTCAACCAGACCGTGCCGCCCTACCTCGCCGCCCTGCGCGAGTTCGCCCGCCTGCAGGCGGAGATCCGTCAGCAGGCCCAGGCCAGCTTCAGCGAGCAGCGCGCGACCAGCCTGACCATTGCCACGTTCCAGGTCGGCGCGCTGATCGCCGCCATCGTCGCCGGCGCCTTCTTCCTGATCCGCAACATCCGCAATCCGCTGCGCGAAGCCATGGCCTTCGCCGAACAGATCGCCAGCGGCGACCTCACCGCGCAGATCCGCAACGACCGCAAGGACGAGTTCGGCGCCATGTCGGCGGCACTGCTCGGCATGCGCGACCGCCTGGTCAACGTGGTGGCCGATGTCAAGCGCGGCACCGACAACATCACCGTGGCTGCGAAGGAAATCGCCGCCGGCAACAACGACCTCTCGGCCCGCACCGAGCAAACCGCCTCCAACCTGCAGCAGACCGCCGCCAGCATGGAGCAGATGTCGGGCGCGATCCGCCAGTCGGCCGACTCGGCCCGCGTGGCCAACCAGCTCGCCGACGTGGCCGGGCAAAGCGCACAAAAGGGTGGCGACGTGGTGCAACAGGTGATCACTACCATGGAAGAGATCAACCAGTCCTCACGCAAGATCAGCGACATCATCGGCGTCATCGACGGCATCGCCTTCCAGACCAACATCCTGGCGCTCAACGCGGCGGTGGAAGCGGCCCGCGCCGGCGAGCAGGGCCGCGGTTTCGCCGTGGTGGCCGGCGAGGTGCGCAACCTGGCCCAGCGCAGCGCGCAGGCCGCCAAAGAGATCAAGGTGCTGATCGGCACCAGCGTGGACAAGGTGACCGCCGGCACCGAGCTGGTGAACCAGGCCGGCACGACCATGGGCGAGATCGTGGCCAACGTGGTGCGCGTGCGCGACATGATCGGCGAGATCGCCAGCGCCTCGGGCGAACAGGCCGACGGCGTGAACCAGATCAACTCGGCCGTGGCCAACCTGGACCAGCTGACCCAGCAGAACGCAGCCCTGGTCGAAGAAAGTGCCGCCGCCGCATCGAGCATGAACGACCAGGCCGACCGGCTGGCCGAGGTGGTGCGCGTGTTCCGGGTGGATGCACACAGCACGTCGCAGAGCACGATCGCGCAGGTCCGGTCGGCCGACCTGCACAAGCCCGGCAGCGGCGCCGTGCGCAGCATGCCGGCGGCAAAGAAGCCGGTCGTCGCCAATGCCAGGCCGGTGCCGGTGGCCCCGAAGAAGCCGGCGCTGGCCAGGCCGGCACCACAGCCGGTGGCCAAGGTGGCCGAGCGGGCCGGGGCTTCGGACGATTGGGAATCGTTCTAACGACTCGCTGACCTTGGGGCATCAAGCCCAGTTGCCGGCCTCGGGGCTCCAGCTGGCGTTCGCAGAACTTCGCTCGGCAGCGACCTGTGTGGCCGGCCACAGCAGCCTGTACAACAGCTCCACGGTAAGCACCAGCGAACCCGCCTCCCGGCGGTTCTTGCCCAAGAAAGCCTGCCATTGCCGCACTTTGGCAGCGTCTTCGCTGAATCGGGCAGTCAAAGCCAACGGCGGCTCGCTTGGCAACGCAGTGGCTCGCCGGGCAAAGGTGGCAGCCACGGCGGCGGCCAGCGTTGCGCCGTCCAGCCGGGTGCGCTGCGCGATGACCATGAGGTCGTAGAAATCCTTCATGCGGCTGTTCGCCAGGTCAAGCACCACCATGGCGTGGTACTTCTCTGCGATCACCGTGTAGACCGGATACGCACGAAGCTGCGGCGCTTCGAAATCCGGCAACAAGGCGGGAAACACCACTGTTCTTGCTGGGGGCGTCACTGCATCGCCGAAACCTATGTCGATCTGCAACACGCAGCGAGCAGGACCGATGTGGGCGGTCAGGTGAATCCGCGTGCCGCCGTAGGTGTTGTCCTCGCGGATGCTGCTGGCGCGCACCGATGCGGCATCGAACACGATGCCGTCGTCCAACGCCATGTTGGCCAGTTCACGAAACGTCGCCACCAGACTCGCGTCGTCGTCCGGACCAAAGCCCAGCAGATCGGCATCTCGGGTGGGCCGATGGGGGTCGTCGTACCAAAGTGCGAACAGCAATGCGCCCTTCAGTAAAAACTGCTGTGAGTGCCTTGAGATTCCGACCCTGTACAACAACCGCTCCAGCGCAAACCGGTTGAGCAGCAGGCTGTGGTCCTCACCGCGTTGCTTCGACAAGTTCAACAAGCGCGCCAGCACCGATGCCGACAGGTCCTTCTTCATGCCACCACCGCCTCGAGATAAGGCCGCATCACCTGTTCCACCCGGTTGATGCGCGCGAAGTGCGCGACGTCGTCCATGGTGACCTTGCGGGACCGCCATGCGTCCTTGAGCGCTTCAAGCGCCACATCCAGTCCGATCTTGTTGCGGAACTTGAAGCAGTCGGTGACTGTCTTGGCGGCGCTGTAAACGCGGATCGGTGAACCCCGCTCCATCACAGTGACTACCCCTGAGGCATAGGCGTCCCCGCGCAGACGCGAGACGCGCAGTGGCGGGTAATCCCCCGCCGGGGTTTGCGCGCCCTCGGGCAGCGCGATCCAGACCTCGTGAGGCAGTTGGGTGCCGATGCCGTGGAACTGCAAGGCGGACAGCAGGCAGATCACCGCCTTGGGCACGCGCTGACACACTTCTGCCAGCCCCTTGTACTCGGTGAAATCCGCATCGGGAAGGCTGTAGATTCCACGGGCCACACGCTCCAGTTGCCCCATTGCATGCAGACGTATCAGCAACTGAGGCGACCAACCCTGCTCGCGCACGTCGGCCGCGCGCAGCAGGCGCTGGCGCCGGGCAAGGTCCAGGATGCTTTCAGATTGGTTCATGCCAGGGAGTTTAAATAACTCATGACTTATCAACAAGTCATGAAAAAACTCCGCAAAATAGCGCGATGACCTCACCCGCTGCAGCCCGATACTGGTTGATGAAATCCGAGCCCGACGAGTGCTCGATCGACGACGCACTCGCCGCACCCGGCGCCACCGTGCCCTGGACCGGCGTGCGCAATTACCAGGCGCGCAACTTCATGCGCGACACCATGCGCATCGGCGACGGCGTGCTGTTCTACCACTCGAGTTGTCCGCAGCCCGGCATCGCCGGCATCGCACAGGTCGCGTCCACCACCCGGTCCGACCCCACGCAGTTCGACCCGCAGTCGCCCTACTTCGACGCCAAGTCCAAACCTGATGCACCGCGCTGGCTGCTGCTCGATGTGAAGGCGCTGCGCAAGACGCGGCTGCTCGGCCTGCCCGAACTTCGGGCGAACCCGGCCCTGGCCGACATGACGCTGCTGCAGCGCGGCAGCCGCTTGTCGATCACGCCGGTGAGCGAGGCGCACTGGAGGTTGATCACCGGCACGCTGTTGGGCTCCTGAGGGAAGCAGGTGATTCATTTATTCGTCGAATGTTTGCAATCGACGAATAAATGGAACATACTGCGATGGCATGTCTCCTCAGAACGAAACCCACACCCAGCGCATCCTGGATCTGCTCGCGCACAAGGGTTTGCTGCGCCCCAGCGATCTGGAGGCGACCGGCGCGTCTCGCGCGGTGCTCGCGCGCATGACAGCCGCCGGACTGCTGGAGAAAGTTGATCGAGGTCTCTACCGTCTGCCCGACCAGGACCTCTCTGAAAACGAGAGCCTGATCACTGTTGCCACCAAGGTGCCACAGGCTGTTTTTTGCCTGCTCACTGCGCTGCAGTTTCATGGCGTCACCACACAGCTTCCGAACCAGATCTGGATCGCCATGCCGCGTGGCAGCCATGTGCCGAAGATCGACTACCCACCGCTCAAGATGGTCCAGGTCACCGGTGACGCTTACGCGGCAGGCGTCGAAATCTTCAAACACGATGGAGTTCCACTGCGGGTCTATGGCGTGGCCAAGACCGTGGTTGACTGCTTCAAACACCGCAACAAAATCGGTATCGACGTGGCACTGGAAGCGCTGCGCGACGCACGTGCGCAGAAGAAGGTTTCGGCCGACGATCTCTGGCGATACGCAAAGATCTGCCGCGTCGCCAATGTGATGCGCCCCTACCTGGAGGCCATTGAATGAGCAAGGACCGTGCAGCATCGGTGCGGGCACGCCTGCTCAATATCGCCAAGGCACAAGGTGTGGATTTCAATCAGGTGTTGGTCCGTTTTGCGCTCGAACGCATGCTTTATCGCCTGAGCCAGTCGGCACACGCCGATGACTTTTTGCTCAAAGGAGCGCTGCTGTTCACGCTCTGGTACGACATGCCCCACCGCGCCACGCGCGATGCGGACTTGCTGGGTTTCGGGCCCAGCGATCTGGCGTCCGTGGTTCAGACATTCCGCGACATCGTGAGCGTTGAAGCAGACGACGGCATTCACTTCGATCCCGCGTCGATCACGGCCGAAGACATTCGCAAAGAGGCGGGTTATGCCGGAGCCCGGATCTTGATCACGGCCGACGTGGCCAAAGCGCGTTGCAAGACGCAGATCGACATCGGATTCGGCGACGCAGTCACGCCCGGACCCGTGGCCGCGGTTTACCCCGTGCTGCTGACCGATCTGCCTGCGCCGCGCCTGCGCACTTACCCGGTCTACACCGTCATCGCCGAAAAGCTTCATGCCATCGCCTTGCTTGGCATGACCAACAGCCGGTTGAAAGACTACCTGGACCTGTCGATATTGCTGGACCGCGAAACCCTGAACACCAGGACATTGGCACGGGCGATCGCAGCCACGTTTGACCGGCGAGGCATGGTGGTTCCCGCTGCATTGCCCTTGGGCTTGACGGACGAGTTTGGAACCGATCCGTCACGCCAGGCGCTCTGGCATGCATTCCTCAAGAAAAATCAACTGAATCATCGACCGCTACCCGACACCGTGGCCGCGTTGCGCAGAGCCCTGCAGCCGAGCCTGCTGGAGGCAGGTTCCTTGCCGACCCCTCAATGAAAATCCCGGCTCACCGTCGACAGCCCCCTGAGCAGCGGCGTGAGGTCTTCCAGGTGGCCGGCGATCAGGTTCTTTGCTTCGCCTTCGCGCTGCCACACACCGTACACCGCCAGCAGGCGTGAGCGCAGCAGCACGGTGCGCTGGCGTTCGCGCAGGTGTTTCCACACGATCACCTGCACCACACCGGTCTCGTCTTCCAGGCTCACGAACACCACGCCGGAAGCGGTCTCGGGTTGCTGGCGCAGGGTGACGATGCCGCAATGGCGCACCAGCCTGCCGTTGGGTGCGTGCTGCAGCGCTTCGGCGGTCATGAGCTTTCGCTGGTCGAGTTGCGGGCGCAGCAGCGCCAGCGGGTGGCGGCGCAGCGTGAGGCCCAGGCTGGCGTAGTCCCACACCACCGCTTCGCCCTCGGGCGCCTCGGGCAGGTCCAGCGGGTCTTCGTCCACCGGCGCGTCCTGCAACAGTTCGGGCGCGGTCTTCAGGGCGGCGGCGTCCCACACCTGCTGGCGGCGGTGGCCACTCAGGCCCGCCAGCGCATCGGCAGCGGCGAGCTGCTGCATGTCCTGCTGGTCCAGGCCGGCGCGGCGGGCCAGGTCTTCGGCACTGTCGAACAGGCGCTGGGCGCGGGCCGCCACGATGCGTTGGGCGGCCCCGGTCTTCAGGCCCGAGACCAGGCGCAGGCCCAGGCGCACGGCGGGCAGGGCTTCGACAGGCTCAGCCCGAACGGGTGTGGGCTCAGCCCGAACGGGGGTGGGATCGGCCCGGACGGCAGAGCGCTCTTCGAGCGTGCAGTCCCATTCGCTGTGCAGCACGTCCACGCGGCGCACCTCCACCTGGTGGCGCCGGGCGTCCTGCACCAGCTGGCTCGGGGTGTAGAAGCCCAGCGGCTGGCTGTTGAGCAGCGCGGCCAGAAACTCGGCCGGGTGGTGGCGCTTGATCCAGCAGCTGGCATAGACCAGCAGCGCAAAGCTGGCGGCGTGGCTCTCGGGAAAGCCGTAGCTGGAGAATCCCTTGATCTGCTCGTACACACCCTGGGCGAACTCCAGCGTGTAGCCGCGTTCGGTCATGCCGTCGATCAGGCGGCGTTCGTAGTGGCCCAGGCCACCCTTGCGCTTCCAGGCTGCCATGGCGCGGCGCAGGCCGTCCGCCTCGCCGGGCGTGAAGCCCGCGGCCAATATGGCGATCTGCATGCACTGTTCCTGAAAGATCGGAATGCCCAGCGTTCGGCCCAGCGCCTGCTCCAGCGCAGCGCTGGGGTAGCTCACCGGC
This sequence comes from Hydrogenophaga sp., assembly GCF_030373225.1. GTDB lineage: Bacteria > Pseudomonadota > Gammaproteobacteria > Burkholderiales > Burkholderiaceae_C > Hydrogenophaga. The sequence goes on along the minus strand of NZ_JAUCZG010000004.1, from coordinate 50,697 downwards.
ACCTTGCCCTGGCGGCGGTCCAGGTACGGGTGCACCGCGCCGCCCTGGATGGGGCCGGGGCGCACCAGCGCCACTTCGATCACCAGGTCGTAGAAGCAGCGGGGTTGGAGGCGCGGCAGCATGCTCATCTGCGCGCGGCTCTCGATCTGGAACACACCCACGGTGTCGGCGGCGCAGATCATGTCGTAGGTGGCCTCGTCCTCGGGCGGGATGTCCTGCATCTCGAACACATGGCCCTTGCGCTCGCCGATGAACGCCAGCGACTTGCGGATGGCGGTCAGCATGCCCAGGGCCAGCACGTCCACCTTGAGCAGGCCCATGGCGTCCAGGTCGTCCTTGTCCCACTCGATCACCGTGCGCCCGGCCATGCTGGCGTTTTCGATCGGCACCATGCGCGAGAGCGGCAGGCGCGTGAGCACGAAGCCGCCGCTGTGCTGCGAGAGGTGGCGCGGAAAACCCATGAGCTGGCCGGTGAGCGCGATCAACTGGCGCACCGCCAGGCTTTGCGGGTCCAGCCCCGCTTCGCGCAGGCGCTCGGGCTCGATGCCGCGGCTGTCCCACCACTGGTGGCCCTTGGCCAGCGCGTCCAGCGTGGCCTCGGCGAAACCCAGCGCCTTGCCGACATCGCGAATGGCGCTGCGCGGGCGGTAGCTGGCCACCGCGGCGGTCAGCGCGGCGCGCTCACGGCCGTACTTGCGGTAGAGGTACTGGATGATTTCCTCGCGCCGCTCGTGCTCGAAGTCCACGTCGATGTCGGGCGGCTCGTTGCGCTCGCGCGAGATGAAACGCTCGAACAGCACCGACATGCGCGCCGGGTCCACCTCGGTGATGCCCAGGCAGTAACACACCACGCTGTTGGCCGCCGAGCCACGGCCCTGGCACAGGATGTTCTGCGAACGCGCGAAGGCCACGATGTCGTACACGGTGAGGAAGTAGTGCTCGTACTTCAGCTCCTCGATCAGCGCGAGTTCGTGTTCGATCTGTTGCTGCACCGCAGCCGTCGCACCTTCGGGCCAGCGCCGCCCGGCGCCCTCGTAAGCCAGCCGGCGCAAATGGCTGGCGGGCGTCTCGCCGGCGGGCACCACCTCGTCCGGGTACTGGTAGCGCAGTTCGTCGAGCGAAAACGCGCAGCGGTCGGCCACCACCAGCGTTTCAGCGAGCAGCCCGGCCGGGTAACGCTGGCCCAGTGCCAGGCGCGAGCGCAGGTGCTGCTCGGCGTTTTGCGACAGCGCCAGCCCGCAGGCGCTCAGCGGCTGGCCGATGCGCGTGGCGGTGAGCACGTCCTGCAGCGGCTTGCGCGAGCGCAGGTGCATGTGCACGTCGCCCACGGCCACCAGCGGCACCGCGGTGAGATCGCTGCTCTGGCGCAGCTTGTGCAGCAGCATCTCGTCGTCGAGCCGGCGCAACTGCTCCACCCCGAGCCAGCAGCGGCCCATGAAATGCTGCAGCAGCCAGCGCGCCACCGTGTCCATCTGCGCCTGCTCGCCCGTGCGCTCGGGCACGGCGATCACCACGCAGTCGGCGAGCGCGGCGGCGTCGATGCCGTCCAGGCCCAGGTGGTAGCTGCCCTTGGCCGAGGCGCGGCGCAGGCGCGTGATGAACTCGCACAGGTTGCCGTAGCCGTTGAGGTTGCAGGCCAGCACGATGAGGGTGAAGGCTGCGTCCGCCTGCACCCGGAACTGGCTGCCCACCAGCAGCTTCAGGCCCTTGTCTTTTGCCGCCCCGTGCGCGCGCACCATGCCGGCCATGGAGCATTCGTCCACCAGCGCCAGCGCGCGGTAACCGAGCGCATGCGCCCGCTGCACCAGCTCCTCGGGCCGGCTGGCGCCGCGCAGGAAGCTGAAGTTGGAAATGCAGCGCAGCTCGGCGTAGTCGGGCAGGTTCATGCAAAGTGCCCGTGCAGGTACCACGCAGGCGTCTCGTCCAGCCGCGTCTGGAACACCCACAGCACACCCGCGTGCGCCGAGAGCGCCACCCAGTAGTCGCGCACCACGTTGCGCGTGGTGGCCACGTCGTCCACGCGGTCCCACCAGCCGCCCTCCACCCGCTGCGGGCCGGCGAGCAGCTGCAGTTCACCCTGGTAGATCGGCCGGTTGCCGCGCACCGCCAGCTTCAGAGGCTCGGGCAATACAAAGGTGGGTTGTGGCAGGCCGGTGGTGCAGGCCGGTGCCTTGCCGGTTTTGCGTGGCAGCGGTTCGGGCGCGCTCTGCCAGCGGCACATCCATTCCTGGCGGTGGTCGGGCAGCAGCACCGGGCGCAACACGCGCCCGGGCCCCAGGCGTGCGGCCAGCCGCTCCAGCACCAGGTGCAGCGTCTCACCCTGGCGCACGGTGTCGGGCAAGAGCGAGGCGCTGGTCTCCACCAGCGGCTGCACCTCGGTGGCCAGCAGCTGCAGGTCGCCCACGGGCGCGAGCAGCTGCACATGGGCCAGGTGCTCGGCCAGCAGGCGGCAGAGGTGTTCGGTGTCGCGCGTGGGCTCGGCCGTGCGCACCGTGATCTCGCCGCCCTCGCCCGCGTCCCGCGCTCGCATGGCGTCGTGCGCCCAGCGCAGCGTGAAGGCCGTGACGCCCGCGCGCCGCGCCGCCAGCCAGCCGCTCATCACCAGCAGCAGGCGCCGCGCACCAAACAGCAGGGCCGGCGCCTGTTCCACGCGCGCCATGAGCTCCAGCCGTTCCTCGAACCGTTCGGGCAGCGCCACCCACACATGGGCCTCGGGTTCGGCACCGTAGGCCTGGTCGAGTGCCTGCAGCAACTGCTTGTCAAAGCGCCGGCCCATGCCGCCGCGCGGCAGCGCGCGGATGTCGCCCAGCGTGCGGCAGCCGATGTGCGCCAGCGTGGTGTGGTGGGGCTGTGTGGCGCTCAACACCGCCATGGGCAAGGCATCGAGCAGCACCGGCAGCGCCTGCCGCAAGCCGTTTTCACGGCCGGCGCGCGCCAGCGCCAGCGCGGCCAGGCTGTTCGGCGCCCAGGCCACCTGCACCACACCGAGCTGCGGGCTCTCGATCACCACACGGTCGCGCAGCGCACGCTTGCCGCCAAACAGGCGCACGCTCGCCGCCACCTCCATGAGCACCGCACCATCGGCCAGCGCCACGCGGGGCGTGAACTGCAACGCCCAGGTGGCCACGGCTCGGCGCGCCGCCTCAGTGGACGGCGTGACGGGGGCGGTCGGGAGCAGGAGTGCTGACCACAACATGTTCGGCCTCTCGGTGCGCATCGGAGGGCAGAAGGCGGCTGGGGAAGCGCAGCCGCGGCGTGAGGATGGCGCGCAGCCCGCCGGGCACCGAGCCCAGGCGCAACGTGTCTTCCAGCGGCGGGCCCTTGCGCTTGAAGATGCTCAGGTGCAGTTCCCAGTCCGGTCCCACGCGGGCCTGCAGTCGCAGCGGCGCGGCCGACGACTCGCGCGCCGCCGTGATCGGCCGGCACAGGAACACCGGGCCTTCGCAACCGGCGGCCAGCACCTGCAGGCGACGCACCTGCTCGGCACGCACCTGCGGCAGCCATACCACCAGCGCACCGCAGGCGTTGGCCTTGACGAGTTGTTCGGCCGACCACAGGCGCTCGGACGGCGTGTCGGCCCGCACCCACACCAGCTGGCGCTCGTCGATGCCTTCGAAACGCAGTCCCGGCAGGTGCGGCGCCTTGGGTGGCCCGACCACCACCACCGCGCGCCCGGCGGCGCACACCTGGCGCAGCGCCGGCCCGAGCAGGCGCCATTCCAGGATGCCGCTTTGCGGCGCCAGGATCTCGATGACCCCGTGGCACGGCCAGCCGCCGCCGGGCAACTGCGCGTCCAGCGCGTCGAAGCCGCTGGCCAGCACGGCCGAGACCGGGCCACCGAGCTGGTCGCCGCGCCAGATGGCCGCGGCCACCGCCATCGGCAGTTCACCGGGCAGGCGGGCCGGTCGGGGCGTGGGGGCCGGGGCGGCGGGTGTGAAGGCGGAAGACAGGTCGTCCTCCTGCCAGTCGAGGGCGGGATGCATGGCGGGTGAACCGGGGTGTGGGGGTGGGGTTGAAAGGCCGAATCGATACTGTATACACGTACAGTATATGAAAGGCCAATCCGTGTCCAGTGGTGGCGCCGTGCGCATGGTTTGCCCCGATTGCCGGTCCGGCCTGGGTCCTGCATGCTCTGAAGCACCACCTCAAGGACTGCCATGGCCCAGCACGCGACCGACTACCTCATCATCGGCGCAGGAGCCACCGGCCTGGCCTTCGCCGACACGCTGCTGCACGAGAGCGACGCGCACATCACCCTGGTGGACATGCACGGCCAGCCCGGCGGCCACTGGAACGACGCCTATCCCTTTGTATCCCTGCACCAGCCCTCGGCCTTCTACGGCGTGAATTCGCTGGCGCTGGGCACCGGCCGCAAGGACACCGTGGGCCACAACGCGGGCATGTACGAGCTGGCCAGCGGCGCCGAGGTGAGCGGTTATTTCCATCAGGTGATGCACCAGACCTTGCTGCCCAGCGGCCGCGTGCGCTACCTGCCCATGAGCCGTTTTGAAGGTCTGGACGCCGGCACCGCCCGTGTGACCTCATTGCTCTCGGGCGCCGTGTCCACCATCACCGTGCGCAGAAAGCTGGTGGACGCGCGCTACTTCAGCCCCAGCGTGCCGGCCACCACCAAGCCGAAATTCAGCGTGGCCGAGGGTGTGCGCCTGGTCACCCCCACGCAGCTCACCCAGCTCTGGCAGGGCAGCCTGGACGGCACGCAGGAACGCCCCACCCGCTTCTGCATCCTGGGCGCCGGCAAGACCGCGATGGACGCGGCCGTCTGGCTGCTCGAATGCGGCGTGCCGCAACAAGCCATCAGCTGGGTGATGCCGCGCGACTCGTGGGTGGTGAACCGGCTCACCACGCAGCCAGGCGAAGAGTTCTTCAAGCACTCCATCGGTGGACAACTGGCACAGATGAAAGCCCTGGCCGAAGCCAGCAGCGTGGACGACCTGTTCGAGCGCCTGGAGGCCGGCGGCCAGATGCTGCGCATCGACACGCGGCACACCCCGCGCATGTTCCACTACGCCACGCTGTCCGAAGGCGAGGTGCAGTTGCTCAGACAGATCCAGCACGTGATCCGCAAGGGCCGCGTGCTGGCCATCGAAGCCGGTGCGCTCGTGCTCGAACAAGGCCGCGAGGCCATGGACGACAACACGCTCTTCATCAACTGCACCGCCTCCGCCGTGGAGCCGCGCGACATCGAGCCGATCTTTCAACCCGGCAAGATCGTGCCCCAGCTCGTGCGCGCCCCGCTGGTCACGTTCAGCAGCGCCGTGTGTGCGTATGTGGAAGCGCACCACGAAGACGACGCCACCCGGAACCAGCTCTGCACGCCCGTGCCCTTTCCGCGCAACGTGGGGGGCTACGTCCAGTCCACCCTGGTCAGTCTGTCCAACCAGATGCGCTGGAGCCAGGACAAGCCCCTGCGCAACTGGATGCGCGAAAGCCGCCTCGACGGCTTCAGCAAGATGACGGCCGGCATCGACCCTGCGGACACGGAAAAAACCGCCATCCTGGCCGAGCTGCGCCAGCAGGCGATGGCAGCGATGGGCAATGTGAAGCGCTTGATGGGTGGATCAAGCCCGGGGCAAAACAGCACAGGCTGACCCCCGTTGCGGTGAGCACGCGTCCGCCTGGGTCTGCACGGTGCCATGGCGTGATCGATGGCCTGCACGCTGCCCGCTCCATGACGAGACGTTGGTGAGCCTCTGCCGAGCGGCTGACCACTGCCTGTTTTCAAGGCACATCGCGCAGCGTGAGGCGGGCGGCGGCCTGTGGCGGTTGTCCACCTCGTTATCCACAGCCTAGGGCACAGTCTCTGTGCGTAAGGTCACGCGCTCACGACAGCGACAGCATGTGCCCCACGCGCGGATCCCCTTGCCCACCCAGCACCAGCGCGTGCGCGGCCCGCACGGCATCGGGGCCGCTGTGGTGCTGCACCACCACCCAGGGCTGGGCGGGATCGTTCACCTGGGCGATGAAAGCGTGCCAGGCCCGGGCCAGGCGCTCGTTGAAGCCGGCCGGCCCCCAGTCGCCGTGGCGCTTCTTGGCCTGCGCGGGGGCAAAGAACAGCACCGGGCGCGGGCCGGCCAGGTCGCGGCCCCCGGCGAGCTGGTCCACGTGCGTGCCGCCGATCGAGCAGCTGTAGGCCAGCGCGGTGAAGCGGCTGTGGATGGCCTTGCGCAGTGCGCCGTTGCCGGCAAAGTCCACGTACACCATCGGCGTGTCCGGCGCCAGCCGATCGAGCTGGTCGTAGGTGAGCACGCGGCTGTACACGCCCAGGTTTTCACAAAATGCCACGTTGCCCGGCGAGGTCAGGCCCACCACCTCGACCTCGGGACGTTGCGCCAGTTGTGCGGCCGTGGCGCAGGCGGTCTTGCTGCTGGCCGACGAGAGCAGCATCACGCCGCGCTGGCCGCCGTTGTTCGTGCCGAAGAAGTCGTTGTCGGCCAGGAAGTCGTCGATCAGCCAGGCGGTGAGGAAGAGCGGGCGCAGCAGCGCCTGCAGGGACTCGGTGGCCGGGTCGTGCAGCGGGTCCGCCGCGCAGCGCAGGTAGTGGTTGTAGACCGGGTGCAGCGCCGCACGGTGGGGCGCGCCGTCCATGAAACCCTCGGGTGAGAGGCGCGCAGGCACGAGCTCCGCATGGGTGGCCATCGGCCAGTAGCCGTAGAGGCGTTCACCCACCGCCACGCCGGCGCACCGGGTCTCTTCGACCACGCCGAAGCCCCAGACCGGCACCATGCCCCAGGCCGGCGTGTCGGCCGCCCCGGGCGCCACCGGGAAAAACGCCCAGTAGTTCATCGCGTCGCCGAAAGCGGCGTAGGTGATGTTGTTGGAGGTGTAGGCAAACTGCTCGATGCGCACGCGGATCGCGCCGTCCGGCGGGGGCGTGTCGGGCAACTGCACGGTGCGGGTGGTGGCGAGCTGGTCCTTGCGGAGCTGGAACTGGGTGGTCATGGTGGGCGGCGCCGGAAGATGGAGGGCGGCACGATGTTGCACCGAAGCGCCGGCGGGCGTTGTCGCGCGTGTTCGCGCCGCAGCCAGAAACCCCGTACCCGTGCCAGCCGGCCATGCGCGGGTAACCTGCTGTGCATGATCTCCTTCATCGTGCCGGCCTACAACGAAGAACGCCTGCTGGGCGCCACCCTGCAGGCCTTGAATGCGGTGGCAGGCGCGCTCGACGAGGCCTGCGAGGTGATCGTGGTGGACGACGCCTCCACCGACCGCACGGCCGAGGTCGCGCGCGAGCACGGTGCACAGGTGGTGACGGTCGCGCACCGGCAGATTGCTGCCACGCGCAACGCGGGTGCACGGGTGGCTCAAGGCGAGGTGTTCATCTTTGTCGATGCCGACACGCGGGTGCACCTGGCGCTGGTGCGTCTGGCCTTGCAGGCCTTGCGTGGCGGGGCGGTGGGCGGTGGCGCCGTGGTGCGCTTTGACGGCGCCATGCCGCTGCACGCGCGCCTGATGGTGCCGCTGGTGGTGAAGCTGTTGCAGGTCAGCCGGCTGGCGGCGGGATGCTTTTTCTTTTGCACCCGCACCGCGTTCGAGGCCGTGGGCGGATTTGACGAGCGTTACTTTGCAGCCGAGGAGCTGGGCTTGAGCCGGGCGCTCAAGCGGCAGGGAAGGTTCTTGATCCTGAGCGAGCCGGTGCTGAGCTCGGGGCGCAAGCTGCGCACGCATTCGGCACGCGAGATGTGGGCACTGCTGGGCCGCCTGATCCGGGGCGGCCTGGGCGCGGTGAGACAGCGCAAGGGGCTGGACCTTTGGTACGCCCAACGTCGCGAAGACCCGCACAACGGTGTGTAAGCCCTCGCGCCCTGGTTCAACGGAACACGAGGAAGAGGATGATGATGAGCAATAGAGCGCCGCCGCCGATGTACATGGTTTTCTCCTGAGGGCTGCCGGTCCTCGACGAGGGCCATGGGCGTTTGCCTGCACCCCATCTGATCATCTGACCCATCTGCGGTCTGTTCGCCATCACACAGAGACTTCGCATCCACCATGTGCAACCTCTACAACATGACCGACAAAGGCACGGCCGAGCGTTACCTGGGCAGCGTGGGTGCGAGCGTGGACGTGGAGAACTACACGCAGGCCACGGTGGGACCGTTCCAGCACGGCCTGATGGTGCGGCCCGGGCAGCCGGGTGAAGCCGCACAGCTGGTCGGGCGCCTGGGCCAGTGGGGCATGATCCGCCCCGGCAGCACCACGCGGCGGCCCGCCTCGCGCGCGGTCCTCACGAACAACGCGCGCGTCGAAGGCATCGCCGAGCGCGTGACCTACCGGGGTCCGTGGGCACAGGGCCAGCGCTGCCTGATCCTGGCGCAGTGGTACCAGGAGCCCAACTGGGAAACCGGCAGGAACATCTGGTGGCGCATGCGCCGCGCCGACGGTGCACCCTGGGCGCTGGCGGGCCTGTGGTCGCACTGGACCGATCCCGCCACCGGGGAGCTGGTGCCCAACTTCACCATGATCACCTGCAACTGCGACGCGCACCCCCTGCTCGCGCGCCTGCACAAACCCGATCCCAAGCTGCCCTCCGAGCAGCAGGACAAACGCGCCGTCGCCCACATCGACCCGGAGGACTGGTCCGTCTGGCTGCACGGCACGCAGGCCGATGCCCGCGCGCTGGTGCGGCCCCAGCCCGCCGAGGTGTTCGATCTGGCGGATGCACGCGCCACCGACGCGCTGCTGACCTCGCGCGAACGCGGCGCCAACGTCCAGGGCAGCCTGCTTTAGGGACCGCTGCGCTGCGGCGGTGGTCTGCCAGGCCGGCGGCGGTTCAGCACCGCTTGCGCCACCAGCGCCACGCTGCCCAGGCCCAGCATCAGCCAGCCCAGGTTCACCGCGCCGTCGTGCGGCACCAGCCCCACCGCGTATCCCCCCACCGCGCCCATGAGCTGCTGTGCCAGGCCCGCCACTGCAGCAGCGGAGCCAGCCAGCGCCGGCACCAGTCCCACCGTGCCGGTGAGCGCCGGCGGCACCAGAAAGCCGTTGCCCAGGCCCAGCAGCATGAGCGGCAGGGCAAAGGCCAGTGGCGTGTCCACGTTGGCCAGCGCCAGCACCAGCATGAGTGCGATGCCACCGACCGAGAAGACCTGCCCGATCATCATCATGGCGCGGTCGCCGGTGCGGTGCACCAGGCGGGTGGTGAGGTAGTTGCCCAGGATGTAGGACAGCGGCACCACCATGATGTAGTAACCGATGCCGGCCGGCCCCACGCCGTAGCTGCCCAGCACGATGGGCGCGCCGGCCAGGAAGGCATAGAAAGTGGCGGTCGTCATGGCCAGGATGAGCACGAACAGCAGGAACGAGGGTTCGCGCGCCAGCCGGGCATACGACGACAGCATCGCGCCCAGCCAGTGCGGCTGCACCGTGGTGGCGGGCCGGTGCTCGGGCAGCCCCTTCCACGCGGCCACGAACAGCACGACCGCCAGCACCGCGATGAGCACGAAGTTGGCCTGCCAGCCCAGCCGCACATGGATCTGCCCGCCCAGGATGGTGGCGGTGGGCGGAATCAGGCCCATGGCCATGCCCACGAAGGCCATCACCCGGGTGCGCTCGGGACCGGTGAAGAGGTCCTGCACCATGGCCCGCCCCACCACCATGCCGGCCGCGCAGCCCGCGCCCTGCAGCACCCGCGCCGCGGTCAGCCAGGCCAGGCTCGGCGAGAGCGCGGCCAGCACCGAGCCCAGGCCGGCGAGCGCCAGGCCGAACATCAGCACCTTCTTGCGCCCCCACCGATCGGACCAGGGACCGTAGAGCAACTGCAGCCCGCCGTAGGCCACCACGTAGCCGCTGAAGGTGAGCTGCACGCTGGCCTGGTCCGAGCCGAACAGCGCGCCCCACTCCTGCATCGACGGCAGGCAGATGGTCATGGCCAGCAGCCCGAAGGCCAGCTGCGCGATCAGGTTGGCGATCAGCGGCGCGTGTGAGGGGGAAGGGGAGGCGGAAACAGACATGAGGGGAGGCGGCAGTCTAAGCCAATGGCACCGACTTGACCGGTGTCAAGGACACACGATGGTCCGGGTGGTGCAATCAGTGGCGGCCATTTGTGCCCGATCACCCGATGAACGCCGTTCCCCACGATGCCGAACCCGTCTTCATCGCCCAGGGCCTGACCAAGGTTTACGGCGAGGGCGACACCGCCGTGCACGCCTTGCGCGGGGTGGACCTGTCGATCGTGCGCGGCGAGTTCGTGGTCTTGCTCGGTGCCTCGGGCAGCGGCAAGTCGACCCTGCTCAACATCCTGGGCGGACTGGACAGCGCCAGCGCCGGCACGGCGCGCTGGATCCACGCCGGTGAGTCGCACGAGCTCACCGGCGCCTCCGATGCCGAGCTCACGCGCTACCGGCGCGAACACGTGGGCTTCGTGTTCCAGTTCTACAACCTCATCCCCAGCCTGACCGCGCTGGAGAACGTGGCCCTCGTCACCGACCTGGCCGACGACCCGATGCCGCCCGAAGACGCCCTGGCGCTGGTGGGTCTGGGCGAACGCATGAACCACTTTGTGTCGCAGCTCTCCGGCGGCGAGCAGCAGCGGGTGGCGATCGCGCGCGCCATTGCCAAGCGGCCGGCCGTGCTGCTCTGCGACGAACCCACCGGCGCGCTCGACTGCGCCACCGGCGTGATGGTGCTGCAGGCGATCGAACACGTGAACCGCACCCTGGGCACGACCACGGTGGTGATCACGCACAACGCACCGATCGCCGACATGGCCGATCGCGTGCTGCGCCTGGCCGACGGCCGCATCAAGGAGACGCATGTCAACGCGCACAAGGTGGCGGCAGCCACCCTGAACTGGTGACACCGCCATGAGGGCCCTGGACACCAAGCTCTGGCGCGACCTCAAACGCCTGCGTGCGCAGGTGATCACCATCGCGCTGGTGGTGGCGATCGGCGTGGCCGGCTTCGTGGGCATGTTCTCGGTGCACGAGTCGCTGCAGGGCTCGCGCGATGCCTTCTACCGCGACAACCGCCTGGCCGACGTGTTCGCCAGCGTCAAGCGCGCGCCGGTGCACCTGGGCGCGCGGCTGGCCGCCGTGGCGGGTGTGGCCGAAGTGAAGCTCGACGTGGTGATGGACGCGCAGATCGCGCTGCCCGATGCCGACGCGCCCGTGACCGGTCGCTTCATCGGGCTCGACCTGGCGCAGGTGCACGACCAGCGCCAGGGCCTCAACGCCCTCACGCTGCGCAGCGGCCGCTGGCCCGAGCGCGGGCGTGCGCTCGAGGCCGTGGTGAGCGACCGCTTTGCCGTGGCGCGGGGCCTGCGTCCCGGTGACCGGGTCAACGCCATCCTCAACGGCCGGCTGGAACAGGTGCACCTGGTGGGCACCGCCATCTCGCCCGAATACGTGTTTGCCTCGCGCGGCGGCGCACCCGACGACCAGACCTTCGGCATCTGGTGGATCGACGACGAACACATGGCCCATGCCTTCGACCTGCAGGGCGCCTTCAACCAGGTGTCGCTGCGGCTGGAGGCTGGCGCATCAAGACCCGCCGTGATCGAACAGGTCGACCGGCTGCTCGACGCCCACGGCACGCTGGGCGCGGTGGGCCGCGACAAACAGCTCTCGGCCAAGATCGTGGCGGACGAACTCTCGCAACTCAAAGTCATGGGCACGGTGCTGCCATCGATCTTTCTGGCGGTGGCCATGTTCATCCTCAACGTGGTGATCAGCCGCCAGGTGGCCACGCAGCGCAGCCAGATCGCCGCACTCAAGGCGCTGGGCTACAGCGACGCGGCGATCGCCTGGCACTACATCTCGCTGTCGCTGGTGATCGCCGGGCTGGGCGTGGTGGCAGGGCTGGGCCTGAGCGTGGTCATCGGGCAGCTGATGCTGGGCCTGTACGACGAGGTGTTCCGCTTCAACCAGCTCGCCTACATCACCACGCCGTGGCTGGTGGTGGCGGCCACCGCACTGTCGTTTGCCGCGGCCGCGGCCGGCACCTGGACGGCCATCCGCGCGGTGGTCAGCCTGCGGCCTGCGCAGGCCATGCAGCCCCCGGCACCGCCCAGCTACCGGCAGACGCTGATCGAACGGCTCGGTCTGGGCCGGCATGTGAGCACGGGCGCGCTCATGGTCATCCGCAACTTCGAGCGCCGCCCGCTGCGCGCGGCCTTCACCGTCACCGGCATCGCGATGTCGGTGGCGCTGCAGATCTCGGGCGCCTTCTGGCTCGACGCCATCGCCCACATCGTGGACGTGCAGTTCCGCCAGGTGCAGCAGGGCGATGTGCTGGTCAACTTCCACCGCCCGGTGCCGCTGTCGGTGGTGCACGAGCTGCAGCGCCTGCCCGGCGTGATGAAGGCCGAGCCCTACCGCAGCGAACCGGTGCGCGTGCGCCTGCGCGGCCAGACCGAAGACGCTTCGCTGATGGGCCTGATCGATGGTGCGCAGCTCCTGCGCACGGTGGACGACACACGCGGGCCGGTGGCGCTGCCCACGAGCGGCCTGGTGATGTCGTCCCTGCTGGCCAGGGCCGTGGGTGCGCGCGTGGGTGACCGCGTGGACGTGGACTTCCGTCTCTGGAACCAGACACGCACCACGGTGGAGGTGGTGGAGATCGTGCACACCCTGATGGGCAAGCAGGCTTTCATGAACCTCGATGCGATGAACACGCTGGCGCGCGACGGGTCCGGCGTGGCCGAAGCCGCGCTGCGCGTGGACCCGCTGGCCATGGGCGAGTTCTGGGCGGCGGTCAAGCGCGCACCGGTGATCAACGCCGTGTTCGACAAGGCCGGCACCATGGCCAGTTTCAACGAGACCACCTCGCGCAACATGGGCGTGTTCAGCGGCATCCTCACGCTGTTCGCCGTGGCCATGGCGGTGGGCATCGTCTACAACGCCGCACGCATCACGCTCTCGGAGCGGGCCTGGGAACTCGCCAGCCTGCGTGTGCTGGGCATGACGCGCGCCGAGGTGTCGGTGCTGCTGCTCGGCGAGCTCGGGGCCGAACTGCTGCTGGCCCTGCCCATCGGCGCGGTGGCGGGCTGGGCGCTGGCGTCGCTGATGATGCGGCTCATGTCCTCCGACAGCATCGATTTCCCGGTGGTGATCGAACCCGCCACCTACGCCTGGGCCGCCCTGATCGTGCTGGCTGCGGGTGTGGTCAGCGCCCTGATGGTGCGCCGCCAGATCGACCGTCTCGACCTGGTCGCTGTTTTGAAAGTCCGCGAATGAACCACACGAACCACAACAACCGCTGGCGCCACTGGGCGCCCTGGGGGATCGCTGCCCTGCTGGTCGGCGCCCTCGCCTGGTGGGCCTTCCAGCCGCGTCCGCTGCTGGTGGAGGTGGCGCCGGTCACCGTCGGTCGTTTCGAGCAGGCGATCGAGGAAGACGGGCAGTTGCGCCTGAAACACCGTTACCTGATCTCGGCGCCCACCCAGGCCGAACTGGCGCGGCCCACGCTCAAGGTGGGCGACCCCGTTCGCGCCGGCGACGTGGTGGCCACGCTCACTCCCGTGGCGCCACAGATGATCGACGCGCGCACCCGGCTCGTGCTGCAGCAACGTGTGGGCAGCGCCGACGCGGCGCAGCGCGCGGCGCGTGCTCAACTGCAGCGCCTGGACACGGCGCTGGCCCAGGCCAGCCTGGAAGCCGAGCGCGCACAGAAACTGGCACGCGAGAACTTCATCGCGCCCTCCGCGCTCGATCAGGCGGTGCTGGCGCGCCGGTCGGCACAGCAGGCGCTGGAAGCCGGGCGCGCCGAGTTGCGCGCTGCCGGGTTCGCACTGGCCGAGGCACAGGCCGCGCTGGCCCGCTCGGAGCCCGGTACAGGGGCTCGCCCGGAGGGCCTGTGGACGCTCAGGAGCCCGGCCGATGGCCAGGTGATCAAGCTGCACCTGGACAGCGCCGCCCCCGTGACCGCGGGACAGCCCCTGCTGGAAATCGGCGATGTCTCGGCGGTGGAAGCCGTCATCGACGTGCTCTCCAGCGAGGTGCAGGCCATCGCGCCGGGTGCACCGGTGAGCCTGGCGCTGAACACCGGGGCGGCGGCGCTGGCGGGTCATGTGGTGCGCATCGAGCCGGTGGCCTTCACCAAGGTCTCGGCGCTGGGCATCGAGGAGCAGCGGGTGAACGTGATCGTGGACCTGGACACCACCGCGCCAGGGACGCAGCGGTTGGGTGATGGCTTCCGGGTCGACGCGCGCATCACCGTCTCCAGCCAGGAAGGCGCCCTGCTGCTGCCCGGCGCTGCGCTCGTGCGCGACGGCACCGCGTGGCGGGTGTTCGTGATCGAGGGTCAGCGTGCGGTGGCGCGCGCCGTGACGCTGCGCGAGCGCAACGCCGACGTCGCCTGGGTCAGCGATGGCGTGCGCGAGGGCGAGCAGGTGCTGCTCTACCCGGGCAGCACCATCAGCGACGGCCAGGCGGTGAAGGTCCGGTGAGCGCCAGCGTCAGGACCTGGCGTCGGCGGCCGGCGGTGTGGTCACCACCTGGCCGTCTTTCACCGGCAGCGTGTCGCCGGGTTTGAAGCTGGTGCGCACCGTGCCGTCCTTGCCGTCGAGGCGGTAGGTCACGTCGTAGCCCACCACCTTTTGCGACTTGTCCTGCACGGTCTTGCAACGCTGCTCGTTGGTCGTGACCACGTCTTTCTGCTGCATGTTCTTCTGCACCTGGTTGCCCGCATAGCCGCCGGCGGCCGCGCCCACCACGGTGGCCACGGTCTTGCCGGTGCCGTTGCCCACCGCACTGCCCAGCAGCCCCCCGGCCAGACCCCCGACCACTGTGCCGGCGATGCGGTTCTGGTCCTTCACCGGTGCCGTGCGCTGCACGGCGACCGTTTCGCAAACCTCGCGCGGGGTCGACACCGTCTTCATGACCTCCTTCACCGCCACGACCTCGGCCACCTCGGGCTGCGTCAGCGCCTGGTAGCCGGTGACGCCGCTGGCCCCCAGCACCACCATGGCCAGGCCGCCCACGGCGATGCCCTTCATCATTGACTTGTCCATGTGCATGTCCTTTCAAAGCGTTGCAACGTGCACGCAATCTAACCGGCCTGGCCGCAACGCCGGTGACAAAACGTGTTTGTCGAACCGCGTCGGACGGCCCACGGTTTCACGCTGTGGGAGGGTGCGGACGGCGGCAAACGCCTTCATTCCAGCTTTACCGCACCATGACACTCACCGGCCCGTGCTGGCAGATCCGGGCACAATGCCGGCCAGCAGCGCGGTGCTGCGTCGACCCACACCCCCGCCATGGACCTGCCCACCCACCAACTCGCCATGACGGTGCTCATGACGCCCGACATGGCCAACTTTTCGGGCAATGTGCACGGCGGCACCGTGCTCAAGCTGCTCGACCAGGTGGCCTATGCCTGCGCCAGCCGCTACGCACGCAGCTACGTGGTCACGCTCTCGGTGGACCAGGTCATGTTCCGCCAGCCCATCCACGTGGGCGAGCTCGTCACCTTCATGGCCTCGGTCAACTTCACCGGCACCTCGTCAATGGAAATCGGCATCAAGGTGGTGACCGAGAACATCCGCAACCAGGTGGTGCGCCACGCCAACAGCTGCTTCTTCACCATGGTCGCGGTGGGCGACGACGGCAAGCCCGTGGCGGTGCCGCCGCTCGTGCCCGTGACACCCGACGAATGCCGCCGCCACGCCGCGGCCAAGGTGCGCAAACAGTTGCGCCAGGAATTCGCCAGCCGTTTCGACGAACTGCGAACCCCGTCGTCTGAAACGGATCACAAGCGGCCATGAAACACCCGCAGCGTTTGTTCACCGGCCTGCTGCTGGCGGCGGCGGCCCAGGCCGCGCTGGCCAACGACCGCGTGCGGCTGGCCCGGTTCTCGATCGACCGCACCGAAGTCACCATCGCGCAGTTCAGCCGTTTTGCCCAGGCCACGGCCACCGTCACGCGGGCCGAGACCGAGGGCGGCGGCTTCGAGTTCGAAGGCGGCTGGCAGCGCCGCGCGGGCTGGACCTGGCGCACGCCCGACGGCGTTGCGGCCTCTCCGCAACTGCCCGCCGTGCACCTCACGCACGCCGAGGCCGAGGCCTACTGCCGCTGGGCCGGCGGGCGCCTGCCCACCGCCGCCGAGTGGTTGAGCGCGGCATTCACCGAACAGCGCGCTGCGCCGCCCGCACCCTGGCAGCGCGGCACCACCTACGCCTGGCCCACGGGCAACAGCCCGCAAGGCGCCAACACCAGCGACGCCGACCGCTGGTCCCGCGCCGCGCCGGCGGGCGAAACGGCGGCCGGCGTCAACGGGCTGCACGACATGGGCGCCAACGTGTGGGAATGGGTGAGCGACCAGCAGGGCAACGAGCGCCGCACCATGGGTGGCTCGTGGTGGTATGGCGCCTCGCAGATGAAGGCCGACGTGGTGGCCTGGAAGCCGGCCGATTTTGTCGCGGTCTACATCGGCTTTCGCTGCGTGTACGCCTGAGCGGATCACCCGTCAGGGTTTGCGCGCGACGATGGTCGCGAACGACTTCACCGTGTTGCCCGGTGCCGCAAAGTCCTGGTGGATCTGCCGTTCGAACTGGCGGTCGAAAAAATCAACGCTGCGGCTGCTGCTCATGGTGGCCTTGCAAGTCCGGACCGTGCGCCTGGTGGCTCGGTGGTTTCAGAAGATTCAAAATCGGCACACAATATCAGTGATTGCTGATTTACTACCAAACAATGGAGACAAGATGCGCCCACACCACCTCGCCCAGACGGTGCTGAGCACCCTCGCCCTGCTCGGCCCCGGCGCCGCCCTGGCCGACAAGGCGGCCGCCATCGACGAAATGGAGGCGTATCTGGAGTTCGTGGACTACGGCGGCGGCGTGATCTTCGCCGAGCAGATTCCCAGGGACGACTGGAAGAAGTTCGTGCTGATCGACGCGCGCGACGCCGGGCAGTTTGCCAGGGGGCACATTCCTGGCGCCATCCACATGGACTGGCGCCAGGTGCTGGCCAAACGCGATTCGATCCCCAAGGACAAACCCGTGCTGATCTACTGCAACACCGGCTCGCTGTCGGCGCAGGCCGGCTTTGCGCTGCGCGTGGCCGGCTGGGACAACCTGCGCATCCTGCAGGGCGGCATGGAAGAGTGGAAGGCCAAGGGCGGATTCGACGCCGCGAGCCGCACGATACCCGCCGCCAGACACTGAGCCCCACCCGAGGAGCGCCCCATGATCTCGACCGCACCCACCTTGCGCCAACGGTTCGCCCGCGTGCTGACACTGAGCCTGGCCGCCCTGAGCCTCTCGGCCGCGGCGCAGAACCTGTCCGACATGCAGCCGCAGAAGGTCGGCCCCAACAGCTGGTTCGTGCAGGGGCTGGCCGCCCTCGGCTCACCGGCCAACCAGAACTTCATCAGCAACGCCGGCTTCGTGGTGGCGCCACAGGGCGTGGTGGTGATCGACGCGCTGGGCTCACCCGCGCTGGCGCGCCGCCTGGTGCAGAAGATCGCCGAAATCACGCCCAAGCCCATCACCCATGTGATCGTGACGCACTACCATGCCGACCACATCTATGGCCTGCAGGTGTTCAAGGAACTGGGGGCGCAGATCGTGGCGCAGCAGGACGCCCGCGAGTACCTGAATTCCGAGACCGCCGCGCAGCGCCTGGTGGCGTCGCGCACCGAACTCGCGCCCTGGGTGGACGACAAGACCCGTCTGGTGCCGGCCGACCGCTGGCTCAAGGAATCGACCACGCTGGAACTCTCGGGAATGCGCTTCGTGCTGGAGCGCGTGGGGCCGTCGCACACGCCCGAGGACATGGCCGTTCATGTGCCGGCCGAACGTGTTCTTTTCGCCGGCGACCTGATGTTCAGCGGGCGCCTGCCCTTCGTGGGCCAGGCCGACAGCGGCCAGTGGATCCACTCGCTGGAACGCCTGCTGCGCTTCGACGTGGACGTGGTCGTGCCCGGTCACGGCGCCGCGTCGACCGAGCCGCGCAAGGACATGGTGATCATGCGCGACTACCTGAACTACCTGCGCACCACCATGGGCCGCGCGGTCAAGGAACTGGTGCCGTTCGAAGAGGCCTACAGCAGCACCGACTGGCGCGACTTCGAGCCCATGCCGATGTTTCGTTTTGCCAACCGAATGAACGCCTACAACACCTACCTGCTGATGGAGAAGGAAAGCCTGGGCGGTCGCTGAAACCCGCCGGCCTGGCCTGGCGCTGGCCGGGGTCTTTCAGTTCTCCAGCGTGATGAGTCCTTCGGCCACCTGCCGCTGGAAGTCGGTCAGCGGCATGGCGGCCGAACCGTGCGTCTCTTCATCGGTCCAGCTCAGCGTGACGTCGTTGATGCCGGTGGTCACGTCCACCGGACCGGGGCGGATCACGACATTCGGGCCGTCGCCACTGCGGTACTCGACCTTGCCGACGATGTGTGCTTTTTGTGCCATGTGCATTCCTGATGGAGGGGACCTCAGCATGGCTGCGGCAGGGAGGGCCGGTCGGTGCGCTGACGCACAGTCGGTGCGGCAGGCCCGGGCCCTGGCATACGCTTCAAACCGCAAACAGAGGTCCCAGGATCAGCACCGCCGCCTGGATCATCGCCCACAACACGCCCGACACCACGGCCCCCGCCACCACCGAGGCCAGCAGGCCCAGCACGATCCACACGCCGTCACGCTCCAGCACGCCCAGCGACAGCACGCTGATGGCCAGCGCCGGCAGGATATTGCCCAGTGGCACGGGCAAAAACAGGATGGTGGCGAGCACCAGGCAGACGAGGCCCACGGCGTGCTCGGTCGGTGGCCGAACCAGCACCTGCATCCGCGGTTTGAGCAGCCGCTCGGCCTTGGTCAGCCAGGGCACGATGCGCCGCACCAGCGTGGCCAGGTCATCGCGCGACAGCGAGCGTCGCGTCACGAAACCCGGCAGCCAAGGCCGCATGCCCAACATGAGCTGGACCGACAGGAACAGCAAGGGCGCGCCGAGCAGCGTGGACACGCCCGGCGGCACCGGCAGGATGTTGGGGGCCGCGAAAAAGAACATCAGCGCGCCGATCGCACGGTCGCCCAGCACCGTGAGCAGATCAGCGACCGAAATGCGCTCGCGGCTGGTGTCGTTCGCCAGGCGGAACAGCACCACCGACAGGGGCACGCTGCCCTGGGTTGCTGGTGCGATGAGGTCGGTCGGGGTCAAGGTCGGGTTCCCGGGTCGGTCGCGCCAATGCGTGGGCGGTCTGTGGTGACAGCGACAGCGTACCCGTGCGCTGCGCCGTGCGTGCGCCGGCCCTGTTTTGCGCTCATGTGCCGGTGGGCGCTTCCTCGATGTCGCCCTCTGCAGCCGCGGCAATGCGGGTGGCCAGCACCTTGTCGATGGTGCGTCCGTCCATGTCCACGATCTCCAGCCGCCAACCCTCCCAGGTCACCATGTCGGCCTCTTTCGGCAGCCGACCAGTGAGCAGCATCATCATTCCGCTGAGCGTGTGGTAGCGGCCCCGCTCCTCGTCGGGCACGCTGTCGAGCAACAGGCGGTCCTTGAGCTCGGGCACCGGTATGTGTCCGTCCAGCAGCCAGCTGCCGTCTTCACGCAACATGGCCCAGGAGGTCTCGGGGTCCTTCGGGCTGAACTCGCCGGTGATGGCCTCGATCAGGTCCTGCAGCGTGACGATGCCCTGCACCTCGCCGTATTCGTCGATCACGAAAGCCATGTGCACGTCGGACTGGCGGAAGTTGTCGAGCAGCTCCATGCCGGTGATGGTTTCGGGCACGTAGAGCGGCGCCTGCAGGGGCTGGCTTTCCAGCTCGCGCAGGTCGCCTCGCAAGGCCTGGGACAGCCACTTGCGCGCGTTCACCACGCCCATCACATGGCTCATGTTGCCGCGCACCACCGGGAAGCGGGCGTGGTCGGAGGCTTCCACGCGCGCCATGTTGACGTCGAACGACTGATCGAGGTCGAGCACCACCACATCGCTGCGCGGCACCATGAGGGAGCCGATCTGGCGGTCGTCGAGCCGGAACACGTTGCGCACCATGGCGTGCTCGTGCGACTCGATCACACCCGCGGTGGTGCCCTCGGCCAGCATGGCGTGAATCTCTTCCTCGGTCACGGCGCTGAAGTTGTTTTCCTTGATGCCCAGCAGGCGCATGAGCGCACGCGTGGACACCGAAAGCAGCAGCACAAAAGGCTTGGTGGCGATCGCCAGCCAGTTGATCGGCCGCGCCACCAGGCGTGCGAGCACCTCGGGGTGCGACTGGCCCAGCCGTTTGGGCACCAGCTCTCCCACCACGATCGAAAAGTAGGTGATGACCACCACGACAAGGATCGTGGCGCCGTAGCTGCTGAACGGCTCGGCCACGCCGAGCGATGTGAGCCAGATCGACAGCGGCGCGGCCAGCGCCGCTTCACCGACGATGCCGTTGAGCACGCCGATCGAGGTGATGCCGATCTGGATGGTGGAGAGAAAGCGGGTCGGGTTCTCGCCCAGCTTCACGGCGGCTGCGGCAGCAGCGTCCCCTTCGTCAACGAGTTTTTGCAGACGCACCTTGCGGGCGGTCACCAGCGCGATCTCGGACATGGCGAACACGCCGTTGAGCAGGATCAGCGCAAAAAGTATGGCGATTTCCATGGAAAGTCAGAAAGGCTCCGGCAAGTTCAGGAATGGAGGCGCAGCGGGGCGCCACACGGCATGGGCGGAAACGCGGTCAGCCCCTGCGCCGGACCGGCCAAGGCCGGCCCTGCCTGTGCAATGGCGTTCACCCGCTCAAGCAGAGCGCCCACCGAAGGCGAAATTCACTCGTCGCGCGAACCACCCAGGCCCAGCAACATCAATAGGCTCTGGAACACATTGAACAGGCTCAGGTACACGCCCAGGGTGGCGGTGATGTAGTTGGTCTCCGAGCCGTCCTGCACGCGCTTGAGGTCGTACAGGATGAAGGCCGAGAAGATGCCGATGGCCAGCACCGCCAGGGTGATCATGAGCGCGCCCGACTGGATGAACACATTGGCCACGCCCGCCACCAGCAACATGATGGCGCCGATGAACAGGAACTTGCCCATGCTGGTGAGGTCGCGCTTGATGATGGACGACAGCATGGCCATGCCCAGAAAGATCGCGCCGGTGCCGGCGAACGCCGTCATCACCAGGCCCGCGCCGTTGGACAGGCCCAGCACCGCACCCACCAGGCGCGACAGCATGAGCCCCATGAAAAAGGTGAAGGCCAGCAGCACCGGCACACCGGCGGCCGAGTTCTTGGTCTTTTCAATGACGAACATGAAGCCAAAGGCGCCACCCAGGAACACGGCGAGGCCCATGAAGCCGGTGAGGCCTGCGGTGATGCCGGTGGCCAGGCCGACCCAGGCGCCCAACACCGTGGGAATCATCGACAGGGCGAGCAGCCAGTAGGTGTTGCGCAACACGCGGTTGCGCTCGACCAGCACGGCAGCGTTGAAGGACGGGGCAGAAAGATCGGGGGTCATGGTGATTTCCGTTCAAGGAGTGAAGACAAGGGATGGGAAAGGGGGCTGCGAACAGCAGGCCGCAACGCATCGGCGTCGGGCTCGTCGGTGGACGGGGTTGGGGGCCGCGCAGGGGCGGGCCCCGCTCAGGCCGCTGAAAAGGCCTGCTGTGGCGGACGGAGCAGGCCGTCCAGCGAAGGGGGCAAAGCGGCGCGCTGCCGGTAGCCGATGGTGGGACCGGTCTCGACCGGCGGGCGCTGCGCGGACGCGATCCGGGGCAGGCTGTCGGGGAGCTCGGGCAATTCGTCGACCAGCGCATGCGGCGCGGCGGTGTCGGCGCCGACCTGGTCTTCGGACACCACGGACACCACCACCGCAGCTTCGGCGTGAAGCACCGCCCCGGCACGGGCCTGCCCGGCCGGTGCGCCGTGCAGGCTGCCAAAAGCAAACGCGCTCACACTCAGGAAAAAGTGGAGCGCGAAGATCGCGATGAGGCAGCGGCGCATGGTCCCCCAGTATATCGGCGCGGCGGCTTGCACGCCTGCCCGGCGAGGGTGCCGGGGCTGATGGAGAATCCATGGGTTTCAACAACCTCGAATGCACCATGCCCAAGGCCTACTGGATCGCCACCTACCGATCCATCTCCGATCCCGCCGCCCTTGCCGCCTACGCCGCCCTGGCCGGCCCTGCCATTCAGGCAGCCGGAGGGCGCTTCCTCGCGCGCGGCATGCCCGCGCAGGTGTATGAGGCAGCCGTCAACCAGCGCGCGGTGCTGATCGAATTCGACAGCGTGGCGCAGGCCACAGGCGCACACGAGAGCGCGATGTACCAAGAGGCCCTCAAGGCCCTCGGCCAGGGCGCCGAGCGGGACATCCGCATCATCGAAGCGCTGGCCTGAGCCTGACGCGAGAGGCCCAGCGGGCCTCATCTGACTGCCTGCGCCCACCGCCGGTGCGGCACTTCGACGCGCCTTTGCCTGGTTCGATGTGTTCGTGATGGCCACCGCGGCGATCGGGTCGCTGCTGTGGCTGTCACACGATGGGTTGTCGGCTGCCCTGCTGGCGGCGGTTGCAACCCCTACACCAGCGGTTTGAACGGACACGGCAAAGTGCCTTTTCCTTGAGGCATCCCCTGCTGGACAGGCTCAGGCCATGAACACCGCAATGAAGGCCAGCATGAAGATCAGCAAAGCCCCCATGACGGGCAGGACGACCGGCATGTAGTGCACCACGGTGTCCAGCATGTCCTCCGCCTGCTCCTCGGTGTAGGCGCGCAACTCCGGATCGGAATAATCCAGCGGGTGTTCGGCCAAGGCGTCGTCGGGGGCGGGTTGTTTGTTTTGCACGGGGTCTCCTGGCAAGGGTTCTTTGGAAGGGTGGCAGTTCGCTGCACCTCATGCACACAGCCTGAGTGATGGAACGCTTCCCGTCAACCAGACAAGACACCGGCCATGCCGTGGTGGTGGTCCACCGGATCCGGCAGGGGCATTGCCGCCACGGCGGGTTGGACCTGCAACACCGCATCGTTCGTCAGGCGCGCATAGGCATCGCGGATCACGCCGTGGCATTCGCAGCTGTGGGCTTGCAGGCCGGCACGGTCGATGACCGACATCTGCCCCCGGCCATAGCGGATCACGCCGGCTTTCTGCAGTCGCAATGCCCCACCGGTCACGCCTTCGCGGCGCACACCCAGCATGCTGGCAATGCGCTCCTGCGTGATGTGCAGTTCACCGTCGGCCTGGCGATCGAGGTGCACCAGCAGCCAGCGCGCGAGCTGCTGGTCGAGCGAATGATGGCGGTTGCAGGCCGAGGTCTGCGACATGTGCAGGAACAGCGTGCGTGTGTAGTTGAGCAGGTGGTGCATCACATGCTCCGAGCGTTTGGCCTGGTGCGCGATCGACTGCGCGCTCATGCGGTAGCCGTGGCCGCTGCGCAGCACCAGGGCCGAGTTCTGCGCCGTCACGGTGCCGCTGGCGGTGGTGCCGTTGTTGGCGTTGCTGCTGCCCATGAAGGCGTCCACGCCCACCATGCCTTCGTTGCCCACGGCGGCCACTTCCACGGTGGAACCATCCAGCATGGTCGAGACCAGCGACACCACGGCGGTGGTGGGAAAGTACACGTGGCGCAGGCTGCCGCCAGCCTCGTGAAGGGTGCTGCCGGCGAGCATTTCGACCCACTCCAGGTGGGACTCGATGTAGCGCCAGTCGTCAAACGGCATGGCCGCCAGCAGCTGGTTCTTTTCGCGGTGGGAAATGGCAGAAGGAGTCATTGCGGTGCGCCTCATGGTTGTTCTGCGGAGCGCATCAAGGGTTCGATGTGCCTGGCCGATGAGTCAATGTAGGTTGACCCATATGGATATTCCATGTCGAAAGACACAGGCAGCCCGACCTTTACGAAACTTGTCAATCGGTTACATCCCCGGAGCGACAGACCCCGGTGGGGGGGGGTCAGACCAACGGTCGTGGAGGGGGATGCCCGTCACCATAGAGGTCGGCCAGGCGGACCAGCGCTTTGACATCTCGCAAATACAGGCGGCCGTCCTTGATTTCGTGCAGGCCCCGCTTCTCGAGTTTTCGCAAGGTCTTGTTGGTGTGCACCAGCGACAGGCCCAGCGCATCGGCGATGTGCTGCTGCGTGAGCGGCCACACCACGCCGCCCTTGCCGTTGTCGCCCTGCAGCGCGCCGGCCCGCTTGAACAGCAGGATCAACATGCTGGCAATGCGCTCTTCGGCACTGCGCCGCCCCACCGACAGCAGCGTGTCGTCCACCAGCGACTCTTCGTGCGCGGTGAGCCAGGTCACGTTGAAACCCATGGTGGGCGAGCGGCGATGGATCTCCCACAGCGCATCGCGCTGGAAGACGCAGAAGCTCGCCGAGGTCAGCGTGTCCACGCCGTGCGCCGCGGCATCACCCATCTTCTGCTGGACGCCGACGAAATCACCCGCCAGCAGAAAGGTCAGGATCTGGCGCCGGCCGTCGCTCAACGTCTTGTAGCGAAAGGCCCAGCCCTGCAGCAAGGTGTAGAGCGGCGAATCGGTCTGGCCTTCGTGGATCAGGGTCTCGCCCGCCTCCACCCGCAGCGAGCGGCGCTTGAGCGACTGGACCAGCTCGAGCTCCTCGGGGGTGTGGTCGACAAACAGCGGGAGGGGCCGCAGTGGGCACTCGGAGCAGGGCATGGCGGTTGGAGGGGCCGTGTCAGGCCATTCAAGGGAGTCCCTGGACGGAGCATTGGTGGTCATTGTTCTTGTACTGATGGAGACCAGGGCGACAGGCCGGATGTCGCGGGACACGCCGGTTCAGGCGCATGGGCCGCAAGTGTATTTCCGCGCAAGGAGAAGGGGCCAGTCTGTTCGTTTTCTCACACGTCGGCCAGAGGGTTATCGCGTGGGAAGTGTGTTTGACAGCGCACCGACCGACGCGTGGCAGCACTTTACGGTCGACAGTCTGCCCACCCTGCCGTGGTGGTGCCTCAAAAGACGCCCGAAAGCCCTCATGATTCCACCCAGTCTCCGAGACCGCAAACCCCGCCGGGTCGAGCCGAGCCGTCCGGTGAGCAATGCCATCACGCAAATGGCGGTGGACCACGACGAATTGCAACAGATGTTCACGGCCTTCGAGAACACCCGTTCGGTGAACAACAAGCGCTTTCTGGTGCGGCGCATCTGCACCACCCTGGTGGTTCACGCGCAGCTCGAGGAAGAGATCTTCTTTCCGGCGGTCGAGTCGGTGGTGCCCCAGGCCACGCCGCAACACACGGCGATAAAGGCCATGGTCGCGCATATCCAGAGTCTGGAGCCGGTGGCCGATCAGGTGGATGGGCCGATTCAGGTGCTCGCCCAGGAGATGAAGGAACACGCGTCCACGCTCCACACGAGCCTGTTCCCCCAGGTCAAGGCATCGGACATCGATCTGGTGGAACTCGGCGACCGCATGGCGCGGCGCAAGGCCGAGCTGATGGCCCAACGGGCTTGAGGGCCGGGGCTGAACGCTCAGGCCCGAACAGCGACGCCGAAGCACCGCGCGGCACCGCTCAGTGCGAGAACCGCTGCCCCGTCGGCGCTTCGCCTGCAGGAGTTGCGTTGCGCTCCTCCAGCCGGCGCACCTCCACCCGTTCGAACATCTCCAGCATCCAGGCCATGCGCTGGTTGAGCGGCCGGGTCGAGATGCCGCTGGAAAACGCGGCGCCTTCGATGGTGTGGCAGTGGTCCACGAGGTAGGCGATGGCGGCCAGCGGCGGCACCGCGGCCGAGGAGCGGCCGACCCAGCTGGACTGCAGGGACGCAGCGGCCAGCAACACCAGCTTGCGCGAGGCCGGCACCACCGCCCGCCGGGCACACGGGTCCAGGCCGTCGCGGCGCAGCTGCTGGCCGATCTCGGCGTAAATGAGGCGGGCCGCCAGAATGGCCGAGCGGCAATCCCGCGGCAGTTGTGCAATGCCGGCGGCGGCCTGCCCGTAGAGGCGATCGGCCTCATCGAGCAGGCGCCCCACCACGGTCTGCAGCCCGGGCCCACCCACCGGATCGCGCAGCCAGACATCGGCGTCGAGTCCGGCCTGCGCCATCCACTGGCGCGGCAGGTACAGGCGACCGTTGCGCGCGTCTTCGCCCACGTCGCGCGCGATGTTGGTGAGCTGCATGGCCACACCGAGTTCGCAGGCCCGGGCCAGCGCCTGCGGGCTGCGCACACCCATGATCCAGCACATCATGGCGCCCACGCTGCCGGCCACGCGTGCGCCGTAGTCGTGCACCTGCTCCAGCGTGTCGTAGCGGCGCGCCTGGGCGTCCCAGGCAAAACCGTCGAGCAGCGCCTCGAGCAACGGGCGCGGCAGTTCGTGCCGCTGCACCACCACCGCCAGCGCCCGGTCTTCCACACAATCGATCGGATCGCCCGCGTAGATGCGGTCCAGTCGGCTCAGCAGCACACGCATGGCGTCGTCGACCGCCATGTCGCCGCTGTCCACCATGTCGTCTGCCACACGGCAAAAGGCATAGAGCGCGATCGACGAGGCGCGCACCCGTGCGGGCAGCAGTCGGCTGGCGGCAAAAAACGTTCTGGAGCCGGTGCGCATGAGCGCCACGCAGGCCTGCAGGTCCTGTTCGGCGCGCGCTGATCGGGACTCAGGCCGCGGCATGGGTACGTCCATGGGTTTGTTGCCAGAGGCTGGCGGTGGGCACCACCGAATCGAGCGCCTTGGCCGACATCAGCACGCCCGGCACGCCCGCGCCGGGGTGGGTGCTGGCGCCCACCATGTACAACCCCTCCACGTCTTCGCTGCGGTTGTGGGGGCGGAACCAGGCGCTTTGCAGCAGCAGGGGCTCCAGTCCGAAAGCCGCCCCCTTGAAGGACAGCAGGCGATCGTGAAAGTCCTGCGGCGTGGTGAGCATGGACGCGCTGAGGTGTTTCTCGAAGCCGGGCAGCACGGTGCGGTCGAGCACCTCGGCGATGGCCCGGCGAAACGACTCTGCCTGCGTGGCCCAGTCGGTGCCACTGCCCAGGTGCGGCACCGGGGCCAGCGCGTAAAAGGTGTCGTGTCCGGCGGGCGCCATCGAGGCATCGCTGGCGGTGGGGCGGTGCAGGTACAGGCTGAAATCGTCGGCCAGCTTGTGGCGGCGAAAGATGTCCTTGAGCAGTTCCTTGTAACGCGGGCCGAGCAGCATCATGTGGTGCGGCACATCGGTGTACTGGCGGTCGGTGCCGAAGTACCAGACGAACAGGCTCATGGAGTAACGGCCCCGCTCGACGCGGCGGTCGGTCCAGTGGCGGCGGTGCTGCGGCTCCACCAGATGGCGGTAGGTCCAGGCGGTGTCGGCGTTCGAGACCACGATGTCGGCGCCGATGCGCTCGCCGCTGGCCAGCGTCACGCCGGTGGCCACGCCCTGGTCGACCTCGATGCGACTGACTTCGGCGTTGCAGCGAAGCACCCCGCCCTGCCCCTGCAGCAGGCTCACCAGGCCCTGCACCAGCCGCCCGGTACCGCCCACGGCCCAGTGCACACCGTACTTGCGCTCGAGCGCATTGATGAGGCTGTAGATGCAGGTCACCGAGAACGGGTTGCCCCCGATCAGCAGGCTTTGCAGGCTCATGGCCATGCGCAGCTTGGGGTGCTTGAGGTGCGCCGCCACCATCGCATGCAGGCTGCGCCAGCCGCGCATCTTCAGAATGGCCGGGCTGGCCTTGATCAGGTCGCCCACGGTATCGAAGGCCTTGTCGCCCAGGGCCTCGAAGCCCAGCCGGTAGCAGTGGTCGGCCTCGGCCATGAAACGTTCGTAGCCGGCGGCGTCCGACGGGCTGATGCGGCGCACCTCGGCGCGCATCTTGTCGGGGTCGCCGCTGTAATTGAATTCGTCGCCGTCATCAAAGCGGATGCGGTAGAACGGGTCGAGTGCGCGCAGCTCAATGTCGTCCGACAACTTGCGGCCCGCCAGTGCCCAGAGCTCCTCGAACAGGAACGGCACGGTGATGATGGTCGGGCCGGCGTCGAAGATGTGGCCGTTCTGACGGTGCACGTAGGCGCGGCCGCCGGGCGCATCGAGCTTTTCCAGCACGGTGACGCGCCAGCCCTTGGCGGCCAGGCGAACGGCAGACGCCAGGCCGCCGAATCCGCTGCCGATGATGACCGCGTGCGGCGCATCGGTTGCGGGCCGGGCGGCCGGGGAACAGGACGACGGGGGCAGGTCCCAGAGGTCTTCGGGGGTGCGAAAAGCGTTCATGCTTTTTCCGGTTTGATCGCCACGCGGGCCGGTGCCGCGGCACCCTCGCCCTGGGAGCGACCACTCGCCGGGCTGCGCGACATGGCCCAGCCCCAGAGTTTCTGCATGGGCGTGGGAAACGCCATGATCACGTGTTCGACAATCGCCAGGCCCAGCAGTGCCGCCAGCAGCACCCAGCCGGTGGTGATGAGCGCAGCGCCGCTGGCGACCTGCCACACCATCCATGCCCACACCAGGCATGAGAGGCCGACCGTCAGGTAATAGAACAGCGTGAGCGGACCGCGCTTGAAATAGCTGGCCAGGTAGGCCAGCTGGCCCGGCAGGTATTGCTCGCCGGTCTCCGGCACGCCGAGAAAGAGGTTCATCTTGGCCGAGAAGCGCATGCACCACAGCAAGGCAAAGGTGCAGATCGCCACATGGCCGCTCTGCCCTTGCTGCATCCACAGCAGCACACCGAAGTTGGCCAGCAGCGCCAGTTCGTGCCAGATCACCGCCTGCACCGACTGGGTGAAGCGCGTCCAGCCACGGGCGCCGGGCTGCAGCGGCTCGCGGCGCGGACCGGTGAGCCAGCCGGTGAGAAAGGCCATTTCGTGCCAGCTCCACAGCACGATCACGCTGGCGAACGCAAGGTAGGCGCTGGCCACGGTGGGCTCGCGCATGCTGAGGTGGGTGGTCCACAGGCTGCCGGCCAGCAGCAGGCTCAGGAACCCCAAAGACCAGGGAAACGTGGCGGGCGCGCGGCGCACCAGCCACAGAATGGCGCCAGTGCCGAACCACCAGCACAACAGCGCAAACAGCGCAGGCGCGGCGACCTCGTTCACACGGTCACCCTGCGCCTGTCGAAGGGTTCACGCAAGGGTTCGTGCGAGGGCTTGGACAAGCTCAGCCCGAACGAACAAGTGGTTCGCATCACGGCCACTACCAGACCGGCTCCATGCGGATGGCCTGCGGCAATGCCTGCTTCTTCACCGGCAACAGGTACAGGCGCCCGAAGGTGAATGCGGCCTGGACGCTGCGGAAGGCCACCTTCAGCTTGCCCACCAGCCCGCCCTGCTTCTTCGCGCGGTCCGCCGCCAGCGAGATCTCCAGCAGGCGTTCCATGCCGCGGCGGAAGGCCGGGTTGTCGATGTCGACCTCGACCGGGAACACCTGGCGGCAGATGTCGTTGGTGATGCGGAACACCTCGTAGTCGTAGGTGGTGGACTCCAGTCCCATGGCTTCGTGCAGCAGCGGGCGCGTGTGGTCGCGCACGTACATGGTGGCGTAGACGGCAAGGATGAAGAAACGGATCCAGAGCTTGTTGCCGCCCTGCAGCAGGCCGGGCTGCGAACGCATGATGAGCGCGAACGACTCCCCATGGCGGAATTCGTCGTTGCACCAGCGTTCGAACCAGCGAAAGATCGGGTGGAAGCGCTTGTCGGGGTTGCGCTCGAGCTGGCGGAAGATGGTGATGTAGCGCGCATAGCCGATCTTCTCGCTGAGGTAGGTCGCGTAGAAGATGTACTTGGGCTTGAAGTAGGTGTAAGCCTTGTTGCGCTTCAAGCTGCCCAGGTCGATGCCGAGGTTGAAGTCCTTGAGCGACTGGTTGATGAAGCCGGCATGGCGCGATTCGTCGCGCGCCATGTAGGTCATCAGCTGCTTGATGTCGGGGTTGCTGATGTTCTTGCGGATCTCGTTGTAAAGGATGCAGCCCGAAAACTCCGAGGTCAGCGAGCTGATGAGGAAGTCGAGGAATTCCTGGCGCATCTCGGGCGAGAGCTGCGGCATGAGGGTGCGCACCTCGTCGGCGAACGCGGCGTCGCGCTGGAAGTGGTCGTGGTTGTTGTCGCCCTCGTACTCTTTCATCATCACGTCCCAGTCGGCCCGCACGCTGGAGATGTCCAGCGCGTCCATGGCCTTGAAATCGGTGGTGTAGAAACGCGGTGACAGCATGGTGCTCTTCACGGCCTTGGCATTGGCGTCTTCGGCGCTCTCGACGTTGTCCATGAGCAGGGCAACGTGGTCGATGTCGGCGCTGGCGGTGGTGGTGTTCATGGAGGACTCCTGACGGTTGTCGGTTCGGTTCTTCGGAGAAGCTCAGGATGCAGGCCGGGCCCACTGAAGCTGCGAGAACACGGCCGAGTTGGTCGGACCGAAGGACTCCAGGCTCAGGCGCTGGCCGGTGGCCGTGTCGAGCAGCGTGATGCGGCCGTCCACATGGCCGGTCAGCTTGAACGGCAGGTCGGGGTTCATGCCGCTGCGCTTGCGCTCGCGGTTGAGTGCGCGCAGGCTGCCGCGCAGGAAGCCCTGCTCGCCCTGGAAGCGCGCCACTTCCTGCCGGGTGGCGGCGTCCAGCACGGCGATGTCGCCGTTGGACTGGCCGACAAAGGACAGCGAGCGTTCCCATTGAACAGCCTCGGTCGGCTGGGGCGCTGCGGCGCCATGCAGCTTCATTTGCAGGGTCACGCCCGCCAGGACCGCCAGCAGCAGGAGGCCGAGGACCCAGATCGGCCAGGGCGTGTCGCTGCCCAGGGGCGAGGGATGGTGCTGCGTGCTCATCGGGGTTCTCCGGTTGGGGCTCAGGCGGTGGCCGTCGAGATGTCGCGCTCGCGCGGCTGACGCGCCGGCGCAGTGCTGGCAGGGGAGACGGTGCCGCTGTTGCCGACGATCGCCAGCGCATCGGCGTTCTGCGCGCTCCAGGCCTGCAGGATCATCTCGCCGATCTTCTGTGCCTCGGGGACGCAGCGCAGGCTCGGCTGGGGCTGTTTGAGCAGCCACGGACGGGCGTGCGGCCAGAGGTTGAGGTAGGCAATGCGCTCCTCGCCGGCCAGGGTGAGCGCAATGTCTCCATGGCCACCGGCTTGCGGACGGATGGCGGCGGCGGCGAGTTTGCGCAACGGCAGGTTGAAGGTGAGCGTGAGCACAATGCCCACGCGCATGAGGATGCGGCGGTCGGTCAGGGTGTAGATGGTGGTGCGGGCCGAGAACCAGGCGGTCAGGGCCAGCAGGCTCAGGGCCACCGAGGCCAGCACCCCGCTGGTGAGCAGCGGCATCAGCACCGCGCCACCGGGCTCGCCCAGCAGGTACAGCCACTGCACAGCCAGCATGCCGGCGAAGTAGATCGAGAGCTTGCGCACATGAAAGGCATGGATCGCCAGCGTGCGCCAGTCGGGGCTGCCTTGCCAGAGCAGGCGCTCGCCTTGCGGCAGCGGCTCGGGCAGGCCGGGTGCAGCCTCGAATTCGTGTTCGTGGTGCGCGTTCACAGCAGCGGCTCCATGCGGTCGGGCGTCGCGTAGAGCAGACCGGCACCGTAGTACGCCATGATCTTTTCTTCCTCGAGCAAGGTGATCTGCTCGGGGTTGCGCGTCTTGGGCACGTTGGCGAACTGCGCGGCCAGGATCGCGTGCACGCTCACACCGTCCTTGCGGATGCGGGAGAAGTTGACCGGCAACAGCACCGAACCGCCGGCCTTGAGGTTCACCTCGATGTAGCGGAACATCATTTCCGACTTGTCGACCCACATGTCGTGCACCACGCCGGCCACTTCCTTGTCGGCGCCATAGACCGGCAGGCCGCGCGGGTCGGTGTCCTGGCGGGCCACGCCGTGGTCGGCCGCCGCGCGCAGCGGAACGATCTTTGCTTCGCCTTCCAGCGTCATGTCGGGGTGGTCGGCACGGGCCGCCCAGGCGCCCGGGCCCACGCCGGCCAGCAGCGGATCGCCCACCGGGTCGAGCGGTGAACCTGCCCAGTTGTGCGTTGGCGTGGCGGAGTAGGCGCCGTCGGGGCGATTCACGTCGGGCGCCAGAAAGCTGCGGCCGTCTTCGAGTTCGTAGGTCTTGGGCGTGGCGGTGGGCCAGCCCGGTGTGACCGGACCGTTCTCACGGCCCGGGTCCATCGGGTAACCCTCACGATGGCTCTCTCGCTGGAGGTAGTAGATCAACCCGAAGAAGAAGATCCAGAAGGCGTAAAGCACGAGTTGTGCAACGTCGACATACTGGGTGATTGCGCCTGTATCCATGGTGGTTCTCCTTCAATGAGGGCTGGCTCGGTGACTCGTCTTCAACGCGGGTTCAGCCTGGCAGCTCTGCCAGGCCAATCGGGTGGGGTTTGCGGGGGGTGTCCGAGGAACGTCGGCGCACCAGCGGGCCCAACGCGATGAGCACCGCGAAGAGCAGGTAGATTTCCAGGTGGAACACAAAGCTGTAGCCGGTGGCCGGCGCGTTCAGCGATTCGCCCAGCCAGCCGTTGACCGCGAGGCTGGAGACCACATCACGCAGCACACCGCCCAGGGCCATGGACAGGCCAGCCGCGGTGGCCTGCACGGCACCCCAGGCGCCGAGCACCAGGCCGGTGAGTTCGCGCTCGGGCAGGTCCATGGCGGTCAGCAGCATGCTCACCGAGAACAGGCCGCCGGCAAAGCCGATGAGCGCTGCGCCGAACTGGAACAGCAGGGCCGAATTCAAGGGCGCCGAAAAGATCACGCAGGCGAACGCCGGCAAACCGAGCAAGGCCCCGATGGCGGCCAGCCGGATGGTGTCGAGCCCGCGCGACATGAAGCGCGCCGACAGCACGAAGGCCAGCAGGGCACCACCGGCGCTCATGGCGGTGAGCGAGCTGGTGAGGCTCACGTTGAGACCCAGCACCTGGCCACCGTAGGGTTCCAGAATGATGTCCTGCATGTTGAAGGCCACGGTGCCCAGGCCGACCGTCCACAGGAAGCGCTTGATCTTCGGGATCGCCATCAGTCGCGCCCAGCTGCGCGAGAAGCCTTGCGGTTCGCGGGCACCGCGGCGCGCTTGCCGGGGCTCCTGCTTCCACAGCGAGGCGATGTTGAGCACGGCCACCATCACGGCAGCACCCTGCACCACCTGCACCAGCCGCGTGGGGCTGAAGTCGATCAGCACAAAACCCAGCAACGCGCTGCCCACGATCATGCCCACCAGCAGCGTGCTGTAGAGCAGGGCCACCACGCGCGGGCGCTTGTCTTCGGGCGACAGGTCACTGGCCAGCGCCATGCCGGCGGTCTGGGTGATCTGCATGCCGGCACCCACCAGCAGGAACGCCAACGCGGCGCCAATGCGCCCGGCCCACACGCTGGCATCGGTCACGGTCAGCAGCAACAGCGCAAACGGCATGATCGCCAGCCCGCCGAACATCAGCAGCGTGCCGATCCACATGTAGGGCATGCGCTTGAGGCCCAGTGCCGAGGGGTGCGTGTCGCTGCGGTAGCCGATCAATGCTCGCAGCGGAGCGAACACCAGCGGCAGAGCCACCGACAGCGCGACCCACCAGGCCGGCACGGCGAGCTCGACGATCATCACGCGGTTGAGCGTGCCCACCAGCAAGGCGATGGTGATGCCGATCGAGAGCTGGAAAAGAGAAAGACGCAGCAGGCGCCCCAGGGGCAGGTCGACAGAGGCCGCGTCCGCAAACGGTGCGTAGCGCCGGGTGATGTTCATCGCCCAGGCGGGGGACAGCATCCGGCTCAGGTTCACCGCGTCCACTCCCAGGCTTGAGACGTGTAGAAGCCACCGGAGACACGCTGCGTGCGGCCTTCGGTCCAGCCGGTGCCTCCCAGGCCCTGCGTCAACAGGGCGCGCAAGCGGGCTTGTGACACCGGGGTGAGCGCCGGCGAGCGGTCGCTGCTGGGAAAGAAGCGGCCCATGGCATGGGCCACGCTCAGCAGCGGGCTGCTGGGCGCGATGGTGAAGAGCACGCTGCCCCGGGTGCGCGCGGCCAGGCGCTGGATGGCGTGGGCGATGTCGGGCGTGTCGTAGTGAATGACCGAGTCCATCGCCACCACGTGGTCGAACTCACCGAGTGCGTCGTCGAGCATGTCGCCCGACAGGTAGGTGATGCTGCCGCCGCGCCCGTTGGGTGTGAGCGTGGCGTTGCGTTCACGCCCGAGTTGCACCAGCGTGGGCGACAGGTCGATGGCCACCACCTCGGCGCCGCGCTGCATGGCCTCCATGGCCAGTGCGCCGGTGCCACAGCCGGCATCGAGCAGGCGAAGGCCCTCCATGTCCTGCGGCAACCAGCCCAGCAGCGTGTTGCGCATCTCGTCGCGTCCGGCACGCACCGAGGCGCGGATGCGGCCCACCGGGGCGTTGGAGGTCAGTCGCTCCCAGGCCTTGGCGGCCGTGCGATCGAAGTAATTTTCGATCTCCGAGCGGCGCTCGATGTAGTTGGCGTTGGAGGTTTTCATGCGGTGTGCCTGCTCAATCGAAACCCAGCAGGTCGAAGATGTCGCGGTCCTTCATGGGCACGGCGGCCAGCGGCTCCACACCGAGCCAGAGCGAGGCGGCCAGGCGCATGTATTCCTTCTTCACCGCTTCGAGCTCGGGCGATGTCTCCATCTCGAACAAGGTGCTCTTCTTCAGGCGGCTGCGGCGGATCACGTCCAGGTCGGGGAAGTGCGCCGCCAGCTTCAGACCGATCTGGTTGTTGTACTTGTCGATCTGGTCGGTGGCCGAACTGCGGTTGGCGATCACGCCGCCCAGCCGCACGTTGTAGTTCTTCGCCTTGGCACCAATCGCCTGCACGATGCGGTTCATCGCGAAGATCGAATCGAAGTCGTTGGCGGTGACGATGAGTGCGCGGTCGGCGTGTTGCAGCGGAGCAGCGAAGCCACCACACACCACGTCGCCCAGCACGTCGAAGATCACCACATCGGTGTCTTCGAGCAGGTGGTGCTCCTTGAGCAGCTTCACGGTCTGGCCGACCACGTAGCCACCGCAGCCGGTGCCCGCCGGCGGACCGCCGGCCTCCACGCACATCACGCCGTTGTAACCCGGGAAGACGAAGTCCTCCACGCGCAGTTCCTCGGCGTGGAAGTCGACCGTTTCCAGGACATCGATCACCGTGGGCAGCATCTTCTTGGTCAGGGTGAAGGTGCTGTCGTGCTTGGGATCGCAGCCGATCTGCAGCACGCGTTTGCCCAGGTGGGAAAACGCGGCCGACAGGTTCGAACTGGTGGTGCTCTTGCCGATGCCGCCCTTGCCATAAATGGCAAACACCTTGGCATTGCCGATCTTGAGAGAAGGGTCGAGCTGGACCTGAAGGCTGCCCTCCCCGTCTTCACGGCTGGACCGGCCGGAGGCACGCCTCAGGTCGGTCAGGGGAACGCTGGTTTCCATCATTCGGTAGCTCCTTCAAAAACACCTTCAAGCCGGTCCTCGAGTTCTTCGCTGGCCTGGCGCAGCGCCGCAAGCACCTCGGGATCGGGTTGCCAATATTGGCGGTCGGACGCTTCGAGCAAGCGGTTGGCCACCCGCGCCGAAGCGGTCGGGTTGAGTCTGGCCAGGCGGTTGCGCATCTGGGGGTCGAGCATGAAGGTCTCGCTCAGTTGTTCGTACACCCAGGGCTGCACCTGCCCCGTGGTGGCCGACCAGCCCATGGTGTTGGTCACATGCACTTCAATCTGTCGCACGCCCTCGTAACCGCTCTCCAGCATGCCCTCGTACCACTTGGGGTTGAGCATGCGGGTGCGGGTCTCGAGTGCCACCTGTTCCTTGAGGCTGCGCACGGCGCCATCACCCTTGGTCTGGTCGCCGATGTAGACCGGTGGCGTGATGCCGCCCCGCGCACGCTTGACCGCCTGCGTGATGCCGCCCAGCGTGTCGAAGTAGTTGTCCACCGTGGTCACGCCGAGTTCGACCGAGTCGAGGTTCTGGTAGGTCAGCTCGACGTCGGCGAGCGCGCTTTGCAGCAGCGCGGTCTGCTGCACCGCCAGACCGGTGCGCCCGTAGGCAAAGCCCTTGCGCCGGCTGTAGGTCTCGGCGATTTCGTCGCCACCCGTCCAGCGGCTGCTCTCGATCAGGTTGTTGACGTTGGAGCCATAGGCACCCTCGGCGTTGCCGTAGACGCGCAGCGAGGCCGTCTCCAGGGTGCAGCCGTGCTCCTTCTGGTAAGCCAGCGCGTGCTTGCGGATCCAGTTCTGCTCCACCGCTTCGTCGGCCGAGGCGGCCATGAACGCGGCTTCGGCCAGCATGCGGATCTGCAGCGGCATGAGGTCGCGGAAGATACCCGAGAGCGTGATCACCACATCGATGCGCGGGCGGCCGAGTGTGGCCAGGGGAACGAGCGTGGCGCCGGCAATGCGGCCGTAGCTGTCGAAGCGCGGCAGTGCACCCATGAGCGCCATGGCCTGGGCGATCGGAGCGCCTTCGTTCTTCAGGTTGTCGCTGCCCCAGAGCACCATGGCCACCGACTCGGGCAAGGCGTTGGACTCCTGCATGTGGCGGTCCAGCAGGCGCTGTGCCTGCTCGGCGCCGTCTTTCACCGCGAACGCGCTCGGAATGCGGAACGGATCGAAGCCGTGCAGGTTGCGTCCGGTGGGCAACACCGCCGGCGTGCGCAGGATGTCGCCGCCGGGTGCGGGGCGGATGTAGCGGCCGTCCAGCGCACAGAGGATGGCATCGACTTCGGTGTCTTTGGCCAGCATGCGACCGGCATCGGCCAGGCCGTGCATGGCCAGCACGGTGCTGTCGTCGCTGTGCATGTGGCCCAGCTTCATGGCCTGCTCGACACTGTGACCGTCGACCAGCGCACGCACGGCTTCGCGCGTGGGACGCTGGCCTTCCCAGGCCTCGCTCATGGCCAGCAGCATGTCGACACACTCGGCTTCGCCGGGCGCGCGACCGGTCACGTGCAGGCCGCAGGGAATGAGGGTGTATTCGAGTTCCAGCACCTGCTGGGCGAGCACGAACACCTGTCGGTCTGCATCGCCGCCGGGCTCGGCATTCCACACCGGTTCGATGGACGCCAGATCGAGTGCAGCGGCCTGGGCCTGCAGCATCGCCACGCACTCCACGCGTTCGCGCGAGGTGGGCTCCAGTCCGCGCCAGCGCTCGATCGCCGATTTCAGATCGATCAATCCTTTGTAGAGCCCGGCCTGAGCCACCGGCGGCGTGAGGTAGCTGATCAGCGTGGCGCCCGAGCGGCGCTTGGCGATTGCGCCTTCCGAGGGGTTGTTGGAAGCGTAGAGGTAGATGTTGGGCAGATCGCCGATCAGGCGGTCGGGCCAGCAGTTGCCCGACATGCCGCTCTGTTTGCCGGGCATGAATTCGAGCGCGCCGTGGGTGCCGAAGTGCAGCACGGCATGGGCGTTGAAGTCTTCCCGCAGGTAACGGTAGAAGGCCGAGAACGCGTGCGTGGGCGACAGGCCCTTTTCGAACAGCAGGCGCATCGGGTCGCCTTCGTAGCCGAACGAAGGCTGCACCGCCACCAGCACGTTGCCGAACTGTTTGCCCAGCACCAGGATGTCACTGCCGTTGCTGAGCTGCTTGCCCGGCGCCGGACCCCACTGCGCCTCGATCTCGCTGAGCCAGCGCTCGCGCTTGACATGGTCGTCGGCGCTGATGAGGGTGTGCACGTTGGCATCGGCCCCGTGCAGCGCGGCGTTGCCTTCAAGGATGCCCTCGCGCAGGGCATCGATGCTCTCGGGCAGGTCCACCGTGTAGCCCTGTGCCTTCATCGCGGTCAGGGTGTGGAACATCGACTCGAACACCGACAGGTACGCGGCACTGCCGACGTTGCCGGCATTGGGCGGAAAGTTGAAGATCACCACCGCCACCCGGCGGCTGGCGCGCTCGCTGCGGCGCAGGCTCACCAGGCGCGACACCCGCGCGGCCAGCATGACGGCACGCTCGGGACACGATTGCATGTCCTGTGCACTGTCGCTTTCGTGGAAGGTGCACGCAAAGTGGCAGCCCGCGCAGGCCACGCCGACCGGGCCGGCGCGGCCCCCGAAGACGATGGGGCTGGTGGCGCCATCGAGCTCGGGAATGGCGACCATGATGGTGCTCTCCACCGGCAGCAGACCGCGCTCGGAGCCGCCCCACTGCGCGAGGTTCTGGAACTCCACCGGGTGCGCGGCCACGTAGGGCACATCGAGCTGGGCCAGAATCTCCTCGGCCGCCTTGGCGTCGTTGTAGGCCGGGCCCCCCACCAGCGAGAAGCCGGTGAGTGAGACCACGGCATCGACGATGCAACGGCCGTCCTGCATGAAGAAGGCTTCGATCGCGGGCCGGGCGTCCAGTCCGGCTGCAAACACGGGCACCACGCGCAGGCCACGGGCTTCCAGCGCAGCGATGGCGCCGTCGTAGTGCATCGAATTGCCCGACAGCAGGTAGGAGCGCAGCAGCAGCACACCCACCGTGCCGGTCACGGGACGCGCCGCCGGCATGGGCAAGGCGGCCACGTTGTCCGCCAGCCGCCCGGCCATGCGGGGGTGGTAGACACCCACCTCGGGGTACTCGATCGGCGGCTGCGCCTTGATCAGCGAGCGCATGACCTTGCGTTCGCCATCGGCACCACGGTTCACCACATGGCGCACCAGGTTGAGGATGTTTTCGTCAGAGCCGCCGAGCCAGTACTGCAACGTCATGAAGTAGGCACGCACGTCCTGCGCGGTGCCGGGCACGAAGCGCAGCAGTTGCGGAATGCGGCGCAGCATCTTCATTTGCGCCGCGCCGCCGGTGGCGGCCTTTTCCTTGCTGCCGCGCAGCTTCTTGAGCATGGCCATGGGGCCACTGGCGGGCTTGGCCATGTCGAAGTTGCCCAGGCGCGTGAGCTTGACCACCTCGGCCGCGGACGCCATGCAGATCATGGCGTCGCACAGATCGCGGCGGGCCTGCAGCGCGGGCAGGATGGGCAGGAAGTGGTCTTCCATGAAGAGCATGCCGGCCACGATGATGTCGGCGCTGGCGATGTCCTCGATACAGCGCTCGATGGCAGCCTCGTTGCCCGCGTACTCCGACGCGGCGTGCAGCGTGAGGGTGAGGCCCGGGATTTCGCTGTTCAGGGTGCGTTGCGCGCGCTCGATCGCCCCCGCCAGATGCGTGTCCATGGTCACCACCACCAGCCGCACGGGCAGCTGTGCGCTGGCCGGCGAGGTCTTAGCGCCCATAGTGAGCTTTGGCGTCATACAGCGTCTCCACGGTGATCAGGGACACCCCTCGGTCGATGGCAAAACGCTCGGTGTTGCGCTTGGCTTTTCCGCGAACGAAGAAGGGGATCTTTCGCAGTTCTTTTTCGGCATCGAGACCCCAGGTGGCCTCCTGCGGGGTGAGGGTCTCGTTGGCGGCCGACTGCTCCACCGGCGCGACGACGGCCGGGGGCACCTCGGCCTTGGGGACCACACCCCCGCCCAGGTGCGAGGGCGCGGCGTCCTCGTGGAATTCGGCATCCCCACGGAACATGCCGATCAGGTGCTCTTCAAGTCCCATCATGAGCGGGTGCACCCAGGTGTCGAACAGCACGTTGGCGCCTTCAAAACCCATTTGCGGCGAATAGCGTGCGGGGAAGTCCTGCACATGGACAGGCGCCGAGATCACGGCACACGGCACGCCCAGGCGCTTGGCGATGTGACGCTCCATCTGCGAGCCCAGCACCAGCTCGGGCTGCAACTCGGCGATGCGGGCCTCCACTTCGAGATAGTCATCGCTGATCAGGGCTTCCACGCCGTAAAGCGCGGCAGCGTCGCGCACCTCGCGCGCAAACTCGCGGCTGTAGGTGCCCAGGCCGACCACGGTGAAACCCATCTCCTGCGCGGCAATGCGTGCAGCCGCCACCACGTGGGTGGCGTCGCCGAACACGAACACGCGCTTGGAGGTGAGGTAGGTGGAGTCAACCGATTTCGCGTACCAGGGGGCGCGTGCTTCGGCGTTGGCCAACACGTCGGAAGGATCCACACCGGCGAGCTCGGCGACCTCCTGGATGAAGTCGCGGGTGGCGCCCGAGCCGATCGGCACGGTGCGGGTCGACGGCTGACCGAAGGTTCTTTTGAGCCAGCCGGCCGCCACGTTGGCGATTTCCGGGTAGAGCACCACATTGAAGTCGGCATCGCCCAGGCGGGCCATGTCGGCGGGTGAGGCGCCCAGCGGCGCCGTCACGTTGATGTCCACCCCCATGCCGGTGAGCAGGCCGGTGATCTCGCGCAGGTCGTCGCGGTGGCGAAAACCCAGCGCGGCAGGGCCCAGGATGTTGCAGCGGGCGCGCTCACCGGCCTGGCGCGGGGCGCGCTTGATGCTGGTGTCGGCCAGGTGGCGCACCATCTGATAGAAGGTTTCCGAGGCGCCCCAGTTTTCCTTGCGCTGGTAGGACGGCAACTCCAGCGCCACCACCGGCACGGGCAGGTCGAGCGCCTTGCACAGGCCACCCGGATCGTCCTGGATCAGCTCGGCGGTGCACGAGGAGCCAACCATCATGGCCTGGGGTTTGAAGCGCGCGTAGGCCTCGCGCGCCGCGTTCTTGAACAGCTCGGCGGTGTCGCCGCCCAGGTCGCGCGCCTGGAAGGTGGTGTAGGTCACCGGCGGACGCCTGGCATTGCGCTCGATCATGGTGAACAGCAGGTCGGCGTAGGTGTCGCCCTGCGGTGCGTGCAGCACGTAGTGCACGTCCTTCATCGCGGTGGCGATGCGCATCGCTCCCACGTGGGGAGGGCCTTCGTAGGTCCAGAGCGTGAGTTGCATGTTGGGTGTGCCGTGAAAAAGTCAGGCCGCCAGGCGCAGACGGCGCACCAGCGGACGGCTGAACAACTCGGCCAGATCGGCCGCCTGCTCGTAGCCCTGGATGGGGGTGAACACCAGTTCGATCGCCCACTTGGTGGTCAGGCCTTCGGCCTCCAGCGGGTTGGCCAGGCCCAGGCCGCAGACCACGATGTCGGGCTGGGCAGCGCGGCAGCGGTCGAGCTGGTTCTCCACGTGCTGGCCTTCGCTCAGGAACGTGCCTTCGGGCAGCAGCGCCAGTTCGTCGGCCATGTGCTGGCGATGCAGGTAGGGCGTGCCGACCTCGGACAGCACCATGCCGAGTTCGCGCGAAAGGAATCGGGCCAGCGGGATCTCGAGCTGGGAATCGGGAAAAAAGAAGATGCTCTTGCCGGCCAGCTGCGCGCGCTGGCGGGCCACGGCGGTGGTGGCGCGGTCGCGGGCCGGGGCAACGGCGGCGTCAAACGCTGCCGGGGCAACGCCGAAGGCCGTGGCCGCCGCCTGCAACCAGGCGGTGGTGCCTTCGACGCCCAGCGGAAACGGCGCTGGGAGCCGGGTGGCGCCTCGCGCCTCCAGCGCCAGGGCGGTGTCGGCCAGGAACGGCTGGGCCAGCAAGAACACGGTGTCCGGACCGACCGTGGGCATCTGCGTGGCCTGACGAGGGGGGAAAAACTGCACCGGACCGATGCCCAGCTGCTTGAACAGTCGGGCGAACTGGTCTTCCACCACATCGGCCAGCGCCCCCACCACCATCAGCGAGGCGGGCGCGCCGGCCACGGAGGGCGGCAGCACCGGCACCAGCGAGGCGAGGCAGGCGTCTTCGCCCTGGGTGAAGGTGGTCTCGATGCCGCTGCCCGAGTAGTTGAGCACCCGCACATCGGGCGAGAAGCGGCCGGACAGTCGGGACGCGGCACGCGACAGGTCGAGCTTGATGACCTCGGACGGGCACGAGCCCACCAGGAACAGCAGCTTGATTTCAGGGCGGCGCTCGATCAGGCGGGTGACCACCCGGTCCAGCTCTTCGTTGCAATCGGCCAGGCCCGCCAGATCGCGCTCGTCGATGATGGCGGTGGCGAAACGCGGCTCGGCAAAGATCATCACGCCGGCGGCGCTCTGGATCAGGTGCGCACAGGTGCGCGAGCCCACCACCAGGAAAAACGCGTCCTGGATCTTGCGGTGCAGCCAGATGATGCCGGTAAGACCGCAGAACACCTCGCGCTGGCCGCGTTCCTTGAGCACGGGCGCATCGAGGCAACCCCGGGACGCCAACTGGATCGGAATGACCGGGCTCACTGGAGCACCCTCGCGCGGCGAGCTGGCTTCAAAACGGTCCGCCACCGCGCTCATGCCTGCACCGCCACGGTGCCCGACGGGCTCTGGAGCCGCGCCATGCGCAGCTTGTAGATGAACTGGCCGGCGTTGACCACGTAGGTGGCGTAGGCGGCGAGCGCCAGCCAGGCCAGGCCGCGGGCATCGAGCCAGCCACCGAACAAGGCCACCAAGTAGGCCGTGTGCAAGGCCAGCACCAGCATGCTGAACACGTCTTCCCAATAGAAGGCCGGAGCAAACAGATAACGACCGAAGACCACCTTTTCCCAGATGCACCCGGTGACCATGATGGTGTAGAGCGTGAGGGTCTTGACCACCACCGAGACCGTGGCAGCCGTCTGCCCGTCTCCGGTGGCCAGAAAGCGCAGCACCAGCACAAGACTGACCAGGAACACCAGGAATTGCACCGGCGCCAGAATCCCCTGCACCAGCGTCCACACCGAGGCGTCTCGCCGCACCCGCTCTTCGGGGGTGTACAGGGGACGGCTCGCAGGCCGCTGGCGGTCGGGTTGCATCGGTTGTGTCTCCATGTCCATGGGAAATCGCTTGGGTCCAATTTAGATGCTCCCGCTGTTTGTGTCAACTTAACTTGACGTATTTTTTGATTGACACATGCAGACGTCCCCAGTACATTTTTTTGGACAGATTCCGAAATGTTTTGACGCATCCAGTTGACAGCAGTACAACGCGTCCGAGGGAGCTGGCACCAGGCACGCCGCCGGTCAGTCAGCCCTCGACGG
The DNA here is from genome assembly GCF_030373225.1 of Hydrogenophaga sp. Lineage (GTDB taxonomy): Bacteria > Pseudomonadota > Gammaproteobacteria > Burkholderiales > Burkholderiaceae_C > Hydrogenophaga. The sequence goes on along the minus strand of NZ_JAUCZG010000004.1, from coordinate 8,087 downwards.
ACAGCACCCCGTTATTTCTGATTTCGTAAGAAAGCTCCGGCAAGCACCGTGGCCCCTGCGTATCGGCATCGCGCACCCGCGCCAGGAGACAGGCACATGGGCTCTTATTCCCGGCAAACGCCGGCTTCCGAGGCAGAACTCTTCGGGACGCCCTCCCCGGACGGCTGGCCCGACGGCATGTGTGCGCCTTCAGGCCCACCCGGCATCGACGACCTTCTTCGCATGGAACCGGTGGAAGCCTCCGGCGACGACGGCCTGCGGGCGGTGCTGCTGGCCAAGGCGGTGGAATACGAGATCATTCCCCGGCTGATGCTCGCGCACCGTGTATCCCATGAAGGGGGGGTCCAGCCCGTCTCCGAGGGCCGGCAGGTGTCTGCCGAGGACGTGATTCCATTCGCCGGGATGGTGCTGCACGAGGACGACGACGCGCTGCGCAATTTCGTGGCTGCGCTGCGCGGTCGTGGTGTGTCCACCGAATCGATCTTCCTGGACTTGCTCGCGCCGGTGGCCCGCTACCTGGGTGAGTTGTGGGAGCGCGATCTGTGCTCCTTCACCGAGGTCACCGTGGCGCTGGGGCGGCTGCAGCAGTTGCTGCGTGAGAACAGCAACGCGTTTTCCCAGTTCGACCGCGAAGGCGGCCGGGCGCATGCACGACGTGTCCTGTTGATGCCTTGCCCGGGGGAACAGCACACGTTCGGGCTGTCACTGGTGGGCGAGTTTTTTCACCGGGCCGGCTGGGAAGTGATCACGAGTTTCGTGGCCTCCGATGGTGCACCCGGCATGGTCCAGAAAGATTGGTACGACGTGGTCGGTTTCTCGCTCGCCTGCGAGACCGGCATCGAGCGCCTGAGCGACACGATGGCGCAAGTCCGGCGCAAAAGCCTCAATCCCGGCGTCTCTATAATTGCCGGCGGGGCCATCTTTGCCTTGCGCCCGGATTTCGGTCACCAGCTGCCCGCCGATGCCATCATCACCGACGGACCTGCTGCCCCGGCTCTGGCAGAAAAACTTCTGGCCGACAACCAGGTGAGACGTCAGCTTGAAGCCCGCTCGCCCACATATTGATCTTGCCAGTACCACGAAAGTCCAACATGTCGCAGGCGTCACAGGCCTATGTCCACAGGCCCTTTCAAAAGGCCGACCAGTTCCTGGCCGGTCTGGACGCAGAGGCGGCAGCGGAACTCGTGACCGCCTCGGCTGACGTGGTCCTGATCCTGGACAACGAGGGCGTGATCCAGGACATGGCCCTGATCGGCAAGGACATGATGGGCCTGGGCTGCCAGGACTGGATCGGCAAGCCCTGGTCCCAGACGGTCACGATCGAGAGCAAGCCCAAGATCGAGGACCTGCTCGGTCCGCAGGACGACCAGGGGCCTGAGAGCATCCGCTGGCGCCATGTGAACCATCCCATGAGCGACCGGGCCGACCTGCCCTTGTCCTACTCGGTGGTTCAGGTTCTTCGCAAGACTCAGGGCCAGGCCGACCAGGTCTCCCACAGCGTGGCGTTCGGCCGCGACCTGCGCGGCCAGGTGGCGCTGCAGCAGCGCCTGGTCTCGGCGCAGCAGTCCATGGAGCGCGACTACTGGCGTCTGCGCCAGGTGGAAACGCGCTACCGCCTGCTGTTCCAGATGGCCTCCGAGCCCGTGCTCATTCTGGAAGGCTCGATCGACAAGCTCGAGGAAGCCAACCCCGCGGCCCACGAACTGTTCGGCGAACCGTCGCGCCTGCCCGGCTGGACCCTGCTCAGCAGCCTCGACGTGGCCAGCCAGACGGCGGTGCGCGACATGCTCGACCGCTTGCGCTCCAGCGGCCGCGCCGATCCCTGCACCATCCGTCTGGTCGATTCCACGCAGGACATGGTGGTGTCTGCCTCTCAGTTCCGGCAGGAAAACACCCTGCACTTCCTGCTGCGCTTCACCCGCCCGATGGACATGGCAGCGCCCAGCATGGCGGCCAGCAAGCGCCAGCTGCTCCAGGTGATGGAGAGTGCACCCGATGCGCTGGTCGTGACCGATCTCGACGGTCGTATCCTGAGCGCCAACCGCGCGTTCCTCGAACTCGGTCAGCTCGGCAGCGAAGACCAGGCCCGGGGCGAAGTGCTGGAAAAATGGCTGGGGCGCACCGGCGTGGATTTCCGCGTGTTGCTCACCAACCTGCGACAACACGGCAGCGTGCGCCTGTTTGCCACGCAGCTGCGCGGCGAATACGGCTCCACCTCCGAGGTCGAGATCTCGGCGGTGGCGGTGAACGCCGGTTCCCAGCGGTGTCTGGGCTTCACCATCCGCGATGTGGGCCGGCGCCTGGGCATTGAAACCCGCGCCAGCAAGGAACTGCCCCGCTCGGCCAGCCAGATGACCGAGCTGGTGGGCCGCCTGCCGCTCAAGGACATCGTGCGAGAAACCACCGACCTGATCGAGCAGCTCTGCATTGAAGCCGCGCTCGAACTCACCGGTGACAACCGCGCATCCGCTGCGGAAATGCTCGGCCTTTCGCGCCAGAGCCTCTACATCAAGCTGCGCCGCTTCGGCATCCTCGAAGGCGTTGGCGAAGACACGCACTGAGGGAAACACCCCCCGCGCCGCTTTGCGGCTCCCCCCTCTCTCGCCTGCGGCGGGAGGGGGGCGGCACCTGGGACCGGCGCAGCCGGATCCGCGGTGCCCCTGAAAATGACCAGTCGCTCCGGCTGGTTTTTTTTCGTCCGGTCGGCTTCCCGGAGCTTCGGCTTGCCCGGGTTTTCCCTTGGTTGACACTTCATGTGTCATTTTTCTTTGACACTTGTTCGTGAGAGAGGTACAACCTTTCCCATGCAACTCCCGGCGCTTTCGGCTGTCACCGAGCTCTTCAAACCCATCACCTGGTTTCCACCGATGTGGGCGTTTGCCTGCGGGGTGGTGGCCTCCGGTGTGTCGATGGACGGGCGCTGGTTGCTGGCGGCGGTGGGCGTGGCGCTGGCCGGGCCGCTGGTGTGCGCCACCAGTCAGGCGGTGAACGACTGGTACGACCGCCATGTGGATGCCATCAACGAGCCGCAGCGACCGATCCCGTCCGGCCGCATCCCCGGCCATTGGGGCCTGTACCTGGCCGTTCTCTGGACCGCGGTGTCGCTGGCGGTGGCGACCTTGCTGGGTCCCTGGGGCTTCGGCGCCGCTGCACTCGGGCTGTTGCTGGCCTGGGCCTACAGCGCGCCACCGGTGCGCCTGAAAGAAAACGGCTGGTGGGGCAATGCGGCCTGCGGCATCAGCTACGAGGGCATCGCCTGGATCACCGGCGCGGCCGTCATGGCCGGCGGCGCCATGCCCGGCGGCGAATCGCTGGTGCTGGCCGCGCTCTACAGCGCCGGCACCCACGGCATCATGACGCTCAACGATTTCAAGGCGGTGGCGGGCGACCGCCAGATGGGCGTGCGCTCCCTGCCGGTGCAGCTGGGCGTGGACCGAGCTGCTCGCGTGGCCTGCTGGTTCATGGCCGTGCCGCAGTTGGTGGTGATCGCGCTGCTGCTGGCCTGGGGCCAGCCCTGGCACGCCGCCGGAGTGACGGCCTTGCTGCTGGCGCAGGGCGTGATGATGCGCCGCTTCCTCGCCGACCCCACCCCCCGCGCGCTCTGGTACAGCGGTTTCGGTGTGCCCCTGTTCGTTTCAGGAATGATGGTCAGCGCCTTCGCCCTGCGGTCCATGACGGGAGCGGGCGCATGACACCGTTCGGCTGGGGCAGCATCGCGCGCCTCGGTCTGGTGCAGATGGCCCTGGGGGCCATCGTGGTGCTGACCACCTCCACCCTGAACCGCGTGATGGTGGTCGAGCTGGCCTTGCCCGCCCTGTTGCCGGGCATGCTGGTGGCCTTGCATTACCTGGTGCAGATCGCGCGACCCCGCATGGGTCACGGCTCTGACGTGGGCGGGCGCCGCACACCCTGGATCGTGGGCGGCATGGCGGTGCTGGGCATCGGCGGCGTGGTGGCGGCGCTGGGCACGGTGTGGATGGCCACCGATCGCGCATCCGGCATCGCGCTGGCCGTGCTCGGATTTGCGCTGGTGGGCCTGGGCGTGAGCGCCAGCGGCACCTCGCTGCTGGTGATGCTGGCCAAACGCGTGCCGGCCGGGCGCCGGGCGGGTGCGGCCACCCTGGTCTGGATGATGATGATCGCAGGCTTTGCACTCACCGCCGGACTGGCCGGCCACTTTCTCGAGCCCTACTCACCCGAACGCCTTCTGGCGGTCACCGCCGGCGTGTCACTGATCGCCTTTGTGCTCGCGCTGGCGGCCCTGCGCGGGCTGGAGGGCGAACAGGCACGGTACGAGCGCCCAGACGGCGACGCACCCGGCTTCAAGGAGGCACTGGCCCAGGTGTGGGAAGAACCGGTGGCACGGCGCTTAACCATCTTCGTGTTTGTCTCGATGCTGGCCTACAGCGCGCAAGACCTGATCCTGGAGCCGTTTGCCGGCACGGTGTTCGGCTACACGCCGGGCGAATCCACCCAGCTCTCGGGTGTTCAGCACGGCGGTGTGCTGGCCGGCATGTTGCTGGTGGCGTTTTCCGGCGCGTTGGCGGCGCGCTTCCCCTCGCACAGGATGCTGGGCCGCATCGGTTCCCTGCGCGGCTGGACCATCGGCGGCTGCATCGCCTCGGCCCTGGCCCTGCTGGGTCTGACACTGGCGGGCCTGCACGGCGAGGGCGCACCGCTGAAGGCCACGGTGTTTGCCCTGGGCCTGGCCAACGGTGCGTTCTCCATTGGTGCCATCGGCTCGATGATGCGGCTGGCCAGCGAAGGCCGGCAGGCGCGCGAAGGGGTGCGCATGGGCCTGTGGGGCGCGGCACAGGCGGTGGCCTTCGGGCTCGGTGGCCTGGTGGGCACCGGGGCCAGCGACCTCGCGCGCTGGCTGATCGCCACACCGGGATCGGCCTACGCCACGGTGTTCGCCCTCGAAGCCCTGCTGTTCCTGCTTTCGGCCGCGCTGGCCTGGCGCATCTCGGCCCCCACGCCGTCACACGCTGCCCGGGCCCTGGTCCGGAGCTCCCCTTTCCCCAACGCCGGTGACGCTTTCGCCGTCGGCCCCAACCCCAGGCAACTGTCATGAACACAGAAGAAATCTTCGACGTGGTGGTGATCGGTGGCGGCCCTGCCGGCGCCACGGCAGCACACGAGCTTGCCCGCCAGGGCCGTTCGGTGCTGCTGCTCGATCGCGCCGGCCGCATCAAGCCGTGTGGCGGCGCCATTCCGCCGCGCCTGATCAAGGATTTCGAGATCCCCGACGAGCTGCTGGTGGCCAAGGCGCAGTGCGCGCGCATGATCGCGCCGTCGAACAAACACGTCGACATCCCGATCGACAACGGCTTTGTCGGCATGGTCAACCGCGACACGTTCGACGAATGGCTGCGCGCGCGCGCTGCCACCGCAGGTGCCGAGCGACGCACTGGCCTGTTCGAAAAAATCAGCCGCGACCCCGATGGCACCAGCGTCGTGCACTACACCGCTCGAGAGCGCAACCAGCGCACAGAGGGCACGCCGGCGCGGGTGCGCGCACGCGTGATCGTCGGTGCCGATGGCGCGAAGTCACAGGTGGCCCGCCAGGGCGGCGTGCCCGGCGTGGAGGACACCCAGTACGTGTTCGCCTACCACGAGATCGTGCGCGCACCCGCCCCCGGGGTGCAGCCCGCCGGCTACGACGGCACGCGCTGCGACGTCTATTACCAGGGCCGTTTCTCTCCCGACTTCTACGGCTGGGTGTTTCCGCACGGGGACACCATGAGCATTGGCACCGGCAGCGCCGACAAGGGCTTCTCGTTGCGCGGCTCGGTTCAGAAGATGCGCGAAGCGAGTGGTCTGGCGGGATGCGAGACGCTGCGCCGCGAAGGCGCACCACTGCCCATGAAACCGCTCAAACGCTGGGACAACGGCCGCGACGTGGTGCTCGCAGGGGACGCAGCCGGCGTGGTGGCACCGGCTTCGGGTGAGGGCATTTACTACGCCATGCTCGGCGGGGAACTGGCTGCACAGGCCGCGCATGAACTGCTGGCCACTGGTGATGTGCGTGCGCTCAAGCTGGCACGCAAGCGCTTCATGAAGCTGCACGGCACCGTCTTCATGGTGCTCGGCATCATGCAGTGGTTCTGGTATGTCAACGAGAAGCGCCGCGAGCGTTTCGTGAAGATCTGCGAAGACCGCGACGTCCAGCAACTCACGTTCGAGTCCTACATGAACAAGCAGCTCGCGCGCAAGAAACCGATGGCGCATGTGCGCATTTTTCTGAAGGACATGAGCCACCTGCTGGGCTTTGCGCGCGTGTGACGGACTTCTGGCCGATCCGCTGGCTGCTCGACGCCGTCATCGTTTTCACCGTGCTAGAGGGGGTGGGTCTGTGGCTTTACCACCGCATCTCAGGCCGTGGCCTGGCGCCACGCGAATACGCCTTGAACATGCTCTCGGGCCTGTGCCTGATGCTGGCCGTGCGTGCGGCTCTGGGCGGGCTGGCCTGGCCCTGGGTCGCCGTGTGCCTGAGCGCATCGGGCGTGGCACACGGCTGGGACATCGTGAAGCGCTGGCAGCGCCAGCGCCCCACTCAGGCGGTGGTCAGCCGGCCTTCTTGACGTAGGCGCTGCACCAGCCCTTGCCGGCCACCAGCTTGCCGGGAAACAGGGCGCAAGGGCCCGCCGGGTCGGTGGCTTTGGCCGCATAGAGCTGGCAGTTGCTGCACAGCTGCGTGGCGGCATGCTTGGGATACTTCTTGGCGTCCACCTTGGTGGAGTCGGCCACATAGCCGAGTGCGGCAGCCTGGGCGTCTTTCTCGTTGACCATGGCGGCCTGGGCCTGGGCCGCAGACGCGGCCATCAGAGCCGTGCTGCCGGCCGCGACCTGAAGCATGAAAACGCGACGATTCGAACCGTTCATTGTTGACCTCGTGGGAAATTGCAAGATTGCAGGCGGATGCTACGCCTCGCGGGCTGGTTTGCGGCACGAGCCGCCGAGCGCTTGAGCAAAGCAGTAGTCCATTGCAGGGGCGGGCTTTTGCCAGCGGGAGGACGGCAGGTCAGCCCGGCTGCGTCGGGGGCGAGCGGCGGTACGTACACTTGGCAAAACAAACCGCCCATGACTCCCCAAGACTACGTTCAGCAAAAAGCCGCAGCGTCGGGCAGCAGCTTTTACTACGCCTTCCTGTTCCTGCCCGCCGAGCGACGCGCCGCGATCACCGCGTTCTACGCGTTCTGCCGCGAGGTGGACGACGTGGTGGACGAGGTGAGCGACCCGGCACTGGCGCAAACCAAACTGGCCTGGTGGCGGCGCGAAGTGGCGCAGGCCTTTGCCGGCGCCCCCACCCACCCGGTGATGCGTGCGCTGATGCCCCTGAGCGCGACCTACGGCATCGAAGCCCGGCACCTGAGCGCCGTGATCGACGGTTGCCAGATGGACCTGGAGCAGAACCGCTACCTGGATTTCGCCAACCTGCAGCGCTACTGCCACCTCGTGGCCGGCGTGGTGGGTGAAGTGGCCGCCAACATTTTTGGCCAGACGCAGCTGCAGACCACCGCCTACGCGCACCGCCTGGGCCTGGCGTTCCAGCTCACCAACATCGTGCGCGATGTGGGCGAAGACGCTGCTCGCGGGCGCATCTACCTGCCGGTCAACGAACTGCAGAGTTTCAACGTGAGGGCGCACGAGTTGCTGCAGCGCGGCGCCGCACCCGGCACCGACGTGGCCGACTTCAACCGCCGCTTCACCGCCCTCATGCAGTTCCAGTGCACGCGTGCGCTGCAGACCTACGACGACGCGCTGGCCCTGCTGCCTGCGGCCGACCGCCGCGCCCAGAAGCCCGGGCTGATGATGGCCAGCATCTACCGCACCTTGCTGCGCGAGATCGCCGCCGACCCGCTGCTGGTGCTGACGCAGCGCGTGAGCCTGACGCCCTTGCGCAAGTTCTGGCTCGCCTGGAAAGTCCAGGCCCTGGGCAGGTTGTGAGTCCGTTGCCCCCACGCTCCCCCGCTGCGCGTGGTCCGCTGCCCCCCGAGGGGGCTGACCCGCCTTGGGGCGGCCCGGCGGCGAGTCCGTTGCCCCCACGCTCCCCCGCTGCGCGTGGTCCGCTGCCCCCCGAGGGG